>JADLEU010000206.1 GCA_020845955.1 Anaerolineales bacterium
GGCCGTGGCGGCCGCCGCCGGCACGATGGCGTCGGTCCAGATCCGCAGCCTGGCCACACTCGGCGGCAACCTGTGCAATGCCGCCCCGTCGGCCGACCTGGCGCCGGTCCTGATAGCGCTGGACACGACCTGCCTCATCACTGGGCCACACGGCGAGCGCGAAATGCCGCTCGAGGAATTCATCACCGGGCCTGGGCAAACTGCCCTGCTCCCGGGCGAACTGCTGATGGCGGTCCGGACCTCCCCAACCTCGGGTTCGGCTACCTACCTAAAACTGGCGCCCCGCGCGTGCATGGACATAGCCGTGGTGGGCGTCGGGCTGGCGCTGCACCTGGCTGGCGGGCGGTGCCAGCGCGCGCGCATCGTCCTCGGCGCGGTGGCGCCAACGCCGATGCGCGCCCGCCGCGCCGAAGAAGCCCTTGTGGGTGAGCAACTGACGGCCGAGCGCATCGAGCAGGCCGCTGATCTGGCGGCTGAGGCGGCTCAGCCGATTGACGACGTGCGCGGCTCGGCCTGGTACCGGCGCCGGATGGTGGCGACCTTGACGCGCAGGGGATTGTCGGCGCTGGCCGAAGCAACCTGACATGGCCAGCCAGCCACTCGCCTTCACCGTGAACGGCCAGGCGCAGACTGTGCTGGTCGACCCGCGCCAGGCGCTGCTCGATGTTCTGCGCGGCCAGCTTGGCCTGCCCGGCGCCCATCGCGGTTGCGATGCCGGCGACTGCGGGGCCTGCACGGTTCTGCTCGACGGCCAGCCAGTCACGGCCTGCCTGGTATTGGCGCTCGACTGCCAGGACGCCCAGGTGCTCACCGTGGAGGCGGTAGCCCAGGGACCCGTCCTGCACAAAGTGCAGCGGGCGCTGGTCGAAAAGGGCGGCATTCAGTGCGGCTTCTGCACGCCAGGCATGGTCATGGCCACGATAGCCTTGCTGGGCGAGAACCCGAACCCGACCGAGCCAGAGGTCCGGCGCGCGCTCGCCGGCAACTTGTGCCGCTGCACCGGCTATCAGAAGATCGTCGAGGCCGTCCTAGCGGCCGCGGAGGAGGCAGCCTGATGGGCGCCGTTGTTGGTCAGCGCCTGCCAAAGCTGGATGCGCCTGACAAGGCTACCGGCCGCGCGGCCTACGGCCACGACGTGCGCCTGCCGGGCCTGCTGCATGGCCGGATCCTGTATGCTCGCTATCCCCACGCCCGCGTGCTCAACGTGGACGTCTCGCGCGCCGCGCTCCTGCCGGGCGTCAAGGCGATCGTCACGGCGGCCGACAATCCGCCCGCGAAATTCGGCTACGGCCGGGACAACACTCCGCTCAAAGGCCAGGTGGTGCGCAGCTTGCGCGACGAGGTGGCGGCCGTCGCCGCAATCGACGCTGATCTGGCCGCGGAAGCGCTAGAGTTGATCGAGGTGGATTACGCGCCACTGACGCCTGTGTTTGACGCCCGGGCGGCGCTGGCCGCCGATGCGCCCCGCGTGCACGCCGGGCGCGATGGCAACCTCTTTTCCGCCTTTCGCTACAGTCACGGCGACCTGGCCCAAGGCGAGGCCGAAAGCGACGTCGTGGTCGCCGCGGACTACGATCTACCTTACGTCGCTCACGCGGCCCTGGAAACGAGCGTCGTCGTGGCCAGCTTCGACCATCACGGCCGGCTGACGCTCTACAGCACCACCCAAATCCCGTTTCTGCTCCAGCGCGATCTGGCCGAGGCTCTCGGCCTCAACGGCAGCCAGATCCGCATTATCCAGAGCGCGATTGGCGGCGCGTTTGGCCGCGGCCTGGATGTCTACCCCTTCGAGCCCATCGCCGCCCTGTTGGCACGCAAGGCGGGGCAGCCCGTGCGCATCGCCTTCTCGCGGGCCGAGGAATTCCTGGCTGCACCGATGCGCCAGCCGGCCCGCGTGCAGGCGCGGGCCGGGGCCCGCGCCAACGGCCAACTGACCTTCCGCGACGTCTACGCGCTGTTAGACATCGGCGCCTACGTCTCCTGGGGCAGCGTCACGCCGCTGGTCATGATGGAAACGACGGCCTCGCTGTACCGCGTGCCGCACGTCCGCTTCGTGGCCGAGTGCGTGTACACCAATAACCCGATCACGGGAGCCGTCCGCGGCTATGGCAACCCCCAATCCACCTTTGTTGTCGAGACACTCATGGACCGTCTGGCCGAGGCCTTGAGACTGGATCCAGTGGAATTTCGCTTGCGGAACGCCAACCGCCCGAACGAAGAGACGCCGCAGGGCCTCAGGATCACCAGCTGCGGGTTGCGGGAGTGCCTGGAGGCTGTGGCCGCGCGCGCTGACCGCAGCGACGTGGCCGGCGGCGCGCGCCAGCCGCCAACGAGCCAGACGGACCTATACGCGGCCTCGGGGAACGACGCCCGTCCGAGCCAGGCCGGCCTCGCGAGCTCGAGCGCGCCGGGCCGGTCCTCGACGAGGAGGCGCGGCACCGGCTTCGCGGCCACGCTCAACGTCGGCGGCGGCGCGCGGATTTATCGCAGCGACGGCTGCGGGGCCAGCGTTCGAGTCGATGACTTTGGCCACGTTACGCTGGTCACAGGCAGCACCGAGATCGGCCAAGGTTCCGAAACCGTGCTGGCCCAAATCGTGGCCGAGGTGCTCGGCGTGCGGACCAGCGACGTGTCGGTGCACAACAGCGACACCGATGTAAAACCGTGGGACGTTGGCGTGCACGCCAGCCGGACGACGTTCATCGCCGGCAACGCCGCTCACCAGGCGGCGCTGGAGGCCCGGCGCCAGCTATTCGAGACAGCGGCCGAAATGCTACAGGCCGATCCGCAGACCCTGCTGGCCCAAGACGGGTACATCAGTGTGCGCGGACGGTCTGAGGCGCGTGTTCGCCTGGATCGGGTGGCCCGGGCGCGACACTTCCGCAATGGTGGGCAGATCGTCAGCGGCGAAGGCTGGTACGACCCGCCGACCCAGTTGGTGGACAAAGACACGTACAAGGGTAACATCTCGGCCACCTACGGCTTCGGCGCGCAAATGGCCGAAGTTGAGGTGGACACCGAAACAGGGCACGTGCGCGTGCTGCGCCTGGTGTGCGCCAACGACGTCGGCCGCGCCATTAACCCAATGGCTGTCGAAGGACAAGTCGAGGGCGGCGCGATGATGGGTCTGGGCTACGCGCTGACTGAGGAACTGCAGGTAAAGGACGGCCGCGTCCTCAACCCAGACTTTCTCGATTACCGGCTGTTCACTGCCGCCGACATGCCCGGGCTGGAGACAATCATCGTCGAAACCGACGATCCAAACGGGCCCTACGGCGCCAAAGGCGTGGGCGAGATGGGCGGCACTCCCACGGCGGCGGCCGTGGCCAATGCCATCTATGACGCCGTCGGCGTCCGGCTAACCACGCTGCCGATGACGCCCGAGCGCGTGTTGGCGGCATTGCTGCAGCACGGCCCTGCCAGCGCCGAAAGCGGCCGGCCGGTCCGCGCGCCGAGATTCGAACGGTAGCTTGACTAGACGAGGCCGAGCATGGCAGCTTTGCGGCTAAATCCCAGCTTGCTGAGGGTGCCCCTCTATATCGCCGGAAAATCGGTGGCTGAGGTGCAGGAAGAACTGGGTCTGGACGACGTGCTGAAACTCGCTTCGAACGAGAATGCGCTCGGACCGTCGCCGCTGGCCATGGCCGCGGCTCAGCAGGCGTTGGCCGAAGCCCACCGCTATCCCGGTTTGGCCGATCGCGACCTGCGGCGACGCCTGGGACC
>JADLEU010000207.1 GCA_020845955.1 Anaerolineales bacterium
ACCTGGGGTTTAATCTCCAGGATGTGGTGCTCGTGCGCGAAGGCACGTTGACCAAGACTTCCAGCGGCAAGCGGCGCCATCGTTATTTTCGAGAGCAATATGCCAGCGGTATGCTCAAGGATTTCGAGTGGCAGCCGGCCTTAGCGGCCGCCTGACCCTGGGAATGGTCCTATGGCGCGGCGCTTGTTGTTGCTGAACGGCTTGGCCATTGTCGGCGTGGTCCTAAACCACTCCGCGGCCTGGGTATTCATCGCCATGTTTTGGTGGACAGATCGCTATCGGCTGGTCACGGTCCCTGACTTCGATAAGATCGGCAGCCTGGCCTACTACAGCCTGCGCATCGTCGAACAAGTCATCGCTTTCAGCGTGCCAGCCTTCTTGTTTGTTTCTGGCTTCTTCGTCGCCTTCGCGGCCGCCCGCAGCCAGTCGGAGGTGCGCTGGCGGGTGACGTGGTCCCGGATCGGCACGCTCCTGGTGCCCTATCTGGTCTGGTCAGGTGTGGCGCTGCTGGGCGACTACGCGGCCGGCGTCCAGCGCACCCCGGCCCAGATTGCCAGCCTGTTTTTGTTTGGCAGAGCCGCCGACCCTTTCTACTTCGTGCCGTTGCTATGCCAGCTCTATTTGTTGTCGCCGTTCCTCCTCACGCTGGCCCGGCAGAGCTGGAAACCGCTGCTCCTGGCAGTATTTGCCGTTCAATTGGCCGTCCAGGGTCTGAGGTATTTCAGCGTGCTGGGCGCCGCCTCGCCGGCCGTCGATGCCCTGATCGACTTGACTCCCAACTGGCTGTTCGTCAGCAAGGCGGGCTGGTTTGTGGCTGGCGCGGTGGCGGCGCTGCACCTGCCGGCTCTGGCGGCCTGGCTGGCTCGCTTCAAATGGGTCGTGCTCGGTCTGTGCCTGGCTTTTCTAGCGTTGGGAGTGCTGGAGTGGGAGCTGCTGCTGCGCCTGTCGGGCCAGGACTGGATTGGGTACCACGATACGAGCCTGGACAGCCTGTATGCGGGCGCTTTCATCCTTGCCTTCCTGGCCTTCGATCGCATCAGGGTCCCGATGACCCAAACCATCGCCGCCCTCGGCAGCAAGTCGTATGGTATCTATCTGATCCACGCCCTGGCGCTGACCTACACGGCGCGGCTGTTGTATCACGTCGCGCCAATGGTCCTGGCGCACGAAGGGCTGCTCATGATCACCCTCTGTGTCATCGGCCTGGGGATGCCGCTGGGGTTGATGGCCATCGTCAAGCGGTCGCCTACCCGCCCGCTGTACAGCTACTTATTTGGCTGAATGGCCCTCCGCGGTCTTGGAGCGCAATCACGTGCAGCCCCTGGTGGTGACCGTCATCCTGAATACCAGCCGGCGGGCCGATACGCTCGCCTGCCTGGAGTCGCTGGCCCGCGGCAACTATCCGAATCACCGGACCATCGTGCTCGACAACGCCTCGACCGATGGCTCGGCCGAAGCCATTCGCGCGGCCTTTCCTGAGGTGACCCTCATGGCCATTCGGGAAAATCGCGGCTACGCCGGCAACAACAACGTCGGGGTGCAGGCCGCGCTGGAACAGGGCGCCGACTGGGTGCTTGTGCTCAATGAAGACACCGTGCTGGCGGCCGATGCGCTCTCGCGGCTGGTGGCGGCGGCCGATCGCGCAGAGATCGGCATCGTCGGACCGCTGGTCTATCATGCCGACGAACCGGAGGTGATCCAGACAGCCGGCGGCGTGCTTGACTGGCAGTGGCGCTCGTATCACCGGGGTCTTAACGAGCTCGACCGCGGGCAATATGCGAACCCGCGCCCGGTGGATTGGGTATCGGGCTGCGCGATCATGGTGCGCCGGCAAGTGATTGAACAGGTGGGCGCGATTGATGAACGTTTCTTTTACTACTGGGAAGAGACCGAGTGGTGTCTGCGAGCGCGCCGGGCGGGTTGGCAGATCTGGATCGCCCCCCAGGCCAAAGTCTGGCATAAGGGCGTCCAGCGCGACTATCAGCCAGGGCCCAACATTACCTACTATGAGACCCGTAATCGGCTGCTGACTATGTCGAAGCATCACGCACCGCTATTGGCTCAGGCCAGCACGCTGGCGACGATGGTGCGCACGCTGGCCGCCTGGAGCCTCAAACCGCGCTGGCGCTCGATGCGCGCGCATCGCGATGCGATGTGGCAAGGCATGTTGGATTATTACCGTCAGCGTTGGGGAATGCGCGCTGCCTGAACTGTGGCCCGCGGGCGGGCAGCACAGCCAAGATCCATGAACAGAAATTTCCGGACGCTGCTAAGCGAGGCAAGAGACGTGATCCGCAAGAAGGAGACATCCCTGCAGCACCTGGCGCTCGATCTCGGCTTGCGTCGGGGGCACACGGATTATACGAGGTTCATCATCCTGGCGCGCTCGCGCACCGGTTCCAATCTGCTGCGCGGCCTGCTCATGCAGCACAGCCGGGTTCTGAGCTTTGGCGAGATCTTTCGCAGCCCGGAGGTCATTGACTTTGACCTGCCCGGCTATGAGCCTAGCCGCGGCGCTCTGGCGCTCTACCGGCGCGATCCGGTCCGGTTTCTCGCGACGCAGGTCTTTCGCCGCGTGCCGGTGCGAGTACAAGCAGTCGGCTTTAAGCTGTTTTACTATCATGCGCGCGCGCAACCCTGGCAAGCAATCTGGGAATGCCTGCACGATCTGGCCGAACTGCGCGTGATTCACCTCAGACGGCGCAACATCCTGCGCACTCATCTTTCGCGCGCCCGGGCCGAGCGGAGCGACCGCTGGGTGAACCTGTCAGGTGAGGCCGAAGACAAAGAGCCGCTCGAGTTGAATTACGAGGCCTGCCTTAAGGACTTCATCCAGACCCGCCAGTGGGAGCAGGCTGCCGACGAGCACTTTGCGGCGCATGCGAAGCTGGTGGTGTGCTACGAGGACCTGGCCGAGGACTATCAGCGCGAGATGGCGCGCCTGGCGCCGTTTCTCGGCTTGCTCGACGAGCCGCTGGCGCCGCAAACGCGCAAGCAGGCGCAGCAGCCCCTGCGGGCGGCCATCGCCAACTACGCCGCCCTCAAGCAGCAATTCGCCGGCAGCGAGTGGGAAGTGTTCTTCGAGGAGTAGCGCGGGGGAAGTTGGCAGCGCGCCGCGAGCGGCCATGAAGGTACTCATCCTCTCGACCTGGTTCCCCTATCCGCTCAACCAGGGCTCCACCATCCGGGCTTACCATCTCATCCAGGCAGTCGCCCGGCAGCACGAAACGGCCCTGCTCTCCTTCGAGGACATTCCGGTTCAGCCGGATTGGCTCGGTCACATGCGCGCTGTTTGCGGCCAGGTGGAGGTGGTGCCGCGGCGGCCGTTTGCTCGCTCGCCAATGAAGCGCGCCTTGGGATTGCTTTCGCCGCGGCCCAGCGCGGTAGTCGCCGGCTATGCGCCGGAGATGTCGGCGCGGGTGCGGGCTCTCGCGGCGCGGTGGGCGCCGGACGCGGTCTTTGCCCTGACGTTTGTGACGGCCCCTTACGCGCTGGAGGTGCACGGCGTCAAGCGCATCGCGGATGTGGATAATCTGACGGCGCCGATGCTGCTGGAGGCCTTCCGGGCGGCCGGCACGCCGCTGGAGCGCCTGCGGCGCTTCGCGGCTTACCGCAAGTTCCAGAGTTACGAGCGCGAGTTATTCAGCCAATTTGACCTGTGCCTGGTGGTCTCAGAGCGTGACCGGCGTGCGCTGGCCGAGTACGTGCCGCTGCGGCCGAGCCAGATTGGCCTGGTGCCGAACGGCGTCGACCTCGAGCATCATCGGCCGGGCCTGTTTGAGCGCCGGCCAGCCAGCCTGGTTTACAATGGGGCGTTGACATACGCGGCCAATTACGACGCGGTCCGGTATTTTCTGGAGCGCATCTTCCCTCAGGTTAAGCAGGCGGTGTCCCAGGCGACGCTGACGGTAACGGGCGCCACCCAGGGCGTGGCCTTGAGTGAACTTCCGGGGGCAGAATCGGTGGAGTTTACGGGATACCTGGACGATATTCGCGCGGTGGTGGGCCGCAGCGCGGTCTGCGTGGTGCCGCTGCGCCAGGGCGCGGGAACGCGGCTGAAGATCCTGGAGGCCATGGCTTTGGGCACCCCGGTCGTCAGCACTTCCAAGGGCGCGGAAGGCTTGGACGTGGTGGATGGCCAGCACCTGCTTGTGGCCGACACGCCTGGCGATTTCGCCGCCCAGACCATCCGCCTGCTGCAGGACGCTCCGCTGAGGCGCACGCTGGCACAGCAGGCGTTGCAGCGCGTGCGGCGCTGTTATGGCTGGCATGATATCCAGCGCAATTTGGGCCAATTGGTCCAGAAGTTATGGACGCCCGTCGATGGCCGCTAGAGCCTGGCGCCAACGCGCCTCCGATTTCCTGGTTGATTACGGCCCAACTCTTGTCCGGTTGGCCATCGCGGCTGCGACACTGCTGTTCAGCGCTATCCTGGCGCCGATGGCGGCCGATGGCCGCGGGCTGCCCTGGCTAGTAATAGGCGGCGGCCTGGCCCTGGCCGGCGCGGCCGTGCTGCTCCGGTGGCCTGGCCTGGGTTTTCCAGTGCTGATCTTTTCCAGCCTGCTGATCCCCTTTGACCTCGGTACGGGCACACAGACCAGCATCAATGTGGCCGTCCTGCTCGTGGCCGGCCTCACCGGCCTATGGGTGTGGGACATGGTTGCTCGAGAGCGACGGCTGACGCTGGCGCCCTCCCGGACGGTACCACCCATTCTGGCGTTTGTCGTCGTGGCGCTGCTGGCGCTGGGGTTTGGGCAGCTCAGGTGGCTCCCGCTCCAGGGCGCCTCGATTCCGGCCCAACTGGGCGGTTTCTCCATCTTTCTTTTTTCGGCGTGCGCATTTCTGGTCAGCGCCCACCGAATAACGGATGAGCGCCCGCTGCGCTGGATGGTGTGGACTTTGATTATCCTGGGCGGCATCTACGTTGTCGGCGTGGTGGTGCCCGGTGGGGCCCGGCTCGTCAATCGAACCTTTCAGCGGCCAGTGGATGACAGCCTGTTTTGGGTCTGGCTGGTGGCCATGAGCGTAAGCCAGGCGCTGATCAACCGGCGCTTGCCTACTGGAGCGCGCCTGGGACTGGCCGGGGTGGCGCTGGCCTCCATGTATGTCATGTTTGTGGTCAGGCAGAGTTGGACTTCGGGCTGGCTGCCGGCGTTAGCGGCTGCCTACCTGATCCTTTTTCTGAGAATGCCCCGATTGGCAATCGTGGCGGGGGCGCTGGGCGGCGTTGCGCTGCTCGCCAGCAACATCTTCTTCGCCGGTGACAACACCTACAGCATGGAGACGCGCCTGGAAGCCTGGCGCATCATGGCAGAGCTGATCAAGCGCAGCCCCATTCTGGGCCTGGGCCCGTCGAATTATTACTTCTATACGCCCTACTACTCAATCCTGGGTTACTACGTGCAGTTCAACTCCCATAACAACTACATTGACATCCTGGCCCAGACGGGGCTGGCCGGGTTAGCTTGCTTTTCGTGGTTCTGCTGGGAGGTTGGTCGGGTGGGCTGGCGGCTGCGCGCCAAGGCGCCTGCCGGCTTTTCGCAAGCTTACGTCTACGGCGTCTTGGGAGGCCTGGCGGGCACCCTGGCAGCTGGCATGTTCGGGGATTGGGTGCTGCCCTTTGTTTACAACGTCGGCATGGCCGGTTTTCGGGCCAGCATGTTGGCCTGGCTCTTCTTTGGCGGCCTGGTCGCGCTCGAGCGGCTCTATTTGCCAACCGAGAAGCATGTCCCGGCATAGCCGTTATCTCATCGCCATCATCGCTGTATCCATCCTGGCGCGGGGCCTGGCAGCGTTCTGGATGGGCAACGAGGTCATTTCGCTGCCCGGCACGGATGACCAGGTGTCCTATCATGCCTTGGCGCTGCGGGTGCTGGGGGGTCACGGCTTTACATTCGGCGAGGCCTGGTGGCCGGCCACCCAGGCCAACAGCCCCACGGCCCACTGGAGTTTTCTGTACACATTCTTCCTTGTTGGCGTCTACGGGCTTTTCGGCCCAGCGCCGCTGGCGGCGCGGATGATCCAGGCAGTGATTGCTGGCATGCTTCAGCCCTACCTGGCCTATCGGCTAGGGAGTCGCATGTTCAGCCAGGCAGTTGGCCTGGCGGCCGCGGCGCTGACGGCGGGCTATGCCTACTTTGTCTATTACGGCGCGGCGTTGATGACCGAAGCCTTTTTCTTCTGCGCGGTGCTGGCGACCCTTTGCCTGGCCGCCCAGCTCGTCCCGCCCACCGAAGCCGCCGGGCCGCGCACCGGCGGGCGGGTGTGGTGGCTGGCCGCTGGCCTGGGGTTCAGCGCCGGGGTGGCGGCGCTGCTGCGGCAGGTGTTTCTGTTGTTTCTACCGGTGCTGTTTGCCTGCGTTTGGTGGCTGAGTGCTCGGCGCGGCCAGGGCCGGATAAGCCTGGCGCGCCTGGCGCTCGCGGGCGGCCTGGTGGTGGGCATGCTGCTGCCGTTTACGGCTTACAACTATGCCCGTTTCCGGCAGCTGGTGCTGCTCAACACCAACGCTGGCTTCGCGTTCTACTGGGCCAACCACCCAGCGTATGGGACCCATTTCGATCCGATTATCACCACCGAGGCCGTCAATTACCTCAGCCTGCTGCCTGAAGAACTGCATGGGCTCAACGAAGCGGAGCTCGACCGCGAGCTCCTGAAACGGGGAATTGGCTTCGTCCTGGCCGATCCCGTCCGCTATTTTCGGCTGTCGGCCAGCCGCATTCCGATCTTCTTCATGTTCTGGCCGTCGAGTGAGTCCTCGCTGGTAAGCAACTTGTCGCGGGTTGGGAGCTTCGGGATCTTGTGGCCGCTGATGCTGTACGGGGTTGTCCTGGCTGGGTTGGGTGTTATCAAGCGCCAGCCGGGCGCCGGCAGTGCCATTGGGCTGCTGTTGGTGTTTTCCTTGGTGTATACCGTGATCCATGTGTTCTCGTGGACCCTGGTACGGTACCGTTTGCCCATCGATGCCGTGCTATTGATCTTTTCCGCTGCTGGTCTGCTCGACCTGCTCAGCCGTGTTCGGCCGCGTGCGGCCGGCGTGAAGGTCGCGCCCACATGGCTGGATGACCGGGCGGGTCCTACTCAGGGCAAGGGTTCGTAGCCGCTTGGATTGCCAAACTGGCGAGGGGATGGGATGATGGAAATCCGCACCTACATTGCGCCGCTGCTCAAATGGTGGTGGCTGGTCGTGGCAGCAGCGCTGATCGCGGCGAGCACCAGTTTTATCTCGACTCGCAATCTGCCACTCACCTATCAATCACGCACCACGCTGATTATTGGCCAGTCGCTCAACAATCCCAATCCGTCTGGCAGCCAGTTTGCCCTCGAGCAGCAGCTGGCGCTGATCTATGCCGACATGGCGCGGCGCGAGCCGATCCGGCGCGCCACCATGGAAGCGCTCGGGCTATCGTCTTTGCCGGACTACGTGGCCCGCACGCTGCCCGATACGCAGCTGATTGAAATCACGGTGTCGGATACGGATCCGGTGCGCGCACAGGCCGTTGCCGCCGAGCTGGCCGACCAGCTCATCCTGCGCGCGCCGACGAATGTCGACCCTGAGGACGAAGAGCGCCAGGCGTTTGTGAACGAGCAGTTGGCCGATCTACAGAACGACATCGAGGTGACCAAGGGCCAGATCGAAGACCTAAATGCCGAACTGGGTGGGCTGAGCAGCGCGCAGCAGATTGCCGACACCGAACGCCAGCTCAACGCGCTGGAGACGAAGCTGAGGACGCTGCAATCTAACTACGCCAGCCTGTTGGCCAACACGCAGACGGGAGCCTCCAACAGCCTGTCGGTGGTCGAGCCCGCCGAAATCCCAACAGGGCCGATCGGGTCTAATCGGGAGGTGACCGTCCTGCTCGCGACGGCGCTGGGCGGTCTGCTGGCCGTGGCCGGCGCGTTTGTCATCGAAGCCGTCGATCTTACGATCAAGAGCGTCGATGACGTGACGCGGCTGCTGAACTGGCCTCTGATGGCCGAGATCCCCAAGCTGCCGGCCGGACGTAACGCGAGCACGTATGTTGCCGACCATCCGCTGTCATCCGTGGCCGACGCATTCCGAACGCTGCGCACCAATTTGGAAGTGGCCGGCGTGGGGGAAGAGACCAAGACGCTCCTGGTGACGAGCGCGGCGCTGGGCGAAGGCAAGTCGACGGTGGCAGCGAACCTGGCGCTGACGTCGGCCAAGTTGGGCAAGCAGGTCATCCTGGTGGATGCCGATTTTCACCGCTCCAGTCTCGGCTTTGACAACCAGAAAGGGTTGAGCGACCTGCTGGTCGACGGCGGACATCCCGCCGAGCATTTGAGCAATTGGCAGCATCCCACCCTGCACGTTCTGAGCAACGGCACACGGCCGGCTAACCTGACGGAACTGCTTGGCGCGCCAGCCGTTGGCCGGATCTTCAGCCAGCTCACCGAAATCGCCGATCTGGTGATCGTCGATGGACCGCCCATCGAGGTGTCTGATTCACTCGCGCTGTCGGTCAAAGCCGATGGCGTCCTGGTGGTTGCCCGCCTCCAGCGAACGCGGCGCATACAGTTGGCACGCGCCAAAGCGCAGCTCGAGCGTGCCCGGGCCAGGGTCTTGGGCGTGGCGGTCAACGGCGTGGCGATGCGTGCCAGCTACTACAATGGCTACTTTGATGAAGGCCGGGATCAGGCGCCCGCCAGCAGGCGCAGCCGGGCGCAGCAGAAACGCCCGGCGCAGCCGCATGGGGTCAGCCAGGAGCTGTCGACCTCCGGCAGCCTCGAGCCGCGCTCGATCGATAAGCCCAGGTAGTCGCGAAGCGATCGCTCTCGTCCTCGAGTCTAAACACGGCCCTGTTCGGCGCCTGGCGGCTCGGCCCCCCGGCTGAGCCGCCGGCAGGGCAGGCCGGATGCCGTGCGACTAGGCGGTCCGCCCGCGGCCCGAGCGCCCAATCTACCCTTCACGACCCAGCTAAAAGATTCATTGCCAGGTGATGGGAGACCCAGCCATGGAGTCTTGGAGAGTCCTACAGGCCAAACCCCACAAGGAGCGACAGGTGGCCGTGCGGCTGCACCAGCGCGGCCTGCAGGTGTATCTGCCGCTCATCTGGGTGAATCCGATTAATCCGCGGGCTGCCCGGCAGCGTCCTTATTTTCCGGGCTACCTGTTCACGCAAGCGGCGCCCTGGCTGGCTGGGCACAGCCTGATGCGTTGGTCGCCCGGGCTGAAGCAAGTGGTCGAGTTTGACGGTGAGCCCGCCAGCCTGACGGACAGCTTCTTACGAGAACTGCGCCAGCGGCTGGAGCAGATTCGCGCGGTGTCGGGCGTGGCGCCCGATGGGCTGCGTCCAGATGATTTGCTGGAAATCACGGAGGGGCCGTTTGCAGGCTACGAGGGGATCTTCTACACCCATCTCAGCGCCGCGGTTCGAACGCAAATCCTGCTGACCTGCATCCAAGGCCATCACTGGCAGACGAAACTCGCCGCGGCTGAGCAGCCGCGTGCCAAGACCTAACCCCGCCACTCGAACACGGCGCCAGATCCTCACGGAAGGGCTACCTGTGCAGACACCCACTCGGATCCATCGGCTTGTGCTGTTTCGTTACGGCGTTGCGCTGGCCGGGCTGGCGATAATGCTGTTTACCGGGCTGCCTCGCGCGCAGAGCGGCCCGGCCGACGCGGGCTACGCGCTGGCATTTGACGGCGTCAATGATGTTGTCGTGCTGCATCCGACCGTGCAGATGCTGGGGACCGGCTGGGAAAGCAGCAAGACCGTCAGCCTGTGGGTCAAACCGACCGCCGCCCCGGCGCCGTGCCCCTATGCCGACCCGGCCACGTGTGATGCCATCTTTGGCGACCGCGCCCGCTGGTGGGGGATCTCCATTGGGACACTCAATGGACAGGACCGGATATGGTTGTGGAGCGCCGACTTAGCAGGCCCTGGCGGCCCCTTCGACATGGTGGGCGTTCCCTATACGATCGGACAATGGACGCATATCAGCCTGGTTCACGGCAACGGCATTTTGCAGGCCTATCGCAACGGCATTCTATATGCCAGCACGCCCAGCGGGCCAACCGAACAGCCGCCGGCCAACCCGGTCTTGCACCTGGGCGGCATCATCAACCACCTCAACCTAAACTGGACTTTCCAGGGCGAGCTGGATGAGGTCAGCCTGTGGAACTATCCGCGCACGCAAAGCGAAATCCAGGCTACTATGTACCAGTCCTTAACCGGTGCGGAGGCTGGATTGAAGGCCTACTACACCATGTCGGACGGCAGCGGCACCAGCCTGACCGACGACAGCCAGGCTGATTGGACGGGCACGTTGCACGATGGCTTTCCCAACTTTGCCACACCCGTGCCACCCAACGGCGCCCCTCCGCTCTGGGTGCCGTCGGGCGCCTTTGACGCGCCCGAGATCCGAACCATCTACATACCGCAGACCAATCTGTAGTGGGCCAACCATCTCCGAAACCCGCAGAGATCGTCGTGACCCCGTGCGGCGACCCAAGGCCCGCGACTGCCAAAGGTCCGTGCTGCGCCAGAAGGCTGGTCCTTTGTCCTTTGATTGACTTGCCTATGCCTCAGCGCAGCACGACAGGCAGAAAGACGCTGATCGGTCCGCCAGAGCCGGCCCAATAGCCGCCTTCGAGGCGAAAGGGGCCGCCTGTCATGACGCCGGCCTCGGCCTGGCCGAGGGTGCCGTCCAGCGTATAGCTGCCAGCCTGGCTGGCCCCGCCGCCACCGTCGACCGTAAACCAGCTCAGATCGAAGCCGCTGCTCTGCGCCAGGGCCACTGCTGTTGTCGCCAGCAGCGCGACGAGCGCGGCGCAGGCGATGGCGCGGCGCGCGTTCATGGCCGCCGGCCTGGCCGAAGCCAGCGCCGCCCGATGAGCACGCCCAGGTTTAGCAGCCCCAGGCCGCCGGCAACCAACCAGCCTGGCGATACGTTCGGCGCCGCCGCGGGCTGCTGTTCCAGGGCAGCCAGACGGGCTTCCAGGCTAGCGATTTCGGCTTCCTGTTCCTGCGTTAATTGGTGCAGGCCCTGAATGGCCGCCAGCGCCACGCCATCGGCGTCGATGGTGCTGATGTGCAGATCGTCCGCACCGACTTTGAACGCGGCCTGGAAGTCCTGGGCCGTTGGACCGATGTGGCGGATCGCAGCTTCCTCCGCGCGATAGCTCCAGGTCTGGATGGGGAGACCGGCCAACTGCTCCAGCACGGTTTGCCCGTCCACCGGCTGGAAGCTGGTCTTGGCATTGCGGTCCGAACTGTTGGTCCATGCGCCGCCGGTCGTGAGGTAGGCCCCGGTGGTCGTACTCAGGAAGATGTTGGCATCGATCGTCGGGGTAAAATCGACCGTGGTGCTGATGAAGTAAAAACCGCCGTTGGCGCGCACGACAAACTGGTTGGGGGCGCTGGAACTGACCGTAGCCGTCG
>JADLEU010000208.1 GCA_020845955.1 Anaerolineales bacterium
AGGCGCAGGCCATCCCGCCCAAGTTCCTCGAACAAATCCTGCTCGCCCTCAAGCGGGCGCACTATCTGGTCAGCTCAAAGGGCCAGCGCGGCGGCTACCGGCTGGCGCGCCCGGCGAACAGTTTCACGCTGGCCGACGTGATCCGCACGCTGGATGGGCCGCTTGCGCCCACCGAGGCCGTGAGCAAATACTTCTACCGCCCCACGCCCATCGAGCGCGAACAAACGCTGGTGGCGCTCTTCACGCGCGTCCGCGACGCCATGCTCGACATCCTGGAGCACACCACGTTGGCCGATCTGCTGTAACGTGACGGCGTGTCTCATGTACAACAACACGTATCGGCGCAGGGAGATACGGGCAGACCGTCGAATCATCCTCACCCCCAACCCCTCTCCACGCCTGCCACCCCAGAGGGGAACCCGGCAGCCGTAGCGAGGGGAGCGAGCGCACCTGTGCCGTTCCCCCTCTCTACGCGGTACGCCGCGTAGAGAGGGGGCCAGGGGGTGAGGTTTTCTCCCCACCCCTATTGACAACACACCCACATCTGACTACACTGAATATAGTTAGTAAGGCTTCCGAACTAACCGAGAGCCGTGTTTTTTTGAAGGAGAATGCGCCATGAAACGCCTCGTTTTTGCTGTCGTGCTCCTCGTCGCGCTGGTCGCCACCGGCTTTGGCCCGGCCCAGGCGCAGGATGCCAAGTCCCTCGAAATCTACATCACCGGGTTGCAGGAAGACACCCTCAACTGGTTCCGCGACGTGGCCTTCCCCAAGTTCCAGGAAGCACACCCCGACGTGCAGCTTGAAATCCAGACCGGCGGCTGGGCGGACTTTGACGCCACCGTGGCGGGCTGGATCACCACCGGCGACGGCCCGGACATCGTCTACCTCGGCTCGGAATACGCCGCCACCTTTGGCCCGCTGCTGATGGACATGGACCCCTACCTGGCGGACTGGGCGGCGGCGGAGAACTTCCTGCCCACCGCGCTGGATACGGCCCGCTTTGACGGCAAGCTGCGCGGCCTGCCCCTGCTGATGGCTCCGCGCCCGATTTTCTACCGCACCGACCTGTTCGCGGAAGGCTCGACCATCCCGACGACCTTTGAAGAGGGCCTGGAGTTTGTGCGGGCCAACAGCGCCGTTGAGGATGGCGCGATGACCAAGATGGGCTTTTACGATATCACCGGCTCGCTCTTCGACGCGCAGGAATTTATCGCCTACATCTGGAGCGCGGGCGGCGAGCTGTACTACGAGGACGGCACGAGCGCCTTTGACAGCGACGCGACCGCCGAAGCGCTGAAGTACGTCTATGACCGCCGCCGCATCATGCTGCCCACCGAGACGACCGCCGGTCTGCCGCCCTTCGAAGGCTCGGCCATCGCGTCGGGGACCATCGTGAGCGCCATCCAGCCCATGTGGGCGATGCCGCCCGTCACCGATCCGCTGTGGGACAACATCGAGATGGCTCCCTACCCGGCTGGCCCCAACGGCAAGCAGTTGCTCCAGGTTTACATCGACTGGCTGTCCGTGCCTGCTTACGTCCAGGACCCGGCCCTTGCCGCGGAGTTCCTGAAGTTCATCGGCAGCAAGGACATGGCTATCGAACTGGCCAACGTGGCGGGCTTCACCCCGGTGCGCACCGACGCCTGGGACAACATTCGCGAGAACCAGGTGTGGGACAAGATGCTGGGCCTGACCGAGGAGTACGGGCGCAGCTTCTCGGACATCCGCGCCAGCGCCGAACTGCGGCCCCTGATCGATGAGCAGGTTGGCCGGTATCTGGCCGACGAGCAAAGCCTGGAAGATACGCAGCGTAACCTGAAGGAAGAGTACGACGCGATCCTCGAAGCGAACGGCTACCTCGATTGAGTAAAGTGGCCCTTGCGCCGATCCCCTTCTCCACGCCGGAGAAGGGGAGAAAAGCCCCTCTCTAACCTGATCTTTCACAAATCAACGCGGATCGTCTGGCGCGCCCGACGCTGAAGCACCGGGCTGAAGGTACGAAGCCCTGATGGGCTAGAACACGCCTTCGGCCCGAAGGGCTTCGTCGTTTCAGCCTGGACCTTCAGTGCCCGGCGATGCGATCCGTTCCTCTTTGTGGCAGTTCGGTGTGGAGAGAGGTTGGGGTGAGGTCAACTCGTGGCTTTTCGGACCTTTTCAAGGGATCGGGGCCAGGGCGTGAGTCCCGCTCGCCTGCGCCCCCGCCGCACAACGCCCGGCTGCCCCTGAAAGCGCGCCGGTGCGGCAAGGCAACGCTTCTTCTGACGTGGATATGAGGGTGTAGAGACTTATGAACCCCGCAGCCCAGGCCCGCCTCGACAACATCGGATGGGCGATTCTGACGGTCCTGTTCATCGCCGTCAGCAGTTTCGTCATCGGCAAGGTTGCCCAGCGCGTCGCCCGCCTGCTGCGCCTGTCGGAAGCGGACCAGCGGCGCGTCTTCTGGGGCTTTTTGCTCGCCGGGCCGTGGATTTCGGGCTTCATCATCTTCGTGCTCGGCCCGACGCTCGCCTCGCTCTATTACAGCTTCACCGATTACAAACTGGGTCGCGCGCCGGAGTGGATCGGCCTGGAAAACTACCGCGAGTTGTTCCTGGGCCTGGGCGCGCACGGGCGGCGCTTCACACAGGCGATGTACAACTCGCTGTACTACGCCGTGGTGGGTGTGCCGCTGCAAATCGCCGCCGCATTGGGCATGGCGCTGTTGCTCAATCAGAAATTGCCCGGCGTGCGCGG
>JADLEU010000209.1 GCA_020845955.1 Anaerolineales bacterium
CGAGCAGTCCGTCACCAGATCCCCGCGCTGGGTGGGGAACAGGTTGGCGCGGGCCGCGGCGAAGGCTTCCTCGATATTGGGCGGCATCTCGCCCGCCAACAGTTTGGCGGCAAAGAGCGCCTGCGCCCCCATGGCCGTGATCACCCGCTCCCAGGCCTGGTCCTGCAGCGGTTTGATCTCGATCCGCACGCTGTAGGGCCTGGGCCGGCTGCCCTGCACTTTGGCGTCGACCCGGCCGGCGCGGATGGCGATGTTGAGCACCTGGCCGCTGCGGGCATACGAGCGGCCGCGGCCGAGCCGGGCGCTGTCGACCAGCCGCTCCAGCGCGCTCAGCCACTTGCCCCCCCACCAGGTCTGCCCAAACTGCTTTTGCCCCTGGGCGCGCGCCCGGATGCCGTTGGCCGGCCTGCGCTTGCTCGGCTTCGGATACCAGCCCCAACCCATCAGCTCAGCGCCTCCCCGCGCAGCGCAAACAGCTCCCGGAGTTGTTCGGTCGAGAGCTCGGTGATCCAGGCCTCGCTGGTGCCCACGATGCGGTCGGCCAGGGCCTGCTTCTGCTCTAGCAGCGCATCGGTTTTTTCCTCCACCGTGCCGGCGCACAAGTACTTGTGGACCTGCACACTGCGCGTCTGTCCAATGCGAAAGGCCCGGTCGGTGGCCTGGTTCTCCACGGCGGGGTTCCACCAGCGGTCGAAGTGAAAGACGTGATTGGCGCGGGTCAGGTTGAGCCCGGTGCCGCCGGCCTTGATCGACAAGATAAAGGCCAGAGGACCGTGTGGGTCATGCTGGAAGCGCTCGACCATGGCCTGCCGCGCCTTTAGCGGCGTTCCCCCGTGCAGAAACAGCGTTTCGCCGCCGAAGACGGTTTCCAGGTGCTCTTTGAGCAGGTGGCCCATCTCGGCGAACTGGGTGAAGATCAGCGCGCGCTCGTTGATGGCCCGCACCTCTTCCAGCATTTCGGCCAGGCGCGCCAGCTTGCCCGAGCGGCCGGCCAGCGCGCTGCCGTCGCCCAGGAAGTGCGCCGGGTGGTTGCACACTTGCTTGAGCCGCAGCAAGGTCGAGAGCACCAGCCCGCGGCGCTGGATGCCCTCGGCGGCTTCGATCTGCGCCAGCGAGTCGCGCACCACCGCCTCGTAGAGCGTGGCCTGCTCGCGCGTCAGCGTGCAGAAGACTTTCATCTCGTTCTTGGCCGGCAGGTCCTGGATCACTTTCGGATCGGTCTTGACCCGCCGCAGGATCAAGGGCCCTACGAGTGCCTTCAGCCGCTGGGCCGCCGCGGGATCTTGCAACCGCTCGATGGGCCGGGCAAAGCTGGCCTGGAAGGCCTGCTGTGAGCCCAGGTAGCCGGGGTTTAGAAAATGAAACAGGCTCCATAGCTCGGCTAACCGGTTCTCGATCGGCGTGCCGGTGAGCGCGATGCGATGGTCTGCCCGCAGCCGCCGGGCGGCCTGCGCCTGCCGCGTAGACGGGTTTTTGATGTTCTGGGCCTCGTCCAGGATCACCTCGCCCCACTCCACCTCGCCGAGGGCCTTGTCGTCGCGCGCCAGCAGAGGATAGGTCGTGACGACGACGTCGTGTTCGGCCGCCTGGCGCGCCAGCTTGATTTGTTTGCGTTCCACCCCGTGATAGACCAGCACGCGCAGCTCGGGCGCAAAGCGCCCCAGCTCGTGCTGCCAGTTGCCCACGACCGAGGTGGGGCAGACTACCAGCGCCGCCCGCCCCGCGCCATTCGCCGCCCGGCGCAGGTGCAGCAGCAAGGCGATCGTCTGCGGGGTCTTGCCCAGGCCCATGTCGTCGGCCAGGCAGGCGCCCAACCCGTGTTGCCGCAGAAAAGCCAGCCACGAAAAGCCCGCCGTCTGATAGTGCCGGAGCGTTCCGCCGAAACCCACCGGGGTGGGCAATTGGGTGGCCCGCTCGGGCGCGCCCAGCCGGTCCAGCAGGTCGGCTATTAGACCTTGGGCCTCTACGCCCGTCACCGGCAGCCCGCCGATCTCGGGCGGCGCCAGCGCCAGGCGCAGGGCCTCGCTGAGTGCCAATTGACCCTGGGCCTCGTGCTCGCGCAAGAAGGCCATGGCCTGCTGCAGTTGCTCGGGCCGCACCTCCACCCATTGGCCACGCACCTGCACCAACGGCACTTTGAGCGCCGCCAGCCGCTCGAATTCATCGCGATCGAGCGCCTGGTCGCCCACGGCCACGCTCCAATCGAATTTGACCACGTTCTCAAACGCCAGCCGGGCCACACCGCCCTTGGGCGCCTGGCTGGCGCGCTTGCCGGCCGCTCCTTCCAGCTTGAGCCGCACGCCCAACTTGTGGCTGAGGCCCGGCAGCAGCACGCCAAAGCCCGCTGCCTGCAGAAGCAAGACCGCGTCCCGGATGAAGCCGTGGGCCTGCTCGGCCGTCAACTCGCAGGTTTCCGGCCGGGCCGCCGCTAGGCTGGCTTCGACCGGCGCGAACAGCCGCCCGGCCAGCCCCAGCCCGGCCAGCAGCCGCTCTTGAGGTTGATCGAATTTGCGCTTGAGGTATTTCAGCGTGCTGCCGCGCTCGCGCCAGACCGCCTCAGCCGGCACCAGCAGGCTGGGATCGTCGCTGGCCTGCAGGAAGTAGCGCAGCCTCCAATCCCTCGCGTGCGCTTTGGGGATGAACAGGCCGCCAGCCGCCGGCGTCGCGGGTGGGTCCAGCCGGAAACACAGCCGGAAATTGCCGTCGCCGCCGGAGGCCGGGTGCGCCCATTGGCGATACTGCTCGTAAAACTCACGCGGGAGATCGAGTATATCGTCGTCTTCGGCGGTCAGGGCATCCAGCCAACGCTCGGCCAGGGTGGGGCGCTTGGGCGCGGGCCCAAAGTCGGCCGCCGCGCGCGCCAGGGCATCTACCGTCGTTTCCATGAAGCCCACGAGGAGTTGCCGCGGCCCCGCCTCGGCCTCGGCGGCGTTGCGCGCGGCGGCGCGGGCCGCGGGGGGCATGGCCTTCGCCAAGGCCTCCAGCGTGGGCTCGATTTCGGGCGCGGCCAGCAAGGGACGCCATCGCGCGCGGTAGCGCTGGCCGTCTTCGACCAGCACGGGCATAAAGTGCTGGCCGGCCAGCGCCTGCAGCGCCAGCCGGCCGGCTTGCTGCCAGAAGCGCAGATCGGGGCCGATCTCCAGATCAGGCCGTTCATCAGCGCTGGGCAGGTTGAACAGCGCTCTCAGCGCCTCGCTCGGGGCCAGCGCCAGAGCCGGCGCTCGCCATGGGCGCAGCGTGGGCTTGTCTTGCCTGGCCGTGGTGCTCCGGCCGCGCTTGCGCGGCGGCGGTCCGCCGCTGTCGGGCCTGAGATAAGGCCGCGAAGCCAGCGGGCTGCCGTCCAGCGTGGGCAGCCGCAGCACCGCCTCGGCCTTCCTGGCCGCGGCCAGCCACTCGCCCGGTTCCAACGCGGCCAGCGCGGCGCGCAGAGCGGGTTCGGTGGCGGCGAACGGGTGCCGGGCGGCCCCCAAGCGTCGCTGAGCCGACGTTGGTCGCTTGGCCCGTGAGCCAGCGCTTTCAGCCCAGAGCAGCAGCCGCGCCGGGTCTTTGCCAGCCACCGGCAGCCAACCGGCATGGAGCACGAGCATGGGGAGAGCGTAATCGGGAATCGGGAGTTGCGCAAGGGCGCG
>JADLEU010000210.1 GCA_020845955.1 Anaerolineales bacterium
CGCCCGGCGGGCGTCAGGTGCGCCCCACCTCCGCCCGCGCCGCCGACGGCGGTGTCCACCAATTTACTGCCCAGGCCGCGCTCCATCTCCTGCAGCTTTTCCCAAGCCCGCCGGTAGGGCACCTTCAAGTCCTGGGCGGCCGCAGTAATAGAACCGGTAGCGTCGATGGCTTCCAGCAAGCGCAGGCGCCAAGGGCTCAACACGACGACCCCATCTTGCTCTATCCACAGGTTGAATTTAGGTTCCATAGCAAGCTCCTAGCAGCCGTACCGGGCAGGTCGCCGCGCCGCTGCCAAATACTCCAGCCGCGTGAAAAGCACTACGGCAGGTGCGGGTCATCCCCCCTTTGCGCCCGCCGGGCCATTCGCGGCCGCTTCTAACTCATCCGTCGCCTGGATGAAGCGCAGTCTCAGTGCCGCGCGCGTCTCGGCCGTGACCTTGAACCGGTCGTCGAGACGCAGGCCGGGCAGCCAAACGACAACCGGCCCGCAAGCTACGACCGGCCAGCGATCGCGCAAGGCCGCATCGAGCTTGGCATTGATCATGTGGTCGGAGACCTTGTCACTGTGGCCGCCCAGGCCCAGAGGCTGAAAACGCTCGCCTGGCCGCCGGCGCCGGACCTCGAGCGGCGCGGGCACCCGCGCGGCGTCAACGTAGACCTCCCAAGCAGCCGAGTTGGTGACGTCGGTCCACTGCCATGCTCCGGCTGCCAGTGCCTCCACCTCAATACGCCACCCGTCGGCCAAGCGCCCGCCTGCATCGAGCAGCGGCCCGCCGGCGCCGAGCCGCGCTGCCGCTTTGCCAGCCAGTACCAGTCGGTCTGACTTCACCTTGAGCCGCAGCCCGCCGGGCAGCGTGAACGTCTGCCCGGTATGGGCTAAGCCAGAAAAACGGGCGGCCGCGTCGAGCGGGTCGAAGCCCACGTCGCGCACCGCCCCGCGCAGGCGCTCGATACCGCGCCGGAGCAGCGCGCGCTGCTCCGGCCGGGTTAAGTCCCGCCAGGCAGTGCGGTCCCACACCACCTCTTCCTTGGTCTGCCACCTCGCTGGCGCGGTCCGCTCCATCAGGCCATCAACTGCCCGGCGGAGCAAGGCATAGTCGCCGGCCAGGACTTCAGCCGTGCGCGCCAAGGTCGCGCACAAGTTTGGGTTGTGCCGCTCCAGGTAAGGCAGCACCTCGTGGCGCACGCGGTTTCGCCAATAGCGCCGGTCCTGATTGGTCTCGTCGTGGCGGGGCCGGAGGTCGCGATCGTGGCAATACGCGAGGACGGCAGCGCGAGGTTCGGCCAAGAGAGGCCGGATCAGCGCAATCGGCGGCCGCCGACTGCCTGCCTCGCCATCAAGCTGGGCGCTTTCCTCCGCTGAACCGCCATCCCAGCGGCCCGTGGCCGCTTCGCTGATGGCTGCCGTGGGCCGCATGCCCTGCAGGCCTGCCAGGCCGGAGCCGCGCAGAAAGTGCATCAGCACCGTTTCAGCCTGATCGTCGGCGGTGTGGGCCACGGCGATCCGGTTGGCCTGTGTCCGGCGAGCGGCGTGCAACAAGAAAGCATAGCGCAGGCGGCGGCCGGCGGCCTCGAGCGAAAGGCCCTGCTCGGCCGCATACCTGCCGACGTCGCGCTGCGCGACCAGGCAAGCCAGATGCCGCGCGGCAGCCTGGGCGCGGACAAATTCAGCTTCGTCCGCGGCGACCGGCCGCAGGCGATGGTCTAGGTGCGCGACCGTCAGGCTCAGGCCTTGTTCGCCTGCCAGGTGGTGGAGCAGATCCAGCAGGCACAGGCTGTCCGGCCCGCCCGAGACGCCCACTACCACACGGTCGCCCGGGGCCAGCAAGCCCTCGGTGCCACAATAGTCCCACACCCTGTCACGCAGCGGCATCACTAGCCCTCAAGTACTGGCTCCAGCCTATCCTCTGCGATTATAGCATCCGGGAAGCGGCGGGAACGTAGAGGAAAGGCGTCATGTTTACATAGGCCAGACGCCAAACGACATTTAGGGCGGATGGTATAATCGCCTGCCACATAACGCGGAGGAACCGCTTTGGCCTTTAACCCCCTGATCAATAACCCAATCACAAAGTGGTTGTTGGGTTTGTTTTCGCTGGATATTGGCATCGACCTGGGCACAGCCAATACGCTGGTCAACGTGCGCGGCAAGGGGATTGTTATTAATGAGCCATCGTGGGTGGCGGTGGATAAGAAGACCAAACGGCCGGTTGCCATCGGGCTAGAGGCCAAGGAAGTCGCCGGGCGCACGCCGGCCAACATCATCGCCATCCGTCCGCTGCGCGACGGCGTGATTTCGGAGTTCGAGATCACCGAAGCCATGCTGGAGTACTTCATCGGCAAGGCCCACGAACAGAGCATTGTCCCGATCCCCAGCCCGCGGGTGGTCGTGGGTGTGCCGTCCGGTGTCACCGAGGTCGAGAAGCGGGCCGTCTACGACGCCACCATCGCCGCTGGCGCCCGCGAAGCGTTCCTGATCGAGGAACCCATGGCGGCTGCGCTGGGTGCGGGCCTGCCGGTGGCCGAGCCGCTGGGCTCGATGGTGATCGACATCGGTGGCGGCACGACCGAGGTGGCCGTCTTCTCGATGGGCGGCATCGTGCTCTCGCGATCATTGCGCGTGGCGGGCGACGAGATGGACCAGGACATCATCCTGTACGCGCGCGACAAGTACAACCTACTGATCGGCGAGCGCATGGCCGAGAAGGTCAAGATGAGCATCGGCTCGGCCCATTCGCTCTGGGAAGAGAAGACCTTCACCCTGCGCGGGCGCAACCTGGTGTCGGGCCTGCCAGAGGCCGTGGAGGTGTCGTCGATCGAGGTCCGCGAGGCCTTGGCCTCCTCGGTCAACACCATCGTGGCGGCTATCAAGGATGCGATCGACGAGACCCCGCCGGAGATCATCGCCGACCTGATGGAGAGCGGTATCTGCATGGCCGGCGGCGGCGCGCTGCTGCACGGACTGTGTGAACGGTTGCAGGAGGAGCTGAAAATCCGCGTCTGGGTGGCCGAAGATCCCATGACGTGCGTGGCGCGCGGGGCCGGACGCATCCTCGAAGATTACGACAATTTGAAGAAGCAGTTGGTGGGGCTGGAGCGCGGCAGCACGGCCAGGTAGTGGGTGGTATGCTATGGTTGGCCAATGGATTGCTCGTCGATGGTAGGCAGGACTGAAGCTCGGATAGTAGGATGACTCGTCTCCAGAGCCGCACGATCGCCGCCGTGGTGATGTTAGCCGCGAGCGTGGGGCTGCTGATGCTCAACCAGAGCGGCCGCCTGGCGGGCCTAAAAGCACTGCTGTTGACGCCGCTTTCGGCGCTGCAGCGCGGTGTGGCAGGCACCGTCGCCGGCGCCGAGCAGCTGGCCCCCGATGACCCCGCGACCGCCGCGCTCGAGCAGCGCATCGTCGAGCTCGAGGCGCGTATCGTTTCCCTCGAGGCTGAGAATATCCAGCTCAAGGAGAATGAGGCCGACCTCCAGTTGCTGACCGGCTTGCTCGATTACGAGCGCTCGCGGCCTGATCACCGCTACGCAGCGGCCAACGTCATCGGCCGCGACACGTCGGCCCTGCTCGGCTATATCATGATCGACCTGGGCTCCGACGCGGGGCTGGCCCGCGACATGCCGGTCGTAACAAACCAGGGATTGGCAGGCCACATCGTCGAGTTAACCTGCTGCACCGCCAAAGTGCAGCTGATCACCGACCCCGCTTCGGCTGTCAATGCCCGGCTCCAGGCCTCGCGCGACGAGGGTGTCGCCGTGGGCCGCTTCGGAGGGGTTCTGGAGTTGGAGTACCTGTCGCAGCAGGCAGAAGTGGCTCCCGGCGATGTCGTACTGACCTCTGGGCTGGGCGGCACCTATCCCGAAGGCCTGGTCATCGGCCGGGTCAGCGCCACTCAGCGCCAGGATTACGAAGTGCTGCAGAAGGCCATCCTGGCGCCTGCCGTTGACTTCAATCGGCTGGAGATCGTGTTGATCATCACGGACTTTCAGCCGGTGGATCTGAGCCCCCTGCTCCAGTCGACTCCCAGTGCGCCGCTGCCGTGACCACCTACCTGATCGGTCTGCCCCTCCTGGCGCTTTCAGCCGTGCTCGAAGCGACCGTTCTCTCGCGCTGGCGTCTTGGCTCGGGCACGCTCGACTTGGTCCTGCTGCTCACGCTGAGCTGGACGCTGATTGGTGAGTGGCAGGGCGGAGCCATCTGGGGGCTGATGGGGGGTCTTTTTCTTGATGTGCTGTCGGGCGGACCGCTCGGCGCCAATGCGCTGGGGCTGGTGCTCGTGGCCTACTTGGCCAGCCTAAGCGAGGGGCGCTTCTGGCGCAGCCACGTGTTGCTGCCGCTGGCCGCGGTGCTGGTTGGAACCGTGCTCTACCACCTGGCGTACTTAGTGGCGCTGTCAGTGACTGATCGTAATATGCCCTGGCTGCTAAGCCTTGTCCAGGTGGCCCTGCCCAGCACACTGATGAATACAGCCTTGATGCTGCCGGTATATCACCTGCTGCGCTGGCTTCACGCTGTGGTGCATCCTGCGCCGGTGACAATCCAGCCATGACGGCCGCCAACGAGTCGCCTCCACTACGCATCTACCTGTTCTACTTGGGGCTGATTGGGGCCAGTCTGGGTCTAGTGGCGCGGTTGTTTGTGCTGCAGGTGCTCGACCAGCCGCAATACGCTGCCGAGGCCCTAGAAAACCGGGTGTCGCGCGTAAGCGACCCGGCGCCCCGCGGCATTATCTACGACCGTCGCGGCGTGCCGTTGGTGCTCAACGTGCCGTCGTTCAATATCGTCGTCGTCCCCGCTAACCTGCCCGACAGTGAGGCGCGGACCGAGGCGATTTATCAGCGCCTGGCCGAACTACTGGACATGCCGTTGACCGTACCGGGCTCGTCGGCCCAAGCACCGTGCACGGCTGGCACTGGCCCGAATGCCACCCGCGGCGTGCGCGACCTGGTCGAGGAGGGCGCCGGCTTCCGGCCCTTCGATCCTGTGAAAATCGGCTGCGATGTGCCCAAGGAGCTGGCACTCGTGGTTCGCGAGGAAAGGGCGCAGCTGCCAGGCGTGGACGTGCAGGTTGAGCCGCTCCGGCAATATCCCACGGGCGAGCTGACCGCGGCGTTGGTGGGCTATATGGCCCCCCTGCCGTCGCCCGACGACGCGCCGCTGACTTACCACTACTTTGTCAGCCGCGGCTTCTTGCCTGGGCGCGACCGCTACGGCGTCGCCGGTCTCGAGGCGTCCATGCAGGACATCCTGGCCGGCCAGAATGGCAGCTCGCTGGTGGAAAAGGACGTTGGTGGCCAGACCCTCCGAGTCCTGGGGGTCGAGACACCGACCGTGCCGGGCAGCAATATCCAGATGACGATTGACGCCCGACTGCAGAGCGCCACCTGGGCGGCGCTGACGCAGCGCATCAAGTTTGTCAACGACTACCTCGACCGCCAGGAGGTCTTTGCCGGGGTCGCCATCGTCATGAACCCGAAAACGGGCGAGATCTTGTCGATGGTCTCGTGGCCAACTTATGACAACAACCGCTTTGCGCGCTTTATTGAGCCGGACTATTACAACGCCCTCTCGAGCGATCCCTTCTACCCGCTACTGAACCATGCCGTGAACATCGTCTACCCACCCGGCTCGGTGTTCAAGATCGTCACCGCCACCGGCGTGCTCGAAGAAGGTCTGATTGACCCCCAGCGCACGCTCGAGGACCCCGGCAAGATCACCATCCGCGACCAATATTTCCCGGCCGACCTGGGGCGCGCGCGCGACTTTGTGTGCTGGAACCGCGAGGGCCACGGCGCAGTGGATTTTGTCACCGGCATCGCGCAGTCGTGCAACGTCTACTTTTACAAGATCGGCGGGGGTTACGCCGACGAGCGGGTGGAAGGCCTGGGGATTGACCGGCTGGGCAAGTGGATGCGCCTA
This sequence comes from Anaerolineales bacterium, assembly GCA_020845955.1. Classification (GTDB taxonomy): domain Bacteria; phylum Chloroflexota; class Anaerolineae; order Anaerolineales; family UBA6663; genus JADLEU01. Next base: position 5,925 of record JADLEU010000210.1, read on the forward strand.
TTCGGCTTCGGCGAGCCGACCCATGTCGAATTGCCCGGCGAGCTCGCCGGCTTTATCCCCAGCCCCGACTGGAAGCGCATCACCTGGGGCGAAAGCTGGTCCACCGGCGATACCTACAACGCCGTCATCGGCCAGGGCTACGTGCATGTGACGCCGCTGCAGATGCTCAACGCCTATAACGCTATCATCAACGGCGGCTGGCTCTTTCAGCCAACATTGATCGACAAGATCCTCGACGGCGAGGGCAACGTCATCACCGATACACAGCCCGTTCTGCTGCACCCCGAACGCCTGCCGGTGGCCGATGAGACACTTGACCTGGTGCGGCGGGGCATGCGCATGGCGGTGGTCGACGGCACCCTGTCGGGCGATCTGAACATTTTCGGCGAGATCGGGGTGCCCATCCTGGACGTGTCCGAAGACCTGCACGTGGCCGGCAAGACTGGTACGGCTGAGTACTGCGATGCCTTTGCTTGGCCGCGCGGCTGGTGCATTCCCGGCCAGTTTCCCACGCACTCGTGGACGGCGCTGTATGCCCCCTACGAAGACCCAGAGGTGTCGGTCATCGTCTTCGTCTATCACGGGGGCGAGGGCTCGCGCATGGCCGCGCCGATCGCCGGCAACATCCTGCGCGCCTACTTTGAGCTCAAGACCCTCGACGCGCAGGGCGGCAGCGGTGGTTGAGCACACCGAGGGCGCCAGGGGAACCGCCCGCCCGTGGGCAGGCAGCGTGGGCTGACAGCCGGCCTGCTGGCCTATCCGCCAGCGGCCAGCCGCGACGCGCGTCTGCCTTTGCTCGCCACCGGCGGCGCGACCTTTGGCCTGGCGCTGGCGCGTTACCTGTTTGAGATCAACCCCATCCGCCTGGCGTGGCTGAGCACCTGGCCAGGGGCGCTGTGCCTGGCGGCGTTAGGCGCGTGGGCTGGGCTGCTGGCACTGGCTACTCACCCGCCGCAGGACCGCCCGGGGGTTGACTCCGGCCCACCGCGCGGCGCCTGGGCCGGGCTGGCGCTGCTGCTGCCGCTCGCAGCCGTTCTGCCGGCCGATGTCAACCCGCTCCGCACGCTGACGCTCGTAGTGGGCAGCCTGCTGTTGTTCGCGCTGCTCCTCTGGATTGACGACCAGCCCGCCCGCCGCTTTCGGCTGGCGCTCACGCTGACCCTGTTTGGCCTCCTCTTCCTCGTCTACCTCAGCGGCCTGGCGCCCGCGGTGGGTGAGGCCGACACGTTCGAGTTTCAGGTGGGCATCGCCCGGCTGGGCATTGCCCACGGCTCAGGCTACCCTCTGTTGATGCTCCTCGGCCGATTGTTCGCCAGCCTGCCCGTGGGCGGCACGCTGGCGTTCCGCGCTAACCTGACCTCGGCCTTCTTTGGCGCGCTGGCTGGGGTTGGCGCCCACCAACTGGCGCGGAGTCTGGGGGCCGCGGCGCCAGCCGCACTGTTGGCGGGATTGGCCTTCGGCCTCTCCCCCACGCTGTGGTCGCGAGCGGTCGAGGTGGAGGCTTATACCCTCAACGCGGCGTTTGTGGCAGCCTTGCTGCTGCTGGCCGTGCGTCTGGCGGACAAGGAGCGCGCCGCGCCGCGCGCGGCGCGGCGCGCCCTGTGCCTGCTGGCGCTGCTGTTCGGCCTGAGCCTGGCCAACCACCTGACCACGCTCCTGTTGGCTCCAGCGGCCGCGCTGGCTGCGCTGGTCGCGCTGCGGCAGGTGGCGCGGGCATCGGTGGCGGCGCCAGCACGGGCGCTGGGGCTGATGATGCTGTTCTTTGCAGTGGGGCTGAGCGTCTATCTCTACGTGCCGCTGCGTTGGCCGGCCGTCAACGACGGCCACCTGATGAGCCTGGCGCAATTTGCCAACCTGCTTGCCGGCAACGAGGCGCGCGGCGCGTTCCAATGGCAATGGCCGTTTCGCGACGCCGGCCGTTACGCCATCGTGGCAAATAAGCTCGTCGGTGAGTACGGCTGGGCAGGGCTTGGGCTGGCAGCGTTGGGGCTCTCGGCTCTGACCTGGCGCAGCCGGCTCCTAGCGTTGGTGCTGCTCTTGGGCTACCTGCCCTATCTTTACTTCGCGCTGGCTTTCAATGTGCCTGATCCCGATTTCAGCGCCTTCCTGATCCCGCTACACTTGATGGCCGCCGCGCTGATGGGGATCGGAGTGCAGGCCCTGGTCAATTGGGCCCAGCCCAGGGCCGGGCCGGCTGGGCGCAAACGGGCAAATGCCAGCCAGCCCGTCCGAGTCCACCGCGAGCGTCTGGCCAGGATCGCAGGTCGCAACGTGGAGGTGGTAGTCACCGCGCCGCCGCCTGGGCCGCGCGGCCTCGGCGCCTTTTGGCGCAGCGCCGTGCTGGCGGGGGTGGCGCTGTTGCCGCTAGCCAGCTTCTGGCGCACGCTGCCGGCCGTGGACCAGTCGCGTGACTGGGAACGATACCGGCAGGGCGAACTCATGCTCGCACAGCCGCTGGCGCCCGACGCCGCTGTGCTGGCCGACTCGCAGAAAATCGCGCCGCTCTACTACCTGCAGGTAGTCGAAGGGGTACGCCCTGACCTGGACATCATCGTGCTGCCAGACGAGGCCAGCTACCGCAGCGCGCTGGACGAACGCTTGGCCGGCGGGCAAACGGTCTACCTCGCGCGCTACCTGCCTGGCCTTGGGGCAAGTTACAGCCTGCGGTCGGTTGGCCCGCTGGCCGAGGTTGCGACGCGGCCGTTCTTGGAAACCAGCCTGGCGCTGACCGCGCCAGTCACTCAGCCGGGTGTGCCCGGCATCCGGCTGCTGGGCTATGCGGCGCCTCATGCTCTGCGCGCGGCAGCGCCCGATAGCGTTGCGCTCACGCTGGCCTGGCAGGTCCGCGCGGCACCGGAGGCCAACTGGCTGGTGACCCTGCGCCTGGTCGATACGAGCGGCGCCGTCGTTTGGCAGAGCGTGGGCGCCGCGCCGGTGAGCGGGCTGTATCCGACGAATGCCTGGCGGGTCGGCGAGATCGTGACGGATTATCACCAAGTGCCCCTTACGCACCAACTCGCTCCCGGCAACTACGGCCTCGAGGTAGGGCTATTCCCGCCGTTCGCCGCGATCGCCGACACTGGCTGGGCGCTGGTCGGCACTTTGACGGTGCTGCCCCCATCAGAACCGCCGAAGCCGCCGCGGCTTATCCGGGCCCAGCTCGACTCGGCGTGGCTGCTTGGCTATGCGCTGCCCGATAGCGTTACACCTGGAGCGCAGGTGCCAGTGACATTGTATTGGCTGCGCTCGGCTGGATCCGATACGGTCACTGCGTTTGGCGAGCCCCGTTCACTGGCGGCCTGGCCCGAGGGTGCCCTGGCGCCGCAGACCTATCTATTAGGCGCTCCCCAGTCCGGTGCGGCCATGCGGGTAGTGGCGGCCAGCGGCCGACCCGCGCGGTGCGGTTGGCTGGCGCCGGTCACCACGGGGTGCGCTCTGCCATCTGTGCGGCTGGCGGGTGCGGCCGCCACCGCGGCAGCCATCAACTTCGACCACGCGCTGCTGCTGCTGCGCGCGGTCTTGCTGACCGCCCGCGCGCACCCCGGCGATGAAGTATCTGTCGAATTGGAGTGGCAAGGCCTTCAGCGCATGGCCGAGGACTATACTATATTCGTGCACTTATTGGGGCCAGATGGTCAGGTGCATGGCCAGGTCGACGCCTGGCCGGTCTCAGGCACACGCGCCACCTCCAGCTGGGTGCCCGGCGACGTCATCCGCGACCCCTACCGAGTTCGGGTACCCGACGATGCGCCGGCCGGGAGCTACCAGATCGAAATTGGCGTCTACCTGTTGGCCAACAACCAAAGGCTGCCAGTGCTCAACGCCCTTGGTCAGCCGGTGGATGATCGGGTGCTGATACCGGGCTTAAGCGTGGAAATACCCTAGGCATAGCGCTGCGCCAACTACCTACCGCCAGGGCTGGCGGCTCGGCGGTGTTCTAACGAAACGTGTGTTTCATTAATCATGCTATAATCCGGCCCGCTCGAGGCGTGGAAATGGCGGATTCGATCACAATCAAGGGAATCCGTGATGGGTTGTTGGTGACCCTGGGCGACGGCGGAACCTGGCCGACAACGGCGCAGAGCCTGGTGGCGCGCATCGATCAGGCCACGGACTTTTTCAAGGGCGCCCGCCTGGCGCTCGACATTGGTGGGCGAGCGCTGTCGGCCGCCGACCTGGGCCGGCTGCGCGACGATCTCGCTGAGCGCGACGTTGGCCTGTGGACTGTGTTGAGCGAATCTCCGTTGACCATCCAGGCGGCTCAAGCGCTCGGGCTGAATATCGCCTTGCCCACCAGCAGCCCGGTTTCCCCAGACACGCCTGAGCCCGAGGTGAACTCGGAGGAGCCGCGACAAGAGGCCGTCTACCTGCGCCGCACGCTGCGCTCTGGCCGCAGCGTCAGCCATGCCGGTCACGTGATCGTCGTCGGCGACGTGAACGCGGGGGCCGAGATCATTGCCGGTGGTGATATTATTGTCTGGGGACATTTGCGCGGCACGGTGCATGCCGGCGCCGATGGTGATATCGGCGCCGTCGTCTGTGCGCTCGACCTATCCCCAACCCAGTTGCGGATTGCCAACTGCATTGCTATCTCGCCGCCCCGCAAGGGCGAGCCCCATCCCGAGATGGCCAGGATAAGGGATGCGCAGATCGTCGCCGAGCGCTGGAGTGCTAAGGGCAAGTAAGGTTTCGCCCGCCCGACGAAAATCGGAGAGCAAACGATGACGGGAAGAGTGATTACCATTACGTCGGGAAAAGGCGGCGTGGGCAAGACGACCGCCACCGCCAATATCGCGGTGGCGCTGGCCGCGGCCGGTGGCAAAGTCGTCTGCATCGACGGCGACATCGGCCTGCGCAACCTGGACGTGGTCATGGGGCTGGAGAATCGCATTGTGTATGACCTGGTCGACGTCGTAGAGGGGCGGGCGCGGCTGCGGCAGGCGATGATCAAGGACAAGCGCCTGCCCGAGCTGAACCTGATCCCGGCGGCGCAGACGCGCGACAAGGCCGCGGTCAGCCCGTCAGATATGATCAAGGTCTGCAACGACCTTCGGCCAGCCTTTGACTGGATCCTGGTCGACTCCCCCGCCGGGATCGAGCGCGGCTTCCGCAACGCCATTGCGGCCGCCGACCAGGTGTTGATCGTGACCAACCCGGAGGTGTCGGCCGTACGCGACGCCGATCGGGTTATCGGTCTGATCGAGGCCGAGGAGAAGGGGCCGGGGCAGCTCGTGCTGAACCGCGTGAAGATGGATATGGTCAAGCGCGGCGACATGCTCAGCACCGAGGATGTGTTGGACATCCTGGCCATCCCGCTGATCGGCATTATCCCCGAAGACGAGGGCATTTTGGTGTCCACCAACCGCGGCACGCCGGCCGCGATGGACGACAAGAGCCGGGCCGGCCAGGCGTTTCGTGACATTGCCCGGCGCTTGCGGGGAGAAGAGGTGCCGTTCTTGCCGCTCGAAGACAACCGCGGCTTCTTCCAAAAGCTGGCGGCGCGTTTCGCGCGTTCGGGAGGCTGACATGGCCAATTGGCTGGAGCGCCTGTTTGGGCGGGCCCCGGCGTCGAGTGCCCAGACGGCCAAAGAGCGGCTGCAGCTGGTGCTCATCCACGACCGGACTGATATCTCGCCCGCTGTTTTGGAGCAGCTCAAAGATGAGATCATTGCGGTGATCTCAAAACACGTCGACATAAACCGTGAGGGGGTGGAGATCAACCTCAGCCAGAGCCAGCGCGAGAACAAGTTGGTGGCGAACATCCCCCTGGTGGCCGGGCCGGGTGGAACCAAGAAGCGGCGGCGGCGGTGAGCCGGTCCAAAATCTGGCGCCACTTCGACCTGGCCCTGCTGGGCGCAGTGGCGGTGCTGATCATCTTCGGCACGGCCATGATCCGCTCGACACTGCTGTCGTCCCCAGACGGCGGCGCGTACGAGATGAGCAGGCAGCTGGTCTTCGTGCTGGTCGGCGTGCCGATCGTGTTCGTGATCAGTGCGGTCGATTACCGGTTCTGGGGCAGGATTGCCGGCGTGCTGTATGGCCTGCTGATTGTGCTGCTGGTGCTGGTAGAGTTACTGGCGGTAGCGTCCTTTGGCGCGGCGCGCTGGCTCGACCTTGGCATAGTCCAATTCCAGCCGTCAGAGCTCGGCAAATTCCTGATCGTGCTGACCCTGGGCGCCATGGTGGCGCGCCAGAGCGACCAAACCGGGCGGCTGGGCTTTATCACCAAGACACTGGTGCACGTGGGCGTGCCGGTCGTTTTGATCTTCATCCAGCCTGATCTGAGCACTTCGGTGATCTACATCGTGATCTGGTTCGCCGTTATGTGGGCAGCCGGCATCCGCATGCGCCACCTGGCGCTGCTTGCCGTGGCCGCCCTGGCGGCAGTGCCGGTGGGCTTCTTCACCATCCTGGAGATCCCGCAGTTGCGCTATATGGCCGACCGCCTAATCGTCTACGCCGTTCCCGATGTGACCTCGCCGGCCTATCAGGACGCGGCCTATAACATTCGCCAGGCCCTGATCAGCATCGGGTCGGGCGGGTTGTTTGGCGAGGGCTATGGGCAGGGCAGCCAGGTACAGCTGCGCTTTCTCAAAGTGCGCCACACTGACTTCATTTTCTCCGCCATCTCGAACGAGTTTGGCTTCGTTGGCGCCGTGTTGGTGATCGGGCTGATCGCCTTCATCGTCTTTCGCATCTTCCGGGCCGGGCAGCTGGCGCGCGACCCCTTCGGCAGCTACATCTGTTACGGGATCGGCGCCATCTTCCTCTACCAGTCCTTTTTCAACATCGGCATGAACATGAAGTTGCTGCCGGTGAGCGGCCTGCCGCTGCCTTTTGTCAGTTATGGCGGCAGCGCGCTGTGGACGTTTCTGTTTGGAGTTGGTCTGGTAGAGGCGGTGGTTCTCCGGCAAAAGCAGATCGAGTTTTAGATGAAGCCTGTGCGCGTCCGCATGGCGCCCTCCCCCACGGGGCACTTTCATATCGGGGGAGCGCGCACCGCCATGTACAATTTCCTGCTGGCCCGCCAGACCGGCGGGCAGTTCATCTTGCGCATCGAAGACACCGATCGCAAGCGCAATACGCCCGAAGCCCAAGCCGAGCTCATGGAAGCCCTGCACTGGCTGGGGCTCCAGTGGGACGAAGGCCCCGACGTGGGCGGCCCGCATGCGCCCTACACTCAAACCGCGCGCAAAGATATCTACCTGGCGCACGCCCAGCAGCTGATCGCCAGCGGCCACGCCTATCGCTGCTTTTGCGCTCCGGAGCGTCTGCAGAGAATGCGCGCGGAGCAACTGCGGAGCAGAGCGCCCCTGCAGTACGATGGCCTCTGCCGCCGGCTGGACCCAGCCGAGGCCACGGCGCGGGCGGCGGCCGGAGAGCCGCATACCATTCGCTTCATGACCCCCGACACCGGCACAACCACTGTGCACGATTACTTGCGCGGTGACATTACCGTAGAGAACCGCAATATTGACGACTACATCCTCGTCAAGTCCGACGGGTTCGCGCTGTATCACCTGGCCGCCATGGTCGACGACCACTTGATGGGCATCTCGCACGTCTTCCGCTCGTCCGAGTGGTTGGGCACCTTCCCCCTGCATGCGCTGATCATCCGTGCCTTTGGCTGGCAGGAGCCGGTCTGGGTCCACCTTTCGGTCTTCCTGAAGCCGACCGGCAAGGGCAAGATGAGCAAGCGCGACGTGACCTCCGAGCAGTCGATCTTTGTGCTCGGCCTGCGCGACCTCGGCTACCTGCCCGAGGCGGTCAACAACTGGATCGCGCTGATGGGCGCCAGTTTTGGGCCAGAAGAGACCCCGCTGACCATGGACGAGCTGATCGAGCGCTTCAGCCTCGACCATCTCACGCCGGCCGCGGCCCGCGTAAACTTCGAGAAGCTGGATCACTTCAATGGGCTTTACCTGCGCAAGCTGAGCCCGCCCGACCTGGCTCAACGTGTCAGGCCCTTCTTCGAGCGAGCGGGTCTGGCGCCCGACGAGGACCTATTGCGGCGCATCGCGCCGATCATCCAAGAGCGCATTGTGACGCTCGATGACGCGATCGACATGGCAGGCTTCTTCTTTCGCCCGGCCTCGCGGCCTCCAGCCGCCGAACTGCTGCAGAAAGGCATGACGGCCGCCCAATCCGTGGTGGCGCTGGAGCAGGCGCGCGCAGCCCTGGCCGCGGTCTCGGAGGCCGAGTTCGGCGATCACGCCGCGCTGGAGGCGCCGCTGCGAGCCTTGGTCGAGCGCCTGGGCCTGAAGGCCGGGCAGGTGTTTGGCCTGCTGCGAGTGGCGGTCACCGGACAACGCGTGAGCCCGCCGCTGTTTGAGACGATGGTCATCGTCGGCCGTGAGCAGACACTGGCGCGTCTGCACTGGGCTGAGGGCCAACTTCGGGCGGCCGCGGTCCAGCCGGCCATAGACACCTGATGGCCAGCATGGTAAAATGCGCCAACACTGGGGATTCGTCTAATGGCAGGACGACACACTCTGGATGTGTTTGTGGAGGTTCGAATCCTTCATCCCCAGCCTCCACAGCTTCTCTTCTAGCACCCGTCTTGGCAAATTGAACTGGCTGCATCCCTGGCTATTCTAGCCCTTTCGGCCCTGGCCCCTGCCGAGCGGACCGGGGCGATGGCACAGGTGTGGCACGACCTGTTCTCCGCTTCTCCGCGCCTTGGCGCCTGCCGGCCGCGGCGCTGCGCCAGGCGGTGCCAGCGTCACTTGAGCTGGACCTGTTTGTGGGCCAGGCCCGGTTACCGCCAACCCAGCGGCTGTGGAGATCGCCTGGCGGTTGCGCAATGCAGCCATCTGTGGCCGGGATCGTGGGGAATGGGCTGATCAAAGGGTTGTGGCTCGGCACACGGACGGTCGGCGCCCCGCTCTTTGATCCCCAGGCGGGACAGGTGCAGCCCATTCGCCTTACGCGATCACGGTCTGGCCGCAATAGTCGCACTTGTCCATACCAATCGGCAGAGCGCCGCCGCAACTGGGGCATTTGACGGTTTCCAGCCGAATGGGTTGGCCGGCCTTTTGCAGCGCGGCCTGCGTTCCTGCCAGTTCACCGCGCAGATCGCGCAGCCGTGCCAGGTAGGCCTCGGCCGGCATCTCTCCCGTCCCGCGCAGCCGTTCGACATCGGCCAGGCTTTCATGCAACATGCGGTTGCGCGCCAGCAGGCCCTCCACCGACTGGTCTTCGGCCGTAACGCGCAGCACGGGCTTCGGCGGGATGTTGGCAATGTACCAGGCAGCGAAAGCGATGGTGGCGGACACCAGCAGGCCCGCCAGCAGGGGCGAATACCACAGCGGGGCGGTTTGCTTGTCGACATCGAGGAGTTGGATCGTGGTCAGGTCGGCCACCGCCAGTTGATCGGAGCCGGTGAGCCGGCCGGTGTCGAGCCGGGCGATGTCGCTGGGCCGGCTGGCTAGCTTCTGGCGGTGCCCCTGGCCCGTAAAGATGGTCAAGCTGCCAGCTTCGTCGCCGATCACCACTTCCTCCGCGCCGTCGTCGTCCACGTCGAGCGCGATAATCTCGCTGACCTGATCGGACACCGAGGCCGACCACAGCCGCGTGCCGTCGGCGCGGAAGGCCCACACGCCGCCCTCTTTGCCGCCGACCACGAATTCCCGGGCCGAGGGCTCGCCGTCGAGTTCGGCCTCGCGGATCTCGGTAATTGCCTGGCCCAGGCCGCGGTTGAACCGCTCCGCCCCGGTGTCAGCTTCCAGTAGCACCAGGCGGCTTCCGTCGCCGCCTACCAGGATCTCGCCGTTTCCGTCCGAGTCAAGGTCGTAGGCGCGCAGGCGGCGCAGCGTGCCGTCGAGCGTGTACTCCCAAAGCGCCCGACCGCGCTCGTCAAAGACCACGACCATACCGTTGTGGTTAGCCACGGCCGCGTGGATGACGCCCTTAACCCGCACGTCGTCCAGCCCCCGAATATAGTCAGTGATCGTCGTGGCGCCGCGCCACAATCCTTGCCCGCGCGCGTCGAGGGCCACGACCTGCCCCTGCCCATCACCCAGCAGAACTTGCGGGCCGCCCGCGAACCGCACCACCGCCGATCGATAGGGCGTGCGAAGGTTGTCCGGCCGTACCTCCCACAACACCTGGCCGGCCCCTTGCAGTACGGTGACGCCGGCGGCGTGAAAAACGACGATGTCCTCCACGCCGTCGCCATCGACGTCGCCCAACGTCGTGTTGAGGCCGGCGCTGTAGTCCTGGCCGAAACGGGCCTGGCCGTTCGCGTCCAGCAGCGCCACCGTAGTGGTGTTTTGCGCAAACAACTCGTCTTGGCCGTCGCCGGTAAAGTCGAGGATCTTCATGCTCTGGGCTTCGGAGAACGGCACTTCCCAGACCCGGGTCTGCGAAAACTTGGCAGTGTTGGCCAACCCCATCCAGGCCATGGCGGCGGTGACGGCCATGACGATCACAATCAGCACAGCCGCCAAGGTCACGGTGCTCAGGGCGCGAGAGCTCATCGGCTAGGCCTTCCTCTGGAGCTGATCGTAGGTCAGGCGCAAGACGCTCAGCACGTCGCTAGCGGGGATGCTGACGCGGCTGCTGCCGGCGGTCAGGTCGATAATGCCGCCGATGGTCGTGGCCTGCAGCACGGTGTAACCTCCGACGACCGTGCCGGGCCGCAGCGACGGTTTCTCGACGATTTCGTACTCCTGGGGATTGATCGAGAGGCGCACCTTAAGCTGCTGCGTGCTGGCGGCCTTGGCCGGCTTGAGCTTCATCTTGCCGCTGATCGCGCTTCGTTTGTAGTACTGCTTGCGCACCTTGACGCGCTCGATCGCCGCCACCCGCAGCATATTGCCGTCGTAGAGCCTGGCCTTCAGACTCAGCCACTCATCGCGGTAGTACTCCATCGCCAGACCGCGCAGATTGACGCCCTCCCGAAAGCGCTTGGCCGGCTGCCGCGCGCCGCTGAGGTCGAGGTGGCCGAACAGGTTGCGGCGCGGGTCGGGGTCGTCGCGCAGCGTGTGAATGACTTCGCGGGCTGCAGCAAAGTGAGGTGGGAAAGTGCCGCTGGGGCGCGCCCGGCGCAGCGCCAGGCCCACGACTGCCCCCGCCCCCCACAACCCGGCTGTCACCAGGCTCAGCGTCAGACAGTTGTAGCCCAACAGCCAGTCAGCGGCGACAAACGGCAAGCCGGCTAAGAACAAGTGGCGCGGCATCAGGCGGCGTTGGTAGAACGCCTCCTGCTGTTGGGCGCTCTGGGTCTGTAGGCGGTCCATCACCTCCAGCACGGCGCGGGGTTTGTTGTTGATCGAGATATAGATTGGATCTGCAATTGCCATCGCCTGCCTATCCTACTACAATACCGCGCATGGCGCGCGTTCTGTACGTCGCCTTCGACGTGGTCCCCAGCCCCAAAGGCGCCAGCACCCATATCACCCACTTCGTGCGCGGCCTGGCCGAGGCCGGTCACGCGGTGCACCTGCTAACGGCCGGCGACGGCGTGCTGCCAGCCGACGATGAATACGCTGGCGCGCGGGTGACGCGCGTACCCCCCGCCGCTAGCGGCGCGCATTTCTTGGCGCGCGCCATCGACTTTCAGGCCACCGTCGCAGCGCACCTGGCCGAGGCCGAGCCCTACGCGATAGCGCACTACCGCTCGATTTGGGGCGGGCTGGCCCTGGCGCAGGCCCGGACGCGCTGCGGCCACAAGACGTTGTTTGAGGTCAACGGCCTGCCCAGCATTGAGCTAAAGTATCACTATCCGGGGCTGCGCGGCGGCGACGCCGAGGCGGCCGCGCTGCTGGCCAAGATCCGCGAACAGGAGCTGGGCACGCTGATGCTGAGCGACGCGTTGGTGGCGCCTTCAGCCGTGACGCGCGCCTACCTGGCCAGCCTGGGCGTGCCGAGCGGGCGCATCACCGTCATTCCCAACGGCGTCAGCCCGACCGAATTCGTGGCCACCCCGTTACGTACGCCAAACGGCCGGCCGCCCGTGATCCTCTACATCGGTACGCTAGCCGACTGGCAAGGCCTGGACATGCTGATCGCCGCCATGCCGGCCGTGCTGGCTCAGCGGCCGGCCCGCCTGCGCATCGTGGGGCGCGGCCGCGGCCGCCAGCGCAAGCTGCTGACCAAACACATCCGCAAGCTTGGCCTGGAGGCCAGTGTCAGCCTTGAACCGGCCGTCCCGCACCACGCGGTGCCGGCCTTGCTGGCCGAGGCCGACGCCTGCGTCGTCCCGCTCTCGCTCAACGACCGCAACGTCACCCAGGGCTGCTGCCCCATCAAGGTGCTCGAATGTATGGCTGCCGGGCGTCCACTGGTGGCGGCCAACCTGCCGGTGGTGCGCGAGTTGGCGCGTGAAGACCAGGACGCGCTCCTGTTCGCGCCGAACGAGCCCGGCGACCTGGCGCGCCAGTTGCTGCGCGTGCTGGACAACCGGCCGCTGGCCGAACGGCTGTCCGCCAGCGCCGCTGAGCGCGCGCGGACGCACTTTGCCTGGCATCAAGCCCAAAAGAAGCTGGCGAAAGTATACGACCAACTGCTCAGCAGCACACCGGTGAGCCAGCGCTCTGGGCCCGCCGCCTAGGGCGACCGGCCTTGGTGTTGAAACGCCTGAGGCCGGCAACCCTATACGCGCGCCGGGCGCGAATGACCGGGGCATCCAACGCGCTACCACGGCCGCCGTTCCCATTCGGCCAGATCCTGGCGGTGGACGGCAACTCTGCCTGGAGACAAGTGCCGATGGCGGTTGGCCCAGGTCATCAGCCACGCGTGGGTCTGGCCAAGCACCTCGGCGCGGAGTCGCGCCGAGGTGCCATGGGCTTGCCTGTGGACGCCATGAGCCCCGCACTTCCGGAGAACTGTCGCTGTTAACCGCCGCGCTCATGGCGCGACGGCCCACAGGGCGCAGAGCGCGGCCAACGGCCAGAGGCAGCAGGTCTCGACAGCGGCTGCGACCTGTTTAGGTGAGGCAGCAGCTTCGTCGATCCAAGCATGCGTGTTTGGCACTGGAAAGGCAAACCTCGGTGCCCCCTCTTCCCAGCGAATCCATCCCGGCAGCAAGCCGCGGTGGGCAGCGCATCCTCTGCTGGCTGGCAACGGCCGCCCTGGCCGCCAGTGCCTTGCCCATCCGGCCCGCGGCCCTGGCGCCCCTGGGCAGCCTGCCCCCAACCATCATTGGCGGAACGAGCATAGAACTCCATGTGTCACCTGGCTCGCCCGCCTACGTGAGCGGCGACCTCAACGATCCGCATGACCGGGCGCTTTACTGGCAAGCCGCAATTGACGTTTCCGACCCCGATACGGGCACCGGCGACCTGTCCGTCGCCGCGGTCAGCAGCCATGTGGAGGTTGTGCCCCACGCCAGCCTGGTCCTGGGTGCCAGCGGCCGCCACTTCGGCGAAGTCACGCTCCGGGTCGATGGCACTGCTCCAGTCGAGGGCGTGCAGTTCGGCACGCCCATCGAATGGGACCCGGGCCAGCGCGGCATCCGCAGCATGGAGCCGAACCCGGACATTGACATCTACCTGCCCATCGTCCTGCGAGGGGTGGACGACGCGGCCTCGAGCAGCGGCCAGCTCGTGCCGGCTGGGGCAACGTGGAAATACCATGACGCCGGCGCCGACCTTGGAAGCGCGTGGCGCTCCAACGAGTTCGACGACAGCGCCTGGCCGGCGGGTCCCGCCCAGTTGGGCTACGGCGACGGCGACGAGGTTACCGTAGTCGAAAGCGGCCCAGCAGGCAGCCACTACGTCACCACTTACTTTCGCCGCTCGTTCGTCGTCAACAGCCCCGCCGACTACAAGATACTGGACCTGCGGCTTCTGCGCGATGACGGCGTGGTTGTCTATTTGAACGGCCAGGAGATCAAGCGGATGAATATGCCGGCCGGCGCCATTGCGGCCACGACGCCTGCCACCGGCGCCGTCGGCGGCGCAGACGAAAACATGTGGTACCAGTCGGCCGTCAGCAGCAACCTGCTGATCGCTGGCACGAACGTGCTGGCGGTCGAGACACACCAGGCGGGGCCGGCCAGTTCGGACATCAGTTTCGACCTGTTGCTCACGGCCACGCCGGCCCGCGCAGCGCGGTTCGCCGCGATTGGCGACTATGGCAACGCCAGCCCGGCAGAGGGCCAGGTCGCCAGCCTGGTCGCGAGCTGGGATCCAGACTTCATCATCACGCTGGGCGACAACAACTATCCGGTCGGCGCGCAGGCCACAATTGAGGCCAACATCGGCGCGTTCTACGGCGATTACATTGCCGCCGATTTGGGCACGAACCGCTTCTGGCCATCGATGGGAAACCATGACTGGTATACCAACGATGCCATCCCGTACCTGAGCTACTTCACCCTGCCCGGCAATGAGCGTTACTACGATCTGGTCAGGGGACCAGTGCACCTCTTTGCGATTGACAGCGAGGCGCTCCACCAGGGCAATTCCCAGCAAGGCGAGCCAGATGGCGTTACAGCCGGTTCGGTCCAGGGTGTGGACATGCTGGCGCGGATCAACAACTCCACGGCCTGCTGGCAGCTGCCGTACTTCCATCACCCACCTTATTCGTCGGGCGTGCACGGGTCAAACACTAATCTGCAATGGCCGTTCCAGGACAACCAGGGCGCGGAGGCCGATGCCGTGCTGGCCGGCCATGAACACGACTACGAGCGTGTCATGGTGAATGGCCTGCCGTACTTCGTCAACGGCTCCGCCGGGGCCGGCCTCCGGCCGCTTGGCACGCCAATCGCCGGAAGTGTCGTCGGCTATGCCGCCAAGCATGGCGCCATGCTGATGACAGCAACCCAAACCATGCTGGCCTTCACCTTCATCTCGGTGGATGGCGAGGTAATCGACACGTACACCGTGACCGGCGGCTGCGGCTGAGGAAATCCCCCTCTAACAGGGTACGCCTGGGCTCAGATCCGCGCCAGACACACCAATCCCCTGGCGTGACGCTGCCTTCAGGCAAGTAGCGCTGTGCCCGGGGGCCCTGCGATTGCGCCCTGTCAGGTGGTCGCGACAAGTTGAGCGTAGATCTTCAAATTTCGCGCCAACTCCTGTTCCGGCGTAAAATCGCGCTGCACCGTGGCGCGCGCTTGGGCGCCCAGACGCGTGCGCTGGCCGGGATCATCTACCAATTCGGCCAGGGCAGCGGCCAAAGCCGGTGCGTCGTTGATCGGCACCAGGCGGCCGTTCTCGTCGTCGCGCAGGGCGTCCGGGATGCCACCGGCGGCCGTCGCCACGACCGCTCGGGCACAAGCCATGCCCTCCAGTAGCGCGTTTGGCAAGCCGTCGCGCAGCGAAGGCAGAGTCAAAATGTCGAGCAGGTTGTAGTAAGCTGGCAGCTTCGCGGGCGCGACGTACTCGACGACGCCGATGGACAGGCCGGGATTCTGCTTACGAAAGACCCGCAGCATGTCTTTGTCATCCAAGCGGACACCGCCGACCAGCAGGAGCTGCGCCGAGCGGCGCTCGGCCAGCGCCCGAAAAGCCAGCAGCAGCGGCGCCAGGCCCTTTTTCGCGCGCGCCTCGCCCACGAAGCCGACGACTGGTCGCTCATCCAGGCCCAGCGAGCGGGCCAGATCCGCGTTGCGCGGGCCAGGCGTGAATACGGATGCGTCGACCCCGTTAGCCACCAACGTCACCGGCCGGCCGGGGGCCAGGGCCTGGGCCTTGCGCTGCAGGTCGCGCGAGTTGGCCGTGACGGCGTGGGCGTGCTCCAGCGCGTAGCGCGCGTGGGCGGCTTTGCCCGGCTCGAAGACGGCTTTGTCGAGGTCATTGCCACGAACGCTGACCACTGCCGGAAGCCCCAGGTAGCGGCCGGCGTAGACGGCCACAAAGCCGGCCTGGTGGACGAAGAAGCCGTGCGTCAGGTCGAACGGGCGCGCCCGGTGCGCTGCCACCAAGGCGGCAAACCAGTCGGACAGGGTGTCGTCGGCACGCGGGTATTGGCCCAAGCGCTGCACACGGACGTTGCGGCAGCTGGGCGTCTCGGCCAGTTGGCTCTGGCCCGGCCCGACCGCCCGGCTGGGCGCCAATACGTGAACGCTGTGGCCGGCGCCGGCCAGGCTGTGGGCCAGACGTTGCACCGAGAGCCCCAGGCCGCCGGGGTCGGGAGGAAACTTCTCGCTCAGCAGGGCGATATGCATTGAGGAGTGGACGGACAATGGCCGATCAATGTGAGATGATCATCGGTTACCTGGTGCCGCATCGCTGCGAGCACCCGGCGTTGGGCCGCTGCGCCAAGTGCGGGCGCGGCTACTGCGAGGCGCACGTCACCTTGCAGCCGCAGGGTCTGCTGTGCCTGGCCTGCCAGCAGGGACTGGACCAGCCCGTGGCGCTGCCGCTCACGGCGCAGACCTTCAGCCAGACCGACCTGGCGGCTTTCGCGACGCTGAGCGCGTGGGACAGCGCTTCCGACCCGGACGACGACACGTTTGCCGACCTGAGCTAGGCCGCCCCTGCGTAAATCTCCAGCCAGCGTTTGTTCTCATCCAGAAAGTCGTCGCAGCGGCGGCACATCGGCGGGGCCGGCGGATCCATCATCTGGCGGATAGCGGCATAGCCGGTCCCTTCCCAGATTTCGCTAAAGCTGCTTGTCTTCAGGTCGCCGAGTGGCGCGATCTGGTCGCGCGTCATGCAGCAGATGAACACCTGGCCGTTGAAGTCAATCAGGCTGTGGGTCCAGGGCGCAAAGCATGGATGGGTGTCGTACCAACCCAGGGCGTACCGGCCCTGGCGGGCGCGCGCCAACTCGGGCCGTGTGCGGCCAAAGGGATAGGCGTCGGCTTCGCGCCGCAGCAGGCCCAGACTCAGGGCGCGCTCGGCCAAGCGCGGCGCGACCTCAGCATTGTAGCGCTCCAGGTCGCGCTGGCGCAACGAGAGATGCTTGCCGCAATGGTCATCAACCGGAATTAAGGTCAAGCCGTCCGCGCCGAGGTCCACGGCCAGGTCCGGCAGGGCCGCCAGGCTGGCGTAGTTGGAGCGGCTGATAACGGTGTTAAGGCGGATCTCGAGTTTGCCCTTGCGGGCATAGCGCCGGAAGTGCTCCACCGCGCGCGTGGCGCGTTTCCAGGCGCCGCGCTCGCCGCGCACGGCGTCGTGCACGCGCCGATCGGGCGAGTCGAGCGAGATATTGACCGCGCGCAGACCGGCTTCCACCAGGCGCTTCGCCAGCGGCTTCGTCACCAGCGTGCCATTGGTGGTCAGGTTGACGCGTAGGCCGAGGCGGCTGGCGTGCTCGGTGAGGCCGGACACCTGCGGGCGCAGCAGTGGCTCGCCGCCGGAGAAGTGGATCTTGCGGCAGCCCAGTTGGGCCAGTTCGCCCAGCACAATCCGGAACCGGTCAATAGCCAGCGGCGGCTCGCGCGTTTCCCGCCAGTGCTTGCACATCTCGCACTTGAGGTTGCAGCCGTAGTTGAGCTTGATCTTGACGTAAAAGGGCTTGAAGGCCCGTCGCTCGGCCACGGCGCGGCGAAAGGCCTGCGGGTCGGCGGCTACGTCGTCAAAGCCGTACATGCGCCGTATCTCAGCCTGGATCGCCGGCCAAATCCACCAACTGCTGCCCGCGCTCGACTGTCTGGCCTTCAACTACCATTACCTGGTCCACCCGGCCGGGACGCGGCGCACTGATGCGGATTTCCATCTTCATGGCCTCGAGCAAGAGTAGTACTTGTCCGCCCTCTACGCGGTCACCGGGCGCTGCCAGCACGCGCCGCACCACGCCCGGCATTTGTGCCTCCAGCGCCTCGTGGCCGGTACCGCCGCGACGCGCTGCGCGCCCCGCCTGGGGCACGGCCAGCACCACGGGCCCACTCGCCGGCGCCGGATCGACGGCCACCCACCGGCGCGGCCCGTCGACCGCCACGTGCGCCCGGCATCGGCCCAGTTCTTCGATGTCGAGCGTCAGCTCGCCTGGCCTCGCGGCTAGCACGCGCACCGTGTAGGGTTGGCCAGCGACGACCACGGCCAGGGCGTCGCCGGCGTTCTCCACCTGAAGTTCGTAGACCGCTCCCCTAAATTCGAACCGGAATTCCATGTCAGCGGCCTCCGATCCGAAAACCATCGGCCTGCTGCCAGGGGCTAAACCGGTCGCTGTCGCGGGCCGCGCCCGTGCCGTTTGCCGCCGTTTCAGGCTGGGCGCTCGCGCCGGCCTGGCCTCGATACTCGGCCACCGCTGCCGCGATCAGGGCCGCGATAGGCGGCGGGCCGCTAGGCGGCTGCCAGCCAGCCAGGTATGTGGAGATGAATTGGGTGGTGGCAGCGCCGCTCTGAAAGTTGGGATGGGCCAACACGGCGCGCAGGAAGGCCAGGTTGGTTGCAACACCCAACACCGCGCACCGGGCCAGCGCAGCCTGCATGCGCGCCATGGCCTCCAACCGGTCGGCCCCGGCGGCGATCACCTTGGCCAGCAGCGCATCGTAGTGCTGGCTGACCGCGTCGCCGGTCTCATAGCCGCAATCCACCCGCAGACCCGGTCCCGCCGGCGCGGCCACCTTAAGGAGTGGCCCGATGGAGGGGTAGAACTCATTGGCCGGATCCTCGGCGTAGACGCGGCACTCCAGCGCATGGCCGCGCACCGTCACGTCGGCCTGACTGAAGGGCAGCGGCTCTCCGGACGCCACGCGCAGCTGCAGGTGTACGAGGTCGAGGCCGGTCAGCATCTCCGTCACCGGATGCTCGACCTGCAGGCGCGTGTTCATCTCCAGGAAATAGAACTCGAGTGTGTCGGGATCGACGATGAACTCGATGGTGCCGGCGTTTTGATAGCCCACGGCGCGAGCGGCGGCCACGGCCGCTTCGGCCATGCGGGTGCGCAAGTCGGGATGCGCAGCCAAGAGCGGCGACGGCGCCTCTTCGATGATCTTCTGATGCCGGCGTTGGATAGAGCACTCGCGCTCAAACAGATGTACCACGTTGCCGTGGGCGTCGCCAAACACTTGGAACTCGACATGGCGGGCGCGCTCGATGTACTTCTCCAGGAAGACCGTGGCGTCACCAAACGCGCTGGCCGCCTCCTGCGCTGCGGCCGCCAGCGCTGCCAACAGGTCAGCCGCGGTGCGCACCACACGCATGCCGCGCCCGCCTCCGCCGCCCGCTGCTTTGACCAGCACCGGGTAGCCAATAGAGCCGGCCGCCTCAGCGAAATCGGCGCTGGCAGCGGCGTGATATCCAGGGACCACCGGCACACCGGCGCGCTGCATCAGGACGCGCGCGCGCGTCTTGCTGCCCATCTCACGTATGGCCCGGGCCGGTGGCCCCACGAAGATCAGCCCGGCCACCCGTACGGCTTCGGCGAAGTCGGCATTCTCGGCCAGGAAGCCATAGCCAGGATGCACGGCGTCCGCGCCGGCCGCGCGGGCGGCCTCGATGAGGCGGTCACTGCGCAGGTAAGACTCTGCCGGGGGCGGCGGACCGATCAGCACGGCGGCGTCGGCCAGGCGGGAGTGCAGAGCGCCGGCGTCCGCTTCAGAATAGACTGCCACGGCGCGCAAGCCCAACTCGCGGCAGGCGCGGATCACGCGGACGGCGATCTCACCGCGGTTGGCGATGAGGAGGGTGCGGATCGACATAGACTCGGTTACGGCGTCTACATCCGGAAGATGCCATACGCAGTTGCTTCCGTTGGCGCGTTGAGGCTGGCGCTAAGGGCCAGGATGAGCACGCGGCGAGTTTCAGCCGGGTCGAGGATGCCGTCGTCCCACAGCCGCGCTGTCGAATAATAAGGGCTGCCTTCCGCCTCGTACTTCTCCAGCGTCGGCCGCATAAGGGCCTTAACCCCCTCGGGCGCCAGCGGCGGCTGTCCGGCGCGCGCGAGCTGCTCTTGCTTGACCGTGAGCAGGACGTTGGCAGCCTGCTCGGCGCCCATCACGCTGATACGGGCATTGGGCCACATCCACAGGAAGCGCGGCTGATAAGCGCGGCCGCACATGCCGTAGTTGCCAGCGCCAAAGCTGCCGCCGATGATGACGGTGAACTTGGGCACCCGGGCGTTGGCCACGGCGTGCACCATCTTGGCGCCGTCCTTGGCGATGCCGCCGGCCTCATACTCGCGTCCAACCATAAAACCGGTGACGTTCTGCAGAAAAAGCAGCGGGATGCCGCGCGCCGCGCAGAGCTCGATGAAGTGGGCGCCCTTGAGTGCGCTCTCACTGAAGAGCACCCCATTATTGGCCACGACGCCCACCGGGTAGCCCCCCAGGTGCGCGAAGCCGACCACCAAGGTGGTGCCGTAATTGGCCTTGAATTCGCGCAACCGGCTGCCGTCCACCAGCCGGGCAATGACCTCGCGCGCGTCGTACGCCTCGCGGAATGTGCGCGGCAGAACTGCATACAGCTCTTCGGGCGGATAGCGCGGCGGTTCAGGTGGGACCACCTCCAGGCCGATGCGCTTGGGCCGGTTGAGCGTGGCGACGATGCCGCGCAGGATGGCCAGCGCGTGCTCGTCGTCCTCGGCTAAGTGGTCGGCCACCCCTGACTGGTGGGTGTGCACGTAGGCGCCGCCCAGCGCCTCGGCCGACACTTCTTCACCCGTGGCCGCCTTCACCAGTGGCGGACCGGCCAGAAAGATGGTGCCGGTGCCCTTGACGATCACGGTCTCGTCGCTCATGGCCGGCACATACGCCCCGCCGGCCGTGCAGCTACCCATGACAGCTGCAATTTGCGGGATGCCCTTGGCGCTCAGGCGCGCTTGATTGTAGAAGATGCGGCCAAAGTGGTCGCGGTCTGGGAAGACCTCGGCCTGCAGCGGCAGGAATGCGCCCCCTGAGTCCACCAGGTACAGGCACGGCAGGGAGTTCTCCTCGGCCACCTCCTGCGCGCGCAGGTGCTTCTTGACGGTGAGCGGGTAGTAGCTGCCGCCCTTCACCGTGGCATCATTCGCCACGATCATGCACTCCCGGCTGCTTACGCGTCCGATGCCAGTCACTAACCCAGCGCCGGGCGCCTTGCCGTCGTACAACTCCCAGGCCGCCAGCGGGCTGAGTTCCAGGAATGGCGAGCCGGGATCGAGCAGCTTGTCGATGCGGTCCCGTACGAAGAGCTTGCCCTGCTCGCGATGGCGCTGCTGATAGCGCTCACCCCCGCCCTGGCGGGCCTGCGCCAGCCGCTGGCGTAACTCGTCGGCCAGGGCGCGATGGTAGGCGGCGTTGGCCTTGGCGTGCTCGTTGGTCAAGTCGAGTTGCGTTTCCAACGTGTCCATAAGTATGGGAAAGTATAGCGCATTGCGGCGGCAGATCAGCCGCCAGCGCTCTTGCCCGCGAATGTCTTCCTGGCCGGCTTGTGCCTGTTTCAAAAACACCCGGCAGGCGGTAAACTGGGTCCATGCCAAAGAAATTGTCGAAAACCGATCCAGCCCTCTTGGCCGCTGTCGCGCGCCTGCGGCGCGCGCAGCAGCTGTGGGGCGCCTTGCTGATCGCACTTGGAACCGTCACCGAGCTAGCAGCGACCAGCGAGCATCCGGTGGCCGGCATCCCGTTCATTCTCATTGGCCTGTTGGCCTTCCGCTGGGCCGACCCGGCCCTATTGGCCGCCATCGCCGCGCTAATGGCGTTCTCCATTGTGCCCACGCTCAACCCGCGCCTGACGATCCTGGGGCCGGATCCGGCGGTTCAGATGATGGCGCTCAGCACCATCGAACAGGTAGCGCTGGTCGCGGGCAAGGTTATTGTCGTGCTGACGGCAGCCAATCAGTTCTTCCTTTATCGCTTCTTGTACGGCACTGAGCGTGCCACCAGCGACGTCCCTGACCAGGATATCATTCCACCGATGGTGCCCAACCGGACAGACGGCCTCTCGCGCTGGGCCAGGCTGATTGCGCTGGTGGGCATCGCGCTCGGGGCGGCGGCGCTGTATCTGGCCGGGATGGACCCATTGGTCTACTTGCCGAAGGTGCTGGCCGAAATGGGCGGCAGCCTGGCGATAATGGCCATTGGCATCGGTTTGGGCTGCGCCTTCAGCCCCACCGACGAGCGCCCAGCAGCGCTCACCGGCGTGGCAGTGGGCTTGGGCGCCTACGTGTTGGCCGCGCTGGCATTGTTCCGATTGGCATAATCCCTATAATCGGCTCCCATGCTGCGCCCCAATCGCTTAGCCTGTCTGCTTATCCTGCTGGCCACCGCCTGCACCGGGCTGCCCTTGCCGCGGCTGGTGTTCGATACGCCCACGCCCGGGGCCACGGCTGGCCCGCCACCCACCCCGCTACCCAGCACCATCGTCACCTTCAACGTGCGCGTGCCCGCCAATACACCGCCCGGCTCGGCTCCAGCCGTGGCCCTGCTTGACGAGGTGGGCGGCAGGCGCACAACTGTCATCCTGACGGATTCGGGCAACAACTTGTGGACCGGCGGCACCGAGGCCGCCGCTGGGAGCGTCCTGCGTTATCGCTACATCCGCCCCTTGCCCAATTACGTCGAAGAGTTGACGCCGGCGCGCCAAACTGTTCCGTATCGGCTACTCTATGTCACGAGCGACAGCCCGCTGGTCGATGATACCGTGGCGGCCTGGACCGACACGCTCTTCACTGGCGAAACCGGAACGCTGGAGGGCCGGGTGTGGAACGCTGCCACCGCGCGCGGCGTGATGGGGGTGCTGGTCACGGGGGGCGGGCAGGTCACCGTCACTGGCTATGACGGCAGTTTCGTGTTTCGCGGGCTTCCGCCAGGCCCGCAGCGCGCCACAGTCATCGCGCCCGATGGGTCGCTGCGACCCACGCAGCAGTCCGTCACGGTCGGCCCGCATCAGACCGCCGCCATCGACCTGGTCAGCGTCGATCCCAACGCAGTCCACCTCACTTTTCTCGTCAGGCCGCCGCCCGGCGCCGATGCCAGCGCGGTGCTGCGGCTGGTCGGTGATGTGTGGCAGTTGGGCGATAGTTTCGTGCTTGGGCCGAACGGCTCGTCGGTCTCGGCGGCGCGCGCGCCCGCCATGGTGCCGCTGGCCGATGGGCGCTGGACGGTGCGGGTGCAGTTGTACGAGGGCACACTGCTGCGATACAAGTACACCCTCGGTGACGGGGTTTGGAACGGTGAGATGGACTCAAGCGGCAATCCGCGGTTGCGCCAGCTGATCGTGCCGCCCAGCGACGTGCTGATCGATGACACGATCAGCGCCTGGCGGGCGCCGGGCGCTGCCAGCGTGGTATTTGAGGCTCTCACCCCCGGCTCGACCCCCGGCAGCGACAACGTGAGCGTGCAGTTTCGCCCTGGCGGTAGTTGGCACACCCCGCTGCCCATGTGGCGCGTAGGGACCAATGACTGGCGTTTCGTGCTTTACAACCCCTCCGACTTTAGCGGTTCAGTCTTCTATCGATACTGCCGCAATGCGGCCTGCGGCACGGCCGATGACGCTCAGACCGCGGGCCCAGCCGCCAGCGGCCGCTTTTTCACGCCGGCCCTCTTCGGCCAGAACCTGCGCGACACCATCACGCGTTGGCAGTGGCTCGATCCGGCTCCGGGCGGCTCGGGCGTGCTGCCCGCTATCCGGCCGCACCCCGGTTTCGCAGCTGGTTTTGACCTGGCCGATAGCTGGCTGCCCGACAGCCAGGCAGTTTGGGCAAGCGCGTTCGACGCCATGCGCGCCAGCGGCGCCGGTTGGGTGACCTTCACGCGGCGCGCGGCGGTTCTGCCAGGCGCTGGAGGAGCGCCGGCCTTTAGCGACGACCCCAGCCTCGCGCCGCTCCCACCCGACTGGAACGCGATCGTGTCGGTGGCCCACAATGTGGGCCTGCGTGTTAGCCTGCACCCGGTCACTTGCCACTACACACCTTATGGCGCCTGCGACTATTGGGCCGGCGCCAACTTCGGCGGCAACTTCTGGAACGATTGGTTCACCGCCTACGAGCGCTACCTGCTGACCCAGGCCGAGTTGGCCCGCCAGTCCGGCGCCGACCAGTTGACAATCGGCGACTTCAAGCTCCGCCCGTCGTTCCCGGGCGAACCCGAGGCCCCAGGCGACGCCGAAGGCCGCTGGCGCGGGCTGATCGCCCGTGTGCGCTCGATCTATGCTGGTCCGCTGGCCTTTGAGCTTCTCTTAGGCGACTCCCTCTGGCCCAGCCCACCGGCCTTCCTCGACGCGGTGGACGTGCTGCGCGTGTCGTGGTGGGGCGCGCTGAGCGGCAGCAATTCGGCCACCGTGCCAGAAATGACCGCGGCGGCCGGTAACTTGCTTGACAGCCACGTGCTGCCACTGCAACAGCGCTTTGGTCGGCCGGTGATCGTCAGCGCCGCCTTCCTGGCGGCCGACGGTGCCGCGACGCAATGCCTACGGCAGCCCGACGGGCAATGCTACTCGTTCGAGGCCTTCGAGCCTGGCGCGCCCGACGTGAGTGCCTACGGGCTCGACCTGCAGGAGCAGGCCGATGCTTATTCGGCCCTACTGGGCGCCGTGAATGACCGGAGTTGGGTTGGCGGCCTGTTTAGCTTTGGCTACCACCCCATGGCCATCCTGCGCGACAAGTCGATTTCGGTGCGCGGCAAGCCGGCCGAGACCGTGCTGTCGGCCTGGTGGCCAGTTCTGCAAGGGCGTTAAGGCCAATACTCGAGTGATGAAAGAGCCAACGAACAGCAACAGGCCAATAAGTCTTGAGCGGTTCCTCAACATCAGGACTGCCTACGGGCCAACCTTGTCGCCCGACGGCCGGCGCATGGCCTTCATCGCCACGATCACCGGCGTGCCGCAGGTCTGGGCGCTGGACGCGCCAGCGTTGCCGGCCGCGCTTAGCGCCGTGGGCGCCTAGCCGGACCCATTGACCTCGGGCGGCGACCACGTAATGGGCGTGAGCTGGTCGCCGGTCGGGGATCAGCTCGTCTTCAGCCGCGACGTGGGCGGCAACGAAAACGCCCAACTGTTCTTGATCAACGCCAGTGGCACAGGCCAGCGCCAGTTGACACACGCGGAGCAGGCCATGCACCTCTTCGGCGCCTGGTCAGCCGACGGCCGCACCCTGGCCTTCGCTGCCAACCGCCGCGACCCCGCGCGCGACGGCATCTATCGGTACGATTTCTCCATCGACGAGGAGCGCCTGCTGTGGCAGAACGACCTGGCCGGTAGTCGTCTACGTGCATGGCGGGCCGGCAGGCCAGACCCAGGCCATGCTCTACCCCATCCTGCAGTATCTGGTCAACCGCGGCTACCACGTTCTGGCGCCCAATGTGCGCGGTTCCAGCGGCTATGGCAAGGAGTACCTCAACCTGGACAATGTCGAGCGCCGCCTTGACGCGGTGGCTGATCTGGCCTATGCCCCCCATTGGCTTCGCCAGCAGCGAGACGTCGACGGCAGCCGCCTGGCCGTGCAGGGCGGCAGCTACGGGGGGTTCATGGTGCTCTCGGCCCTCACGCACTATCCCGAGTCGTGGACCGCCGCGGTAGACATCGTGGGCATTGCCAGCTTCGTCACCTTCCTGGAGCGCACCGGCGCCTACCGCCGAGCCGTCCGTGAGACGAAATACGGCAGCCTGGCCCAGCACCGGGCGCTGCTTGAGGCGCTTTCCCCAATCCATCAGGCCGACCGCATCCGGGCGCCGTTGTTTGTCGTCCACGGCCGCAATGATCCCGGGGTTCCCCTGGAGGAGGCCGAGCAAATCGTGGCGGCGCTTCGCGCCCGCCAGGTGCCGGTCGAACTGCTGGTATACGACGACGAGGGCCACGGCTTGGTCAAGCTGGCCAACAAACTGGACGCTTATCCGTAGATTGCGGCCTGTCTGGATCGGCATCTGCTCAGCGCGCCTCGGGCTCAATAGCAGCC
>JADLEU010000211.1 GCA_020845955.1 Anaerolineales bacterium
GCCGACCGTCCACGGGCTTCATCACGTCACCGCCATTGCCGGCGATCCGCAGGAGAACCTCGACTTCTATGTCGGGGTGCTGGGACTGCGGCTGGTCAAGAGGTCCGTCAATCAAGACGTGACCCACACCTATCACCTGTTCTATGCCGACGAGGTTGGCTCGCCCGGCACCGACCTGACCTTCTTCCCCTGGCCCGACCTGCCCCCGGCCGCGCTGGGCGTGGGCTACACGGTGGAAGTGCCCTTTGCCGTGCCGCCGGGCAGCCTGGATTACTGGCAGGCGCGCCTGGCCGCGGCGGGCGTGCGCCCCGCCCCGCGCGAAACCCGCTTCGGCGAGGCCGTGCTGCCGTTCCAGGACCCGCACGGTCTGCGGCTGGCGCTGGTGGAAACCAGCGCCGAGCGCCAGTTCGTGCCCTGGCAGGACAGCCCGGTGCCGCCGGCCTGCCAACTGCGCGGCATGCACGCGGTCCGGCTGTGGGAGCGGTCGTTCAAATCCACCGAGGCCCTCCTGACCCAGGTGATGGGCTTCAAGACCTTGGGCGATGAGGCCGGCTGGCGCCGTTACGGGGCCGGGAATGGCACATCCGGCGCTCTCATCGAGCTGAAAGAGATGCCTGGCGAGCACCGCGGCCAATGGGGAACCGGCGGCGTTCACCACGTCGCCTGGCGTATGTGCGACTCGGACGAAGAGCTCGCCCTGCGCGGCGCCATCGCGCGCGTCGGCCTGCAGCCCACGCCGCAGATCGACCGCTTTTGGTTCAAGTCAGTCTACTTCCGTGAGCCGGGCGGCGCGCTGTTCGAGTTGGCCACTGACGGGCCAGGGTTCGACGTGGACGAGGACCGCGCGCACCTGGGCGAGCGCCTGGTGCTGCCGCCCTGGCTGGAAGCGCAGCGGGCCGAGATCGAGGCGGTGCTGCCGCCGCTGGGCATGCCGCAAGTCCAGCCGGCGCCCGGCCGAGAGTAAGAGCCGGGAGAGCGGCGCCCTCCCGGCTCCCATCTTCCCCGAAGGCTATTCCCACCTGAAGCGCCAGGCCGCCAGCCCGGCGAAGGCCAGCGTGTAAGCCAGCAGGCCCAGCACCGGCCACCACGGCGCCGCCGGCAGCGCGCCGCCGGCCAGCAGCGGGCTCAGCAGCGGGCTCAGCAGGCTGTTGAGCATCGTCGTCGGCAGCCAGGGGCTGATGGCCCGCAGCGCCGGCGGCAAGATCTCGGCTGGGAATCCGCCGCCCAGGAAGAACATGGGCAGCAGCGTAAAGGTGAAGGCCGCGTTGGCCAGGTCGGCCTTGCGCGCCAGGCTGGCCACCAGGCAGCCGAAGGCGATGAAGGCGAATACTCCCAGCGCCAGTACCCCCGCGCCAAGCAGCGCGCCGCGCCCATCCACCGCCAACCCCAGGACTCCCACGCCAAACAGCAGCACGATCAGGGCTTGCGCCACGCTGACGGCCGCCTGGGCCAGCCCCAACCCCAGCACGACCTGCCCCAGCGGCGTGGGCGTGACCGCCAGACGCTGGAACACGCCCTGCTCGCGCCAGTTCACGATCCGCGTGGCCGCGGTCTGCCCGCCCAGCATCACGGTCAGGCCGACGATGGCGGGAAAGATGAAGGTCACCAGGTCAGGCTCGCCCGGCTCGGCGCGCCCGCCCACGACCCAGAACAGCACCAGCATGAAGAGCGGGGTGAACAGCGTGGTCAGCAGGCCGCGCCGGTCGTTCAGGCTCGCGCGGATCAGCGCCTGGGCAACTTGCAGCGTCGGCCGCGCCGGGACCACCAACGTCTTGGTCAACATCGTCGTCTCCATTTGGTTAATTTTCGCGCCAGGCGCGCCCGGTCAGTTGCAGGAACACGTCTTCCAGGCTTGGCGCCTTAGAAATCACGGCGGCCGGCGCCGCGGGCGGGCGTCGCGTCAGGCCCCCGGGCGTGTCGACGGCCAGCAGCCGGCCGTGATCCAGGATGGCGACGCGGTCGCACAGCGCATCAGCCTCTTCGATGTAGTGCGTGCTCAGGCTCACCGTGCGCCCTTCGGCGCGCAGCGCGCGGATGAGATCCCACAGGTTGTGGCGGGCCTGGGGGTCGAGCCCGGCCGTCGGCTCGTCCAGGAAGACGATCTCGGGGTCATTCACCAGGGCCAGCGCCAGGGCCAGCCGCTGCTGCTGGCCGCCGCTTAGCGTGACCGGCAGGCTGCTGGCCCTCTCCTCCAGGCCGACGCGGGCCAGCAGTTGCCGCGCGCCAGAGCGGCTGAGCTCGCGCCCGTATAGCCGCGCGAATAGCCCCACCTGCTGCAGCGCGGTCAGGTCGGGCAGCAGGCTGGTGCGCTGAAGCTGCACGCCGATACGGCGCTTGATATCGCGCGCGCGCGTGGCCATGTCCAGGCCGAGCACACGCACCTGGCCGCGGTCGGGCCGGCGCAGGCCTTGCAGCAAGCTGAGCAGGGTGGTCTTGCCCGCGCCGTTAGGGCCCAGCAGGCCAAATACTTCGCCGCGGGCCACGCTCAGGGTGAGCGCGTTCACGGCGCGCACGCTGCCATAGCTCTTGCTGGCTTCGATCACTTCGATTGCGGGGATTGGTGCCGTCATTGCGCATGATCTCCTTTGCGCACACTCTACGGCGCCATGGCTGAGCCGCCCACGGCCCAGCGCACTAAATTGGCGTCCCCCAAACGGCGCAGGCGCGCCTAGCCCGCGCCGGGGAGGCCGGGCTATCACCTGCGATCTACTCGTCCAGGCGGACGAGGCCGCGCTTGACCGCCTCAATGGCGGCTTGCGTGCGGTCGGCCACGCCCAGCTTGCTCAGCAGGTTGTTGGTGTGGATCTTGACCGTGCCTTCGGCGATGTGCAGCGCCGCGCCGATCTCCTTGTTGCTCTGGCCGGCCACGATCAGCCGCAGCACGTCGAGCTCGCGCGGGGTCAGCTCCGGGGTGGTCAGGCGCTCGGTCAGCTTGGCGGCGGCCTCGGGTGAAATGCGCTTCTGGCCGGCGTGCACGGCGCGGATGGCGTCGAGCAGCTCGTCGCGCGGGGTGTCCTTCAACAGGTAAGCGCGCGCCCCGGCCTGAAGGGCCCGGTAGATGTCCTCGTCACCGTCATACGTGGTCAGCACGATGATACGCGCCTGCGGTTGTTCGGCCCGGATCCGCGTGATGGCCTCCACCCCGCTCAGGACCGGCATGCGCAGGTCCATCAGGATGACGTCCGGCTTGTGCTGGCGCGCCAGCTCCAGCGCGCGTTGGCCGTCTTCGGCCTCCGCCACCACCCGCAGGTCGGCCCGGCGCTGGATCATGGCGGCCAGTCCCTCGCGCACCACGGCGTGGTCGTCGGCAATAAGAATCCGGATGGGGGTTTCAGACAC
>JADLEU010000212.1 GCA_020845955.1 Anaerolineales bacterium
CGCGGCCGGCCTCGCAGCGGGTGATCAGAACAGTGATGTCGTCGTACGCCGGGGCTTCGCCGCGAAAGGCAAAGACGTCGTCGAAGATCGCCGCGCACACCTGCTCGGCCGTCTCGGTCCGCCGGCGCTCCAGCAGGGGCAGCAGCCGCTGCAGCCCGTAGGAATCCATCTGCGGGTCCACCGCGTCGGGCACGCCGTCCGAGTAGGTCACCAGCAGGTCGCCTGGCCCCAGCCGCACCAACCGCTCCTCCAACACCACACCGGGCAGCATCCCCAGGAACCGCCCCTCCGCGTCCAAGACGTCCGGCGGCCCGCCCGCGGCCCGGAACAGCAGCGGCTTGTCCTGCCCGGCTCGAATGTAGCGCAGTTCGCCGCTGGCCAGGTCCAGCACCCCATAGAACACGGTGACGAACATGTCGTCGTTGGACGAGATTTCCAGCAGGCCGTTGTGCACCTCCAGCGCCACCTCGGCCGGCGACAGGCTGCGGCGCGCGTGTGCCAGGAACAGCGTGCGCGTGACCGCCATGATCAAGGCGGCGTGCACGCTCTTGTCGGAGACATCGGCCATCAGCAGACCCACGTGTTCGGCGTCGATGGCGATCACGTCGTACAGGTCGCCGCCCACGTGCCGCGCCGGGACGTTGCGGCCCGCGAAGGCGTAGCCCGGCGCCGGCGGGAACTCGGCCGGCAGCAGGCTGCGCTGCACCTCGCCCGCGATTTCCAGCTCGCGCTCCATGCGTTCCTTGGCCACGAGCTCGGCCTGGGCCGCCTTCAGGTCCTCGTACGCCTCGGCCAGCTCGGCGTTCTTCTGCGACAGCTCGGCGATCGCCGCCTGGTCGGCCGTGCGCAGGTTGGCCGTGATGTGGCGGATCATCTCCAGCGCCATATTGGGGCTCTTGCGCAGGTATTCGTTGAAGACCGCCTCGGTGATTTCCAGCATCGTGCTGTCGGTGAGGGTGCGGGCCGTGGCCGTGCGGGGCTTGCTTTCGATCAGGGCCATCTCGCCGAAGAACTCGCCCGGCCGTCGCAGGGCCAGCAGCCGCTCGCCCGCCGGCGACAGCCGCTGGGTGATGGCCACCTGGCCGTCGGCCACGATGTAGAAGACGTGCTCGATCTCGCCCTCGCGGCACAACACCGTGTCGGGCGGGTAGCGGCGCACTTGCGCTACCTGGCACAGGGCCTCGGTCTCCTCGGCGCTGATGTCGCCAAAGGCATCGCGAATGACGCTCGCCACGTCTGGCATGGGCTGTATCGTACCTGATTCGTCGAGCCTGGCAACCGCGCTCATGCTATTGGGACTGCCTCCGCCCTGGTCTGGTTCCCGGCCTGCGCTTCGCCGCGGTCCGGGTTGGCTTCTTCGACGCGGGTTTCCTGGCCTGCTTGGAAGCCATTTTGGGCGCCTTTTTCGCGGGAGCCTTCTTCACCGGCCTGGCCGCTTTTGTGGCGTCCGTCATAACAGCCGGCGCCGACCCGCCCTGCCCGCGCCCCGCCAGCCATTGCCGCAGCCGTTCCGGCGGCCAGGTACTGATCACCTGCTCGGGCCGGGCCCAGGCCCGCCGCGCGATCCCCACGCCGAAGTGCGCCAGATCGAAGTCGGCCGTGTGGTGCGCGTCGGTGTTGATCGCCAGCAGGCACCCGAGCTCCAGCGCGCGGTAGGCATAACCGTCGTCCAGGTCCAGCCGCGCCGGGTTGGCGTTGATCTCGAGCGCTACCCCCGCCTGGGCGGCCGCGCGCAGCACCGCCTCCATGTCCAGGTCGGCGCCCTCGCGGTCCGGGAACAACCGCCCGGTCGGGTGACCGATAATGTCCACGTGCGGGCTCTCGATAGCCCGGATCAGCCGGGCCGTGATCTGCTCGCGCGGCTGCCGCAGCGTGCTGTGCGCCGAGGCGACGACGACGTCCAGGCTCGCCAGCACGTCGTCGTCGTAGTCCAGGCGCCCGTCGCCGCGGATCTCGACCTCGCTGCCCTGCAGCAGCGTGAAGCCGCGTCCCAGCGCCCGCTGCGCCTGGTCGATTTCGGCGCGCTGCGCCCGCAGCCGCTCCGGCGTCAGCCCGCCGGTGACGCCCAGGCTTTGCGAATGGTCGGTAATCGCCAGGCAGCGCAGCCCACGCGCCTGGGCGCCGCGCGCCATCTCTAGGAGGCTCAGCCGGCCGTCGCTCCAGGTGCTGTGCGCGTGCAGGTCACTGCGCAGATCGCCGAGCTCGATCAGCTTCGGCAACGTCCCTTTGGCGGCCGCCTCGATTTCGCCGCGGTCCTCGCGCAGCTCGGGCGGGATGTACTCCAGCCCCAGGCGCCGGTAGACTTCCTCCTCGGCGGCGCACAGAATCTCGGCTCCCGACTCGCGCGTCAGGGCGTACTCGCTCAGCGACAGCCCCTGACGCAGCGCTCGCTCGCGCAGCTTCACGTTGTGGTCCTTGCTGCCCGTGAAATACTGCAGCAGCGTTCCGAACCGCGCTTTCGGCAGCACGCGCAGATCGGCCTGCAGGCCGTTGACGAACTCCACCGAGGACTTGGTTGGCCCGTGACCGAGCACCCGCGCCACGGACGGGTGCTGGCAGAACGCCTCCATGATCGGCCCGGCGTCGTCGGCCGCCGCCAGGAAGTCGAGATCCCCGATGGTCGAGCGGTGCCGGCGCAGACTGCCCGCTGCCTCTGCCTGCTGCACGCCCGGCAGCCCGCGCAGAAAGACCAGGATTTCCTGCGCCAGCGTCCAGACCTGGCCCAGCGGCCGCCGCCCGGAGGCCCGCCGCGCCAGCAACTCGATCCCGGCCAGGATCTTGGCCTCCGACTTCTCGCCCATGCCGGGCAGTTCGCGCAGTTGGCCGGCCCGCGCCGCCGCCGCCAGCGCCGCCAGGCTGGTGATGTTGCGCTGCTTCCAGAACATGGCCGCCTTCTTGGGTCCCAGGTCCGGCACGGCCAGGATCTCGATCAACCCCGGCGGGATTTCGGCCTTGAGTTTCTCGTAGAACTCAAGCCGGCCCGTGCGCAGCAGCTCGTCGATCTTCTCGGCGATGGCCGCTCCCACGCTGGGGATCTCGCGCAGCTTACCTTCCTGCCAGACGGCGCGCACGTCGCGGCCGTACTCGCGCAGCGTCTCGGCCGCGCGCCGGTAAGCCAGGATCTTGTAGATCACCTCGCCCTTGATCTCGAGCAAGTCGCCGATATTGGCAAACACCTGGGCCAGTTCCTGGTTATTCATGGTCAGTTCCCGGCGAAGTTCTGCACGAGCAGCCACTGCGCGCCGTTGAAGGCGATGCCGACGCCCACCACGGAATAGCTGGTGCTCAGAATGCCCTGGGCGTGCGGCGGATCGGTCATGAACCAGGCCATGGCCGATTCGACAATCGCCACCGGCCCACTGCGATGCCCATACCAGTTCTCGCCCGCCAGCCGGTAGCCGGCCGCCAGCAGCATCGCGCGGCCGAGTGACGCGCCGGTCACCGGGTCGAAATGCCCCCGGTAGCCGCGCGCCACCATGTCGGACACCCGCGCGCGCGCAATCCCCATGACCGTCTCGTCGCGCGCGTACGGCGCCAGCCCGGCCGCTGCCCGCTGGGTGTTGATCAGGTCAATGCAGTACTGCTCGGCCACGGCCACATCCTCCGTCACCGGCGACGCCGCCACGACCGCCGGGATGGCCGTCGCCGGCGCCGACAGGTTGTTCGCCACGGCGGCCGCGGTCGGAGCTGGCGGCTGCGTCAGCACCGGGGCGCCGCTGCCGGTGTGCCAGGCGATGGTGGCGGTAGGCTCGATCGCCGGCAGGAATCTGGGCTCGGTCGGCTCGGGCCGCATGGGCGTTCGCGGCTCCGGGGCGAGGGTGG
The DNA here is from genome assembly GCA_020845955.1 of Anaerolineales bacterium. GTDB lineage: Bacteria > Chloroflexota > Anaerolineae > Anaerolineales > UBA6663 > JADLEU01. The sequence continues at coordinate 3,823 of JADLEU010000212.1, forward strand.
CGCGTGGGGTGGGCGAGGCCGTTACGATCACCATCACGACCAGCACGGGCTGTCGTGTGGCGGTCGGCGCCTGGGTCGGCGTGAGCGGATTGACCGCGCAGCCGGCCAGCCCGGCCGCGGCCGCCAGCAGCCAGCCGATCGGCTCAAGCCTTCGAATCACGCGAGGATTATACAGGATTTGGCACAGGCACCCGTGCTATACTCAGGCCATGCCGCCCACCAACCCGCCCGACCCCAAGGGCTACGCTGCCCAGGTCTACGCGGTCGTGCGCGCCATCCCGCCGGGCCGCGTCGCCACCTATGGCCAGGTGGCCCGCCTCATCCCCCCGCCGCCCACCGTGGCGCTTGAAGCGTATCTCAAGCTCTCGCCGCGCTGGGTGGGCAGCGCCATGGCGCAGTGCCCCGACGACGTGCCCTGGCAGCGCGTCATCAACAGCCAGGGCAAGATCAGCGAGCGCCCCGGCTTCGGCGTCGTCGTCCAGCGCAAGCTGCTCGAGGATGAGGGTGTCGTCTTCGACGAGCGCGACCGAGTAGACCTCAAGCACTACGCCTGGCAGCCCGACGCGGCCTGGCTCCGCGACCAGGGCCTCGTCGCCCCGGAGCCCGACCCCGGCACCGGCGAGCAGCCGCCGCTGTTCTGAGCCACCAGCGCGGTCAATCATCGTCCTTCAGACCGAGGGGATAACAAACCTGGAAAGCCGCACCCGGCACCCTCCGAGAGCATCATGCCCTTGACCGAGCTCGCCGCCAACCTCCACATGCACACCCCCTACTCTGACGGCGAGTGGTACCACGCCCAGATCGCCGAGGCCGCGGCCAACGCCGGCCTCGACCTCGTCATTGTCACCGACCACAACGTCCTGGTCAGCGGTCCCGCCCGTTACTACGCCCACGCCGGGCGCCAGGTCCTGCTCCTCGTCGGCGAAGAGATCCACGACCAGACCCGCCGGCCCCAGAAGAACCACCTGCTCGTCTACGGCGCCGAGGCCGAGCTCGCCCCGCAGGCCGCCCAGCCTCAGGCCCTGCTCGACGCCGCCGCGGAGGCCGGCGGCCTCACCTTCCTGGCCCACCCCCACGACCCGCCTGCCCCGCTGGTGCGCGAGGCCGATCTGTCCTGGGTCAGTTGGGAGGTGGCCAACTTCACCGGCCTGGAGCTGTGGAACTACATGAGCAGCTTCAAGAGCCTGCTCACCAGCCGCGCCAGCGCCCTGCGGCACGTCTTCAACCCTGAGCTGGGCATCACGACCCCCTTCCCCGAAGTCCTCACCCGCTGGGATGAGCTCACCACCGCCGGCCGCCGCATCGTCGCCATCGGCGGCGCCGACGCTCATGGCACCGAGTACCGCCAGGGCGGGCTACGCCGCGTTGTCTTTCCCTACGAGTTCCTCTTCCGCCAGATCAACACCCACCTGCTGCTCGAGCGTCCCCTCAGCGGTGACTACGACCACGACCGCCGCCGTGTGCTCGACGCCCTGGCCCGCGGCCACTGCTTCGTTGCCTACGACGGCGCGGCGCCTGCCCGCGGTTTTCGCTTCTCGGCCACGACCGAGCGCGGCGCCGCCATCATGGGCGATGACATCGTCAACCGCTCCGGCCTCACCCTGCAGGTCGGCGCCCCCGCCGAGGCCTCGCTGCGGCTGCTGCGCAATGGGAAGGAAGTCCAGCGCTGGGAGGCCCATTCGCACGCCTCGCTTACCGTCCCAGCGGGCGAGGCCGGCGTCTACCGGGTCGAGGCCCATCTCGCCTTCAAGGGCCGTCCGCGCGGTTGGGTCTATACTAACCCGATCTACGTGCGCGCGGGCTGACCCGCGCTGAGGCGCATCTGCATGCCAACCCCGCCCGCTCTCATCCAGGCCGGCCGCGCCGGGTGGCCTAACGCGCTGACCGCCGGGCTTGCGCTTGTCCTGGCGGCCTGCACGTTCTTTCCGGCGGCGCCCACCGCCACACCGCCCCCCGCGGACACCGCTTCGCCTCCCCCGGCCAGCACCTCCGTGCCCACCGGCAACGGCACCATAACCGGCCGGCTGGGCTATCCTAGCGAGATCGTCCCGCCCTTGACCCTCTACTTCGAGAACGCCGACACCGCCGACGTCCTCACCTTGAGCACCCGAGAAGGCCAGAGCGCCTACAGCAAGTCCCTCCCGCCGGGCACCTACCACGTCTACGCCTGGCTGGCCAACTTCGGCCTGGGTGGCTCCTATTCAGCCGCCGTGCCGTGCGGCCTGACGGTTGAGTGCGCCGATCACCGCCTGCTGCCCGTAGAGGTTCCGCCTGGCGGCATCATCTCGGGTATCGACCTACTGGACTGGTACGGACCGCCCGGAAGCGTGCCCCTGCCCGCCGGGGCCGGCGTCGGCAGCGGCCGCCTCGAGGGCCTGCTGCACTACCCGTCCGAAAGCATCTCCCCGCTGACGGTCTACGCCCGCAGCGTGACCACCGGCGAGACCTTCCTGACCACCACGGTCGAGAACCAGCAGACCTTCGTCATCGAGGACCTGCCGCCCGGGGTGTACCACGTCTTCGCCTGGTTCTCAGACGGTCCCGGCGGCGCGTACACCCAGGCTGTCCGCTGCGGCCTCACAGCCGACTGCACCGATCACACGCTCATCCCCGTGCCGGTCCCCGCCGGCCAGACCACTACCGGCGTCGACGTCGCCGACTGGTACGAGCAATCGGTCGTCCCCCTGCCGTAGCCCGTCACACCACGCCGCCTATGGTCCGATAGCCTTGCGGACGCGCACCCGCGATCGGCGTTCGACCTCACACCGTCGTAGGGACGAAGCATCCGCCGTGGGCCACGTAACTTGACCAAACCCCAGCCGGTGGATGCTTTGCCCTGCACGCCACAATACCCCGATGCGTCCCGCATGCGGCGACCCTGTCATATAACTCTTTTCGTGCTAATTCGTGAAATTCGTGGCAAAAGCTTGTCCGCTTGTGATAGAATAGGTGTTCGAGGCTGCCCTTCCCCGCACAGGTGCCCCAATGCCCCAGTTCCAGCTCCACTCCGAGTTCCAGCCCACCGGCGATCAGCCTGAGGCCATCGCCCAACTCGTCGAAGGCCTCCAGCGCGGCGACAAGCACCAGGTCCTGCTCGGCGCAACGGGTACCG
>JADLEU010000213.1 GCA_020845955.1 Anaerolineales bacterium
AGCTGCCCGTTCTGGACGGTGTAGAACAGCGGCCGGATGCCCAGCCGGTCGCGCGCCAGCAGCAGCGTCTTGTGGCGCGCATCCCACAGCGCGATGGCGAACTGGCCGTTGAGCCGGTTCAAGAAGCCGGGCCCGTACTCCTCGTATAGGTGCAGGATGATCTCGGTGTCGCAATGGGTTGCAAACTCGTGGCCGCGCCGCTCCAGGTCTGGCCGCAGCTCGGTGTAGTTGAAGATCTCGCCGTTGTAGACCACCCACAGCGCGCCGTCTTCATTGCCGATTGGCTGCTGCCCGCCCGCCAAGTCCACGATGCTCAGCCGCGCGCTGGCCAGGCCCACCTGCCCGTCGCGATACAGGCCGAATTCGTCTGGCCCCCGGTGGCGCAGGGCGCCGATCATGCCCAGCAGCATCTCCAGGGCCACCGGCTGGCCCGCGCGCAGGTTAAGGACGCCCGCAATGCCGCACATGGTTACGCCAGCTCAGACTTCTTGATTTTGCCCGAGGTGGTCTTGGGCAGCTCGGCACAGAATTCGACGTACTTCGGCAGCATATAGTCTTCCAGGTGCGCGCGGCAATGGCGCAGCACCTCAGCCTCGTCCAGCCCTGGCCGGCTGGACACCACAAAGACCTTGATCGCCTGGCCCAACACGGGGTCGGGCAGCCCGATCACGGCCGCTTCGCGCACTCCGTCCAGCTTGTAGAGCACGTTCTCCACTTCCTTGGGCGAGACCTTCTCACCCCGGCTCTTGATGATGTCGTCGCGCCGCGCCACAAAATACAGAAAACCATCTTCGTCCTGCCGAAACAGGTCGCCCGTGTAGCACAGCCGCTCGCCCGGGATCGGCCCTGGCCGGAAGCGGCGAGCCGTGGCCTCGGGATCGCCCCAATAGCCGCGCATCACGTGCCGCCCGCGCACCACGAGCTCGCCCACCTGCCCCGGCCCTAGCCGCCGCCCCTGCTCGTCTTCCACCCATACCTCGGTACCGGGAATGGCAACGCCGACCGAATCCGGCCTCCGGTCCAGCTGCTTCGGCGGCAGGTACAACGTGCGCTTGGTCTCGGTCAGCCCATACATCGAATATAACCGCGCGCCAGGGAATTTGTCCCGCAGGCGCAGGATGTGCGCCGGCGGCAGGGCGGCTGCTGTGTTGCTCAGGTAGCGCAGGCTCGATAGGTCGTAGCTCGACAGGTCCATGTCGATCAGCACCGAGTAAAGCGTCGGCACGCCTGGGAACCCCGTCACGCGCTCCTGCTCGATGCGCTGCAGCACCTGTGCCGGGTAGGTAAAACCCTTCTCTAGCACCAGGCGCCCGCCAAAGCTGAACGTCATCAGCAGCTGATACAGCCCGTAGTCGAACGACAGCGGCAGCACGTTGATGACCACGTCGTCCGGCTGGTTCTCCAGGTATTTCGTGATCGACCCAACCGCGAAGACCACGTTACTGTGGTCCGACATAACTCCCTTGGGTTCGCCCGTGCTTCCGGACGTATAGATCAGGCAGGCCAGGTCCAGGTCGATGTTGACCCGCGGCGGCCGGGTCGCCGGGTGATCGGCGAGTAGTGCCCGGTACTCAAACACGCCCGCCGACGGGGTCATGGCGGCCGCGCCAGGCGTCACGACGGCGAACCGCAGCGACGCGATCTGGCCCAGCAGCTCACCGGCCTGGGCCGCGTGCAGCGGCCAGGTGATCAGCGCCCGCGCCTGGCAGTTGTTCAGGATGTAGGCCAGCTTGTCGGCCTTGGTGGTGTGGTTCACCACGACGAAGACCGCCCCGGCCTTGAGCGTCGCAAAGATCCCAACCACCAGCTCGACCGAATTCGGCAGGTACAACCCCACTCGGTCGCCGCGGCCAATGCCATTCGCCGTCAGGGCATTCGCCAACCGGCTGCTCTGGGTATCTAATTCGGCGTAGGTCAGCCGCTGGCCGTCGCAGACTAGCGCCGCCTTGTCGGGGATGCGGTCGGCGCTGTGCTCGAGGAACTCATGGACGAGACTGGCTGGCATATAACTGGGGCTGGGCTGGCCGGCGCCGCTAGGCGACGCCGGTCTTCTTGCGCTGGATATAGCGGCTGAGGTTGGCGACCGAGTCAAAATTGGCCGGCACGATCTCGTGGTCTTGCACGGCAATACCAAATGCTTTTTCGGCGAACGTGACGATTTCCATTACGTTCATCGAATCGACCACGCCGCTTTCCAGGAAGGAAGCGTCGTCTGGCAGCGGATAGCCATTGTTGCTGAAAAGAATGCTATCCGCGATAAAAGTCCTGATCTGCTGCTCGATGGTCTCCATCCCTTTCGTCTCCGTGAATGTCTGAGGCTTAACGATTTCTGGCGCGTAGTACGCCGACCACGGCGACCGCCAGCACGACCACCGCGGCCGAGAGCGCGCCCAACACCAGGCCCAGGCCGGGCCCGCCGGAATCGTTGGTGTTGGCGCCGGGAGGGGTCAGACTAAACGTCAGCGTGGCTGTCGCCTCTAGCGGCGTTTCCATCGCCTCGGCATTGCTCGTCGCCGTGGCTGCCGGCGTTTGGCTGGTCGCCACGGGTGTTGCCTCTGGGTTGCCGCTGACCGCGATTGGCAACGCTGAATAGACTAGCTCGGTCTGCGTCTGGCCGTCGACATCCGGCGCCCCCCTCCGGGCATACACGACCGCCAGGTAAGTACCGCCAACCACACTGTCAAAGGCCAAGAGAGGCCCCGTAGCGCTGCTTACCACGCTCAGGGACTCCCCCGGCGCCCACGTGGCCCCGTCCCAGACCCAATAGCGCAGCAGCCCATCGCCTTGACTGGTGCCAACCGCTTGTAGTAAGTGCAGCCCGCCAGCCGTATCCACGGCCAGGCTGGCCGGCCCCGCCTGGCCATCAATAAATGCCAGGCTGATCGGAGCGCTCCAGGTCACGCCATCGTCGGTAGACATGGCATGCCACAAGCTGGATCCCGAACGGTCGGTCTCTTGCCAAACCTGGTGCAGAAGGCCGGGCGCGGCGGCGACGATCTGGCTCCACGTGACAGGTCGTTCGAGCCTGCGCTCGACCGGCAGCCAGGTCTGCCCGGCATCCAGCGAACGCGCTGAATACAGGGTCAGCGGTCCAGCACCCCCGGGCAGGGTGGAACAGGTCCACAGCACGTGTAAATGAGTACCGCCGGTCACGGCCAAGCTGGGTGCATCGACCATCGGGCAGCCCCCCCCCGTGCCATCAAACACCTGGCTCGGCTCGGACCATGCGGCGCCGCGGTTCTCAGAGCGGGCCACGTAGATGCCGCGCGCTTCATTCAATGGGACCGAATAAACCACAAAGGCCTGGCGGCCTTCGCCCGCGGCCACCTGCGCGCCAATTGCCGTGAGGTCGGCCGACAGCAAGGTCTCGGGGGCCGACCAGCTCGCTGCCGCGCCGGCCTGTTGCGCCTCAACCCCGCTGAAGTATACCGCCTGGGCTGCGCCGGCGCTCCAGAAGGCCAGCAGGCGCCCGCCCGCGTCGATGGCGGTCTCCAGATAGTTGACGGGGCTCGGCAGCTTACCAAACACCTCAAACGGACCGCTCAGCGCGCCCTCACGCCAGGCTGCCTGGAGCAGCCGGGTCTCTGTGGGGGCCGCCTCCTCGCTGCTCGGCTGCGTCCAGATCGCTTGGATGGTGCCGTCAGCCTCGGCGCTGACAGCCAACCCAGTGATCGTCTCCTCTCCAATCGCGGTGACAGGCGCGCTGGCCCAACCGGAGGGTGCCGCAAACCAATCGCTCACCGCGCCGAGCGTTCGGCTGCGGAGCCAGATATCGCCATTGGTGCCGGCCTCACAGGCTACAGCAGACAGTTCGCCTGCCCAGGAGGCCGCGTTCAGGCAGTCGAGATCGACGAAGTTGAAGCTGGTCGGGTTAATAAATCCATCGAGCTGCCCCTGGCTCTGCGGAAGGCTCCACTGTCGTCCATCCCAGGCGAGCAGGTAAGCCTGGCCCTGCAAGGTGGCCAGTAGTATGGTCGCGCCCTCCGGTTGGGGCAGCAGCTGCATGGCCTCTGGACATGTGGTCGTGCCCGGCAGCACGTCGCCAGGGGCCTGCCAGCTGGCACCACCGTCGCTGGAAATCCGGTATCTTTCGCTGCAGAACCCGCCCCTCAGGGCGCCATCCCATAACAGCAGCACATCGCTGCCACCGGCGCTCACGCGCAAGTGCTGCGGCATCTTGTAAGGCGAGCTTGCGTCCGGTCCATCGATAATGGCCGGCTCACTCCAGCTCTGGCCGCCGTCTGCCGAGTGCGCCAAGAGGACCTGGTTGAGCCCTGGCTGATCCCAGGTGACATATACCTGCGTAGCCCCGTTTAGGGCAGCCGCTGCGATGGCCACGTGGGCCAAAGCGGCCCCGGCCGCCGCCTCGGGTCCGGCATCGTCATCCGGCGCAAGCAAAGTGCGGAAGTAGGGCGACTCGTAGACGGCGGCCGGGCTGCCCCAAGCGGCCCCGCTGACCTGGGATTGCAGGCTGTAAATGCCAGCCGGCGCCGCAGATGTTTCGCGGGCGCGCACATAAGCCACCTGGAGCCGATGATCGGCATCCTCGGCTACGGCGAACGTCACGACGTCGCTGGCCAGCGTTGCGGCCGCCGACCAATTCGCCGCATCGCCCAGGCTCCCAGACGGCGCGCGCTGGTGCAGCAGATTGAGGTCCTCGTCCACCCAAAAGGCGTGAACCCAGCCGCTGCCGTCGGCCACCAGCTTGGGTGCCAGGCCGGCGAAGGGCAGATCCAACGCCACGGGCGCTTCCCACCCCGCGCCGACGTTGCGCACGTAGACCAGATCCGCGTATACGTCCTGCCATAGCACGTGCAGACCACCGCCACTGTCCGCCAGAATCGTCGGGTTCGTGGCTCCGCCCGAGCGTGATAGATTCAGGGGTTCGCTCCAGGGTTGGCCACCGGCCTGTGCCTGAGCGCTGACCGAAGTCAACAGCGATCCTGCGGCTGTCAAGGCGGCCACCAACACCAGGGTCGCTGGCCGAATGGCCAGCCTCCACGTTGCAGACTGCATCCGCTTCATTGGTTGTGTGTTCGATGGTTGTGCGTTCGCTGCGGAGGTTAGGCCGTGCCCCTACCGGCCGGCCCACACGCTTAGCGGCGGTAGTTGAAAATCACCTTGCTGCCATCCGGCTCGAACTGAAAGGGAAGCTCTTGAAGACCGTCCAAAGCATGCCGGACGCACTCCTGCTTCTCCTGCGGGCAGTACAGCAGCAGAAAGCCGCCTCCGCCTGCGCCGGTGATCTTGCCACCGACGGCCCCAGCCTGGCGCGCCGCCTCGTACATGGCATCTAAGCTGCTGTTGCTGATGCCGCCCGCCAGCTGTTTCTTCAGCTCCCAGCCTTCGTGCAGCAGGCAGCCCAGCGCGTCCAGGTTACCGGCGCATAGCTCAACGCGGGCGGTGTGCGCCAATTGCCGCATCGCCCGCAGCACGGCGCGCCGCCCGCTGATATTCCGCTGCTGTTCACTCAGGATCGACTGGGCCTGCCGGGTCACCCCCGTAAAGAAGAGCAGCAGGTTCTCGTTCAGCCGGCGCTTGAGGCGCGCATCGATCGGCAGCCGTTCGCCCACGACGCGCCCATCGGTTCGAAACTCCAAGAAGCGCAATCCGCCGTAGGCGGCGATGTACTGATCCTGCAGCCCAATCGGCTTGCCCAGGATGTCCACCTCGATCTCGCACGCCTCCCGCGCCAACTGTTCGGCCGTTACGCTGTCGCCCAGGTAGGCGTACAGAGCGTGCAGCGCGCCCACAACCACCGTGCTCGATGAGCCCAACCCCGAGCCGGCCGAGGGAATATCGCCCATCGTCGTGATTTCGACGCCACGCGCCACGCCCGTCTTACGCAGCGCCTCGCGGATCAGCTCGTGCTGGACTTCGTCAATCGCTTCGACCATCTCCGTGCGGGTATAACCGATGCGCAGCAGCTGGTCAAAGCGCTCCTTGATGGTGACGAAGATGTACTTGTCGATCGCCGAGGTCAGCACGCAGCCGCCCTCTTCCCGGAAGAAAGCAGGGAAATCCGTGCCGCCTCCAAAGAAGCTGATGCGCAGCGGTGTCTGGATGATGATCATGATGCCTGACGGGCCTGGTCAAAAGCTCGGGCGAATGTGAAGCTGGCATAGGGCCGCAGGATAGCCCGCCAGAAATCAGCGGCCGGCCAATGACGCCCGGCCAGGACCAGACCGGCGAGAGAGTAGCCCGCACGGCTGGCGGCCCGGAACACCTTTCGACGGCGCAGGTTCCACAGCGCTGAAGTCAGATAGGCGCGGACAATCCGGCCCGACCAATAGCTCGAGGACGCTGACGCCCGCATGCGTTCGAAGACCCCTGCTTCGTCCAGGATCATTTCGCGCGTCCAGCGGCCAAACGACGCCGCCTGATCATAGTCGGTCGAGCTGTTCTCTCGGCCGACCACGGCGCCGGCGATCAGGGCCTGCGTGCCCGCGAACGTCCCTGTCCGGCCAATGCGGCGAGCGAGATCGACGTCTTCAGTCGCAACGACCAGCGGATGAAAACCTCCGACGGCAAAGAAGGCTGATGTCTTGATGAGAGAGGCGGTCATAGGAATCCACTCGCCCGCGATGAGCTGAATAAAGCAGTTGCCGCTCAACTGATGATCCAGAACGATCAACGGCCTTTCTTGGCGGTCGAAGAGCTGCGTCCGCCCATATAACCATGCGGCGCTGCCGTTGGTCTGGGCCAGCGCTTCCAAGCTTACCAGGGCGCCCGGCAGCAGCCAATCATCGTCATCCAAGAAGAGCAAATAGTCGCCCCGGGCAACCGCCGCGCCAACATTGCGAGCCATGGAGCGCTCACGGCGCTGGGTCGTGATCACCCGCACCGCCTCGGCGTCCTGCCAGGCGGACGGAGGCAGCGGGCGCCCCGAATCATTGACGACGATGACTTCGAACCCGCGACCCGGCGGCGTCTGCTGCAGCGCGCTTCGGACAGCTCGTTCGAGCGTGGCGCGCGCAAGCGTGGCGATGATAATCGAGCAGAACATGGCTGAGGCTTAGCGCCGCTCTCCAGGCCCTGGCTGGCGCCCGAGCGGCGCCGCGCGCGTCTGCGCCCGTAGCAGCGCACCGGTCCTACACATCAACCAAGCCCGGGGCCAGGCTGACCGCCGCCCGCGCCCGCGTGGCGCCGACCGGCGCACGCTCGGCTAGCCTTTGGCGCACAGCCGAGGCTTGAGAAAGCGCCAAGCGGATGATGGCGCTCACCCGTTGGGCGTCACCGGCGCCGATAGCCGCGCCGGCCGGGAGACACAGCACGCGCTCGACCAACTGCTCGGTCACGGGAAGTTCAGGCGGCGCGCTGGACTGCCTCGCCAAGTACGGCTGCGCGCGATGGCAGCCCGGGTAGAAGTAACGGCGAGCGAAGATATTCTCGCTCTCGAGCACCGCGAGCAGTTCGTCGCGCGTAAGGCCAGCCTGAATCGGGTCAATCTCGAGCACCACATACTGGTAGTTGCGCTCCTCGCCCGGTTCGTGTTCCACCAGGCGGACGCCCGCCAGGCCGCCCAGCGCCGTCTGATAACGCTCAAATTGCTGCCGGTTGTGCTCGATCAGGCTGTCCCAGGCCTCCAGCAGTGTCAGGCCCATAGCGGCGGAGAACTCGTTCATCTTGGCGTTGGTGCCGTGCTCGACCACGTCCCCCGACTCGGCGAAGCCAAAATTGCGCATCATCCGGATCCGGTTGGCCAGCGCGTCATCATTGGTGGTGATGGCGCCGCCCTCCACGGTGTGGAAGAACTTGGTGGCGTGCAGGCTGAAGACTTCTGCGCGGCCAAAGCGGCCGATTTGTTGGCCGCGCCACGTGCATCCCAACGCATGCGCTGCGTCGAAGATCAGGCTTAACCTGTGGCGCTCGGCTATCCCAGCCAGGGCCTCCACCGCGCAGGGGCGGCCCCACAGGTGCACCCCGATAATTCCGGTCGTGCGCGGTGAAATGAGCGCCTCGACCCGCCGCGGGTCCAGGTTGTGCGTCTCGGGATCAACGTCACAAAAGACCGGCGTCAACCCCAGCCAGGACACGGCGTGTACCGTCGCGACGAAGGTCAGCGACGGCACGATCACCTCCCCGGTGATGCCGGTCGCCCGCAGGGCCACCTCGAGCGCAATCGTGCCGTTGCACATCATCAGGCAATGCCGCACACCCAGCCGTTGCGCTAGACGCGCTTCGAGCTCGGTGACCGCGGGGCCATTGTTCGACAGCCAGCGGCGATCGAGGACCTCACTAATCCGCTCAAACAACCGTTCGCGCTGTCCGGTGTGCGGGCGGCCCACGTACAGGGGTGCGGCAAACGCCGGCTGGCTCCCAAACATCGCAAGCTCACTCAAGCAAGTTTTCATTTTGCGGCCTCCCCCAGGGTCATTCAGCCGGCGCGGGCAATCGGGCCCGTCGCGCGCGGCATGGCCTGCGGCGCCCCGGGCGTCGCGGCAACCGCGCTCAGCACGTTGGACAGGCCCTTGGCGACAGTGAGCTCGGCGAATGTGTATCGATGCATTTCATCGGCGATACGTTGCCGCTCCGCCTCTGCCCGGCAGTAATGGGTCATCACATCCGGAAGCTCGCGTAGTCCGGCGTAAACCACGTGCACGCCGTTCTGGTATGGCAGATGCGGCAGCGTCGGCTCCGAAATCACCATGGCCCGATTGGCTGCTGCCAAGAAAAAGCGTAGTGAGTGGTTGTCCCAGGGTTGGCGCAGCAGATTCAGCACTACCTTGGCGCGATTGAGCAGAGCGGTTCTGGCTTCCCCAAAGACATAGGGGTGCTCGACACCGTCCACGACGACCATCGTGATACCGCGCTGCGCCAGCGCTGAACGGACCTGTTCCAACAACTTCTGCCGCCGATCGGTGCCGACTTTGCCCACCCACAGCACGTCAATGTCGCGGTCGAGCCCCAGATCCGCGCCCCAGCAAGGGTAAACCCCAAAGTAGGCCAGGCTGGCCGGCAAGCCGGTCCGCGCCAAGAAGCCGGCCATCCACCGCGAAGTAGCGGCCAGAGCAGTCAGCAGCCCTGTTCGCCTTAGCCAGCGCAGTTCTCCAAAATAGCGCAGGCGAAAGGCGCGGCGCGTCACCTTGGACCAACGGTTCGAGCGCTGCCACACTGCCTGGCCGTGCCGTTGGTAGCCGTACCGCTCCACGGCCGCACGCGCATCACTCGCCAGCCGCGCCAGCCAGGTGGGCCAGGCGGGATTCCAGAATTGCTCGGTCTGCCACACAGCCAGCCTGGGGCGCTCGTCGGCCGGGAGGGCTTGGAGTTGAAACGCCAGCGGCAGTGGGCTGCCTTGAGGCCCGTGGATCAGCAGAGCATCTAGGCCCGCCGGCAGCGGACCCATTGGATCCACGGCAACGGCCGTCTGCCCCAACTGCTCGGCCGTTTCCGCCAGGAGGGCGGAGATATCGTCCTGCGGAGTCCAAAAGCTAATTCCAAGCCTCATAGTGGCCCGTCAGTTCTCTCAGCGGACAAGCTGTAACAGCTGCACCCGCCCGTTCATTTGTCAGATACGTCTGGGGACGCGCCGGGGCTAGCCTGTCGAGGCCGGCGGCGCGTAGCGATCAGCCGGCGCGGTGCCGCCGGCTAGTAGGCGCCCGTTCCCCGAAGGACAGCTGGAATGGTCTGCCATAGTAGTTGCAGATCCAGCCAGATGCTCCAGTTACGGATGTAGTACATGTCGAGCTGCACGCGCTCGTCGTAAGTAATGTTCGAGCGCCCGCTGACCTGCCACACCCCCGTAATGCCCGGCGGCACCGTCAGCAAATTCATGCTCCACTGGTCGTACTTCTCCATCTCGGCCGGTGAGATCATCCGCGGCCCCACCAGCGACATCTCGCGCCGCAGCACGTTGAACAGCTGCGGCAGCTCGTCCAGGCTCAGCCGCCGCAGCAGCGGCCCAAGCCGCGTCAGGCGCGGATCGTCCTTGAGCTTGTGGTTGCGCGCCAGCTCGGCCTGCAAGTCAGGCCGGCTGGACAGGATTTCGTCGCCGTTGACGTGCATGGTGCGGAGCTTGAGCGCGTCGAACTGACGCCCGTTGATACCCATCACGCGCCGACGGTAGATTACTGGGCCCGGCGAGTCGAGCCGAACCGCCACCGCCAGCAGCAGCAGCAGGGGGGAAAGCAGAATCAGCCCAGGGAGGGCGACGGCGTAGTCCAGCAGGAGTTTTATGGCCTGCTCAGTGCCCGTCAGGCGCACCTTGTTCACACCGATCAGCGGCACGTAGGCAAACTCGCGCACGCTCAGCCCCGTCGTGATGATCTCGTACAAGCCTGACGACATGCGCAAGTTAACGTTCTTGGACACGCCGTAACGCTGGAAAAGCTGCATCAAGTGATCGCGCGCGGAATACGCGCTGGAGGCCAGGATGACCTCTTCGATCTCGTGTTCCCGAATAATGGCATCGATATCACTCACGGAGCCCAGAGTCTCGAGAGACTCGGTCACCGGAGTGCCCGCCGGCAGCTTCTCGTCCAGGAAACCGACCACTTGTAGGCCCGAGGTCGTCCAGGCCAGAAGCTGCTTGGCCAGCGAAAGGCCCTCCAGGTTGGCGCCGACGATCACCGCTGGCGACAAGAACCAGCCGCGCCGCCGCAGCAAATACACGACCCGCCGCATGACGAAACGGCCGAACCCGACCAAAACGACGCTGAGGACCCACGACATGACCAGCCAGGCGCGGGCGATGACCATGCTTGGCACCAGGAATCCGACCACGACCACTGCCAACACGCTGGTCGTGCTGGATCGGAACACAAGCGCGTATTCTTCCGTCCCGCCCAGCAGTTTGTGCCGGTTGTATAGGCCCGCGGCGGCAAACACAATCAACCAGATGCCCGTTTGCACGGCAACAAGCGCCTGGTAGAAGTAGGCCGGCGCGCTGCTGTCCTCGGCGAAAACATGCAAGGGCAGCTCAAAGCGGACTAGGTAGGCCACCCGAAACGCAGCCCCAATCAACACCAGGTCGACCATAAGCAGGCTCAGGATGAACAGACGCCACTGCAGGCGACGCGCCAGCAGGGGCTTGGCCCGCGCCAAGGCCGGGGCGGGCCGAGGGCGGGCAATGCGTTTAACCGTTGAGGCTACCGTATCCATGGTCGTGATCCTTCGGTCTTGCAGTGATCCCCAGTCGTGCGCTTGAGGCTCATGGTCGCGCCCTACCCGGGGCAGGAGATCGCCCAGGTCGAAGCTGTGAACGCCGCGCCTGCCACGGCTACAATCCCGCTGGAGCAGCGTTCCCTCAGATCGCCCTCAATGGGACTCGCCCGTCTGCCAGGCCAGGTGCTGCAGGCCGACGCTCAAGGCCGATTTCATCGTTGCCGTGTCGGTCAGCAGCATCTTGAGGTACGTCAACGCCGGTCCCGGCCGGAAGGCCCACTCGCGCCAGGCGCGCTTCTGCCAGTACAACAGCCGCTCGGCCGGCAGGCCGGGGTAATCCAACACCGTCCCCTTGTCCATGTCCACCTGCTCCCAGCGCGTGCCCGGCCGGAACCAGCCCTCGCGCACCACCTCAAAGAAGAACGGTGTGCCCGGATAGGGCGCCGCCACGTGGAACAAGGCGATGTCCAGCGGCAGCTTCTTGGCGAAGTCAATGGTCTGCCGGATGGTCGCTTCCGTCTCGCCCGGCAGGCCGATGATGAAGTAGCCCCAGTTGGCGATGCCGGCCTGCTTGGCCCAGCGCAGCGCCCGTTCGGCCTTGTCGGGATAGGCCCCCTTCTTGGCATGCCGCAGGATTTGCTCGTTGCCGCTCTCGATCCCCCAGGAGATGTACCAGCAGCCGGCTTTCGCCATGAGCTGCAGCATCTCCTCGTCGACGTAGTCAACCCGGCTGTTGCACGTCCACTTGATGTTCAGTCCTTCGGCGATGATCAGCCGGCAGAGCTCCACCACCTGGTCGCGGTGGATCGTGAACAGGTCGGCGTACATGTGGATGTTGTGGATGCCCAGCTTGCTCAGCACCCACAGTTCTTCCATGATCTTCTGCGGCGAGCGCACCCGCACACCGTATTGGTAGCTGACGTGCTTGATGCAGTAGGTGCAGCCGGCCGTGCAGCCCCGGCTGGTTACGATAAAGGTGAAGGGCCCTTTCATCAGAGGCATCAGGTATTGCTGCAGCGGCAGCAAGTGGTGCAGCGGCATGGGCAGGTCGTCCAGGTCGCTGATGAAAGGCCGGGTGGCATTCATCACGATCTCCTCGCCCCGCCGCCAGACCAGCCCGCGCAGGCTGGCCATGTCGAATTTCCCGTCCGCGTCCAGCGCCAGCCGATAGCCCGGCTCGCTGGCAAACAACTTCATGATCTCCGCCGGCCGCGCGGCCGTCTTGCCTTCCAGGTGATCCAGCAGGTCGCGGATGGTCAGGTCGGGCTCGCCGTGCAGGACAAAGTCCAGCGTCGTGTACGATCGCAGAGTCTCGCGGGGGATCGGCGTGACGTGCGTGCCAAAGGCGATCGTCTTGGCGCCGCGCGCCTTGGCCAGGAAGGTGCCGTACATGTCGTTCTCGAGCGTCGGCGCCGTCACCTGGGTCAGGTAATACTTGGGCTGGTAGCGGTCGATCAGCGCCTTGAATGCCGGCCAGGTCAGGCGCTCGGCAATCGCGTCGATGATCTTGACAGTGTAGGTGGGGTGCAGCAGCGCCGCCATCTGGGCCAGCGACACTTGCGGCCAGATCATGTTCTCGCGCGAGCGACGGCCTACCCGGTGCTGCGTGCGGATCCAGATTCCGCCGTCGGGCGAGGGCGGATTGACCAGCAGGATGTCGACCGCCTCTGCCACGCGCGGCGTGGCCAGCAGTCCCTGGCGCACGATCTCGTCGGCGTTTGGGAAGTCAGCCATACGCAGCTTGGGAATCCGCCGGGTCCCTAGGTTTTCGGAATGGGCATCGTTAAGCGTCGCCATGTCACCATCTCTCGTTTCGTCCACCGGCGCCGTCCCTAGGCGCCTGCCGAGCGCTGAGCCGCCACGGCCTGGCTCTCGCGCTGGCTTAGCTCGTCCAACACGCGCAGCAGCACCCAATTGATCACAAGTTGCACCCCCACCAACGTAAGCATGGCGCTGCCTAGTAGGTACAGCCACAGCCGGCTGATCTCCCAGCCGCTGATGCCCAGCGCCAGGCTTGCCAGCCCGATCGCGGCGCCCGCGGCGATGCTCGCCAGACCCAACCAGCCAAAGTGCCGGTCCAGCGGCGTCTTCAGCAGCGGCTTGCCAAACAACCCCTGGCGCACCGGGTGCTTGTAAAACAGCGAGACCAGATAGTTGAACGTGACCCCGAGCGAGAACACGCTTACGCCCGTGACCCCCAGCACCAGGGCGCCATACAGCGCCGCCACGCCCCACGGCCCCAGGCTGGTGATGCCCGATAGGCGCGCTCCTACTAGGCCCGCCGCCACCAGGCTGGCAAACCCCACCCCGGCCAAACCTAACAGCCCCAGGATGCGCACCGGGTTGTAAGTCAGAACCGTCCACAGGATTGACTGAAGGAAGATTGAACCATCGCGTACGACGCTCAGCTTCGAGCGCCCCACTCGCTCGCTGTAGGGGATGGCTATCTCCGCGATGCGCACGTGCTCGTGGATAGCGCGCGTGCTCATCACCGGGGTCAGGTTTAACCCATCGGGCAGCGGGTAGAGGCGTTCCAAGATCTCGCGCTTGAACACGCGCATGCCGCTGGCGCTGTCGGTCACGCGCGCCCTGCCCACCAGGCTCAGCAGCGCCGCGAAGAATAGGTTGCCGAGGCGGCGCGCCAGGGGCATATGGCTCTCTGCCCCAGCCATGCGCGAGCCGATCGCCAGGTCAAAGCCATCCAGCGCTTTTTCGCACAGCTGCGGCAGGTACTCCGGCGGGTAGGTGCCGTCGGCATCCAGGAACCCGATCAACTCGCCGCGCGCGCTGCCAAAACCGGTCTTCAGCGCCGCCCCATAGCCGCGGTTGACGGGGTGCCGGATCAGCCGCACACCCTCGGTGGCACCCACGATTTGGGCCGTCTGGTCGCGCGAGCCATCGTCGACCACGAGCAGTTCCAGTTCGGAGACACCCACTTGCGCCAGGGCAGGTTTCACCGCCAGTACTCGGCCGGTGATGTCGGCAATGCCGCCTTCTTCGTTGTAGGCTGGAATGACGATGGAAAGCGTCGTCATCGTGCGCACCCACCTTTCAGCGCGTAGGCTATACTGAATAGAGCCGGCTTAGGACTGCTTTCGTTCTGCCTGTGGGCCATGCTTTCGCGGGTCCGTTCTGGCGTTCGCCGGGCGCCAGGTTTCGGAGCCTAGGCAAGCTCCGCCCTTCCGACATTCTGGCAGTCAGCGCGTCATGCTTGTCTGTCGCCTCCTTGGCTCAGCCCGGTGCGGGCGTCTTGCCAGGTGGCGTTGTTTCAGCCGCCAATACAAATAACGACAATGCGGCCGCAATATCGCGGCGCCTCGGCGGGCGAGGCAACGCGCGGTTGGCCGCTTGCGGCTTGCATTGGTTATGTGCGCCTAAGCTAGGAAACAGATGAAGCCATAAAGAACCAATACCAAAGTGCTGGCGGCTTCGATGCGCCTGACCAAATCAGGCGCCCAACGCTGAACAGATGGGCCCTGCATACCCATCATCAGCCCCAATCAGCTCTCGCGACCGCGTGAAGGCAGTCGCCGCGAGGTTCCGCGGCCACTACCGGCAATTCCTGCGCGGCGGTTCAACGGGTGCGGCGATTGGAAGGCGCCGTCAGATACTACGTCTCCACGACAACTGGCCACCAGTTCGCCAACGCCTGCTACACCCATCCCAATCAATCAGCACCACCCAACCGGCACCCGCCGCCGGTTCGAAACAGGAGTATTATGACCTTAGTACTGGCAATTCTCACCCATCTAACTATATAATGGCAGACGATACCCAGTCCTTAAGAAAATCGTTAGATTTACCTAGAGATTATGTCCGAGTCAAACCCACCATACCTCAGGCTGGCTGGCGACACGCTCCGCCCTTTCGACATGCAAAATGTCTGGCCCTCCTGCCCCTGCAGCGCTGGCCGGCGCCGGCCTACCCTTGCTGGCGAGATCTTGGAGGCGCGTTTTGTTCCCTGCCGCATGCGAGGCCGCGCGCGCCAAACGGCCGGTTCAGCCGGTCAGTAGGCCCGGTTGAATGTCGACGCCTATCCCCCTACCCCAACACCAGCTGACCTAATGCCGGCCGCTTCCCGCACCGCCAGACTACGCCTGCAGCACGTTCACTAAGTCGGCCCCAGAACGAAGCTCAAGCTGCTGTTGATCGTAGATCTGCAGCCTGTTGGTCTGTCCGTGCACCACCAGCACCCGCATTCCTGCCGGCAGCCTCCAGCCCTCCAGCGGGAAAGCCAGTTGACTCACCGGCACGGTCTCGTCCACAATCAGCGCGCTGGGATGCAGCCGGTCAACTTCTCGACGGATTGCCTTCTCATCAGACGCCATGATCGCAATCACCTCGAAACCGCCAGCCCGCGCCAATACGCCCTCCACACCAGCGGCCAGCACAGCGCCCGAAATCGCGATTAGAACTCGTTTCACGCGGCCTTCCATCTAGTTTGGCTGAGCGGTCCACACATCGAGCTGGGCCGGAAATTTCCGGGCCGTCAAGCCAAGCCTCGAAGCGTTCCCACTCGTCATAGACTAGAGTTGCTCTTCTGCTGAGAATTCGTGCTGCCTTCTGGAGTTGATTGTTGCCCAGACCTGGCCGATGCGTCAATACTCACCCCTAGCCGCCAGGGGCTAATAAAGTGCTATATCGGGACCAATGCCCAGCGCGCGGCGAGCTAATCCGATTTGACTGTATACTCAGCAATGGTCAGACGCGCCGCGATCGCGCGTGTGCTCGGCCGGCGCGAGCGTGAACTGCCCGTGAGAAAACATGGTCCCAGACGTGTCTGTCATCATTGTAAATTGGAATACGCGCCAGTTGTTGGCCGACTGCCTGGCTTCGCTCTACGCCAACATCACGGGCGTGTCGTATGATATCTGGGTCATTGACAACGCCTCCACCGACGACAGCGTGGAGATGGTCCGCCGTGATTTTCCCCAGGTCAACCTGCTCACCAACCAGAATAACGTAGGCTTTGCCCGGGCCAACAATCAGGGCCTGGCCGCCAGCCAGGGACGCTTTGCCCTGCTGTTCAACAGCGACGCCTTGCTGCTGCCCGGCGCCATGGCAGCCCTGCTCGCGGTCAGCCAGGCCAACCCGCGCGCCGGCATTGTCGGCGCCTGCCTGCTCAACCCCGATGGGACGTTCCAGGCCTCTTTTACCCCTTTTCCCGGCCTGTGGCAGGAGTTTCTCATCCTGACGGGCCTGGGCCGGCTATTGTATGGACGCTGGTATCCCAGCCACGGACCCGAGAGCCGAGCAGGACCGCGCCGCGTTGACTACGTCGAGGGCGCCTGTATGCTGGCCCGCCGCGAAGCCGTCGCTCACGTCGGCGGGCTGGATGAGGGCTACTTCATGTACGCTGAGGAAGTCGATTGGTGCTTTGCCATGCAGAAGCTGGGCTGGGAGGTGTGGTATCAGCCTGCCGCGCGCATCACGCACGCGGGCGGGGGCAGCAGCCGGCAGCGGCGGCCCCAGCGGGAGGCCGACCTGTATCGCAGCCGGGTGCGGTTTTTCCGCAAGCACTACGGCAGCGCGGCGGCCCTTGGACTGAAGTACTTGATCTTCGCCCTGACCACCGTCAAAATCGCCGTGCACCGCCTATTGTATCTGGCGAGTGGCGGCCGTTACGGGCGCCCTGTCGTCGGCCTAAGGGCCCTGGCAGCCTCCCTGCGCGAAGTCTGAGGCTGGCCCTGCCTGCTGCGCCAGGGCGCGATCGGCTCACGCTCGCGGTAGGTGAGCTCGTAGTCGTTCAGGCTGGGCGCAGGGCAGCGCAGCAGGGTGAGGGGCAGCCGGCGGCTAATATACCATCTCGCCGCGCACGAAGGCCGCCGTGCGCGGATCCCGCGGGCTGGTGAAGAACGGCTCGACCGGACCGGCTTCGATCAGCCGGCCTCCCAACAAAAACGCCGCCTGGGTCGCCAGCCGCCGAGCCTGGAAGACGTTGTGGGTGACTAGTACCACCGTGGTGCCGCGGGTCTGATTCTGGTCGCGCACGATGCTCTCGATCAGGCCGACGTTGTAGGGATCAAGGTTGGCGGTGGCCTCATCCAGCAGCAGCACGTCGGGTGCCAGCACCAGCGCCCGGGCCAGGGCCGTGCGCTGCATCTCGCCGCCCGAGAGCTTGGCGGCCGAGTGCCGCGCCAGCGCTGCCAGACCCACCCGCTCCAGCACCTGACTGACAGCCGTCTCGGTTGGCAAACCACGCAGCCGCAGGCCGTAGGCGACGTTATCCCACACCGAGCCGGTCAGCATCACTGGCTGCTGGAATACCGTTGTCACCCGCCGCACAAGGCTGAGCGGCGGGTTGGGCGGCACCACGGCGCCATCAAACACCACGGTCCCAGCACTGGGCGGCTCCAGGAAATTGAGCAGCCGCAGCAGGGTCGACTTGCCGGCGCCGCTCGGGCCAACCACGGCCAGGATCTCGCCGGCCGGCACCGTCAGCGCGTCGACGTCGAGCACCACCCGGCGCGGGCTGCCGTCGTACGCTTGTTGTACCACGCGCAGCTCGTAGCCCGCGCTCATAGCCGCGCGCGTTGTCCCAGCCGCAGCAGAACTGCGTTGGCGGCCAGCGCCAGCGCCAGCAGCGCGGCACCTAGCGCCAGCGCCAGCTCGAAGTTGCCCTTGCGCGTTTCGAGCACGATCGCCGTGGTCAGCACGCGCGTCTTGCCCTCGATGTTGCCGCCCACCAGCATCACCGCGCCGACCTCAGAAATCACGCTGCCGAAGCCGGCCACGATGGCCGCCAGCACGCCCAGTCGCGCTTCCTTGAGCACCGCCCACATCACCTGGCGCGGGCCCGCGCCCAGCGCGCGCACCTGTAGACGCAGACCCGGCGCCACGCTCCCCACCGCCGCCGAGGTCAGCCCGATGACTACCGGAAGCGCGATGATGACCTGCGCGACAATCATGCCCGGCGGCGTGAACAGCCAACCCAGGCCGCCCAGCGGTCCGCTGCGCGATAGAAACAGGTAGACTGCCAGACCCACCACCACGGGCGGCAGCCCCATGCCGGTGTAGATCACCAGCTCGACGTAGCGCCGCCCAGGGAATGGGTTCAGCGCCAGCGCCGCGCCCAGCGGCACGCCAGCCAGCGTCGCCAAGGCCAGCGCCACGCCGGAGACGTACAGCGTCAACCAGACAATCGGCGGCAGCGGCCCGAGCATGTTGCCTATGGGTTGGCAGCCAGCCAGGCTTCTGAGCTGGGGTTGAACAAAGATTGGCCGAACTTGGCCTGCCCAAAATCGCGGATCATGGTCTGGGTTTCAACCGATGTGATCCACTCGGAAAACTGCGTGGCCAGCTCGAAATTGACAGTGGGGTGCTTGGCGGGGTTGACCGGGATGACGCCGTACGGATTCAGCAGCGCCTTGTCCTGGTTCTCGGCTATCGTGCTGCCGCCGACCATCACGGCCAGGTTGGGCAGGTTGGCTTGTTGCGCCAGCCACGTCCCGCGATCGGTCAGCGTGTAGCCCTGCGCCTCGTTGGCAAAGAGCAGGGTTTCGCCCATGCCTTGGCCGATCGAGTTGTGCCACGTGGACTCGGCTGTCGGCGTGATGCCCGCGGCGGCCCACAGACTCTTCTCCTTCGTGTGCGTGCCCGAGTCGTCACCGCGTGATACGAACAGCGCTTTCGCGGCGGCGATCAAAGGGAGGGCCTCCTTTGTCGTGGGCAGGCCCTTCACCCCGGCCGGATCGGTTGACGGGCCCACCAAGACAAAATCGTTGTACATCACGTCCAGCCGATTTATGCCGTCACCGGCATCCACGAAGGCCTCTTCCCGCGAACGGGCGTGCACCAGCACCACGTCGGCATCGCCATTGGCGCCCAACTCTAGGGCCTGACCGGTACCCACGGCCACCACGTCGACCTGGGCGTTGTACCTGGATTCAAAATCGGGCAGGATAGCGTCGAGCAGGCCGGTGTCGGCCGTGCTGGTTGTTGTGGCCAGCCGCAGCGTTTGCGGCCCGCTCGCGGCCGGCTGGGTCGGCGCTGGCTGCGCCTCGGTGGCTGCGGGCGTGGCGGTCGGCGTGCTGCAGGCTGTTACCACCAACGCCAGGCAGACCAAACTGACCAAGACAATACCCGGTTTGCGCTTGTAAGCAGACATTTGTGACCTCTCAACTTGGGATTTCGCTATGTCGTCTGATCATAACGAAAAACCCGTCCTTCTGCAAGGGAGGATGTGCACAGCGTCGCCTGATATTCGATTAGCGGATTACGCGCTGGAGCGGGTACAATGCAACGAAGCCATGACTTTTGAAGCGAGCCAATCGCAGGCCGCCGCTGCGGAGAGAGCGGACGGCGAGCCCCGACGCCTCAACCCTCTCCCGCCGGGTTTCGCACTCCTCAGCCTGCTGCTGTTGCTCTTCCTGGCGCTGCCCCTGGCGGCGCTGCTGCTGCGCGCCTCGCCAAATAGCGTAGCGACGAACCTGGCTCAGCCCCAGGTGCGCCAGGCCATTGCCCTCAGCGCCCGCACAACCGCCGTCAGCACGATTCTGATTGTGGTGTTGGGCACGCCGCTGGCGTATGTCGTGGCCCGGCGGCGCTTTCCCGGCCGGCGCGCGCTTGATACGCTGGTGGAGCTGCCCATGGTCCTGCCGCCCTCAGTCGCGGGCCTGGCGCTGCTGATGGCCTTTGGACGGCGTGGGCTGGTGGGCCAATGGCTGGCGCCCCTGGGCTTGAGCCTCGCCTTCACCGAAGCCGCCGTGGTCTTGGCGCAGATGTTCATCGCCGCGCCGCTATTCGTCAAGGCCGCCATGGGCGGCTTCGCCGCCATCGACGACGAGCTCGAACAGGCTGCCGCTATGGATGGCGCCAGCCGCTGGCAGACCTTCCGCCACATCACCCTGCCCTTGGCGCAGACGGCACTGCTCAGCGGCACAGTCCTGGCCTGGGCCAGAGCGCTGGGCGAATTCGGCGCCACCATCATCTTTGCCGGCAACTTCCCGGGCCGCACCCAGACCATGCCGTTGGCGATCTACCTGGGCTTTGAGATCGATCTCGGCGTGGCGCTGACGCTTGCGGTGATCCTCATCGCCAGCTCCTTCTTGGTGCTGATCTTGGTGAAGCTGGTGCTGCATCGAGACCCGGCGCTGGGAAGGTGGGCGTGAGTGTGCAGGCGCGTGAGTGCGTGGGTATGCACGGGGCGACACTGAAGGGCAGGACTGGTTGCGAATGCTGGCGGTTATGCAAGAAGGACATTCCTCTCCCTCACGCCAGGCTGTCTCGCTCAAAGACGATCTCGCCCGCCGCGACTGTCAGGCACACGTCGTAGTGGTTATCCAGCAGCACCAGATCGGCGTCCTTGCCCACCTCCAGGCTCCCTTTGGCAGCCGAGATGCCGATCGCGCGGGCCGCGTTGAGGCTGGCCATCGGCCAGCTTTCGCGCAAGGTCAGGCCCGTCGCGCACTCGATATTGCGCAGCGCCCTTTCCATGGTCAACACGCTGCCCGACAGCGTGCCATCCGGCAGGCGCGCCGCGCCGTCCGCGATCCGCACCATGCGGCCGTCCAACGGGTACTCGCCGTCCGGCAGCCCCGCTCCGCGGATGGCATCAGTCACCAGGATGACGTGGCTCACGCCCTTGGCCGCCACCAATATCCGCATGGCGCCCGGTCGTGTGGCAGCCGCCGGCGATGCCTTCCACAAGCGGCGGTTACGACAGGTGGAGACATTCCCATTACGGATGGGACTATTGCGCCGCTGCTTAAGGATGAAGTGCGGCAGCGAATTGCAGGGCTCGGCAGTCAACGTAGCCGGACTGCGCGCGCGAACGCCGACTACAGCCCGGCCTCCCGCGCACGGATGACGGCCTGCGCCCGGTCGGCCACTTGCAGTTTGCTGTAAATGTTGGTGACGTGGTTGCGCACGGTCTTCAGGCTGATGGTCAACTGCTCGGCGATCTGGGCGTTGGTCTCGCCGCGTGCGATGCGGCTCAGGATCTCCCGCTCGCGCTCGGTCAGCTCGGGGAACACCTCAGCGGGGATCACGGCACGTGAGGCGGAGAAGTAATCCATCAGGCGCGTGGCAATGGCCGGGCTGAAGATCGCCTCGCCATCCCCTACCGCCCGGATGGCCCGCATCATCTCCTCTTCACCGGTATCTTTCAGGATGTAGCCCCTGGCCCCGGCCTGCACGGCAGCAAAGACCGAATCGTCGTCCTCAAACAGCGTGACCACCAAGATGCGGATGTGCGGGCTGGTCCTGGAAATTCGCCGGATGGCCGCCAAGCCGCTGCCCTCCGGCATCTGCAAATCCATCAACACCAGGTCGGGCTGAAGCGCCGTCGCCATTTCGACGGCTTCCGGGCCGGTCGCGGCCTGGCCCACCACCTCGATTTCAGACATGCTCTCGAGCAGCGTGCGCATGCCTTTGCGGAAGAGCGGGTGGTCGTCGGCGATGAGGATGCGCAGAGGATTCACCGGCTCACTCCTGCGGCAGCGGCAGCCGCGCTATGACCCGGGTGCCGCCTCCGGGCGCGCGTTCGACGACGCAGACCCCGCCCAGTTCGGCGGCGCGCTCGCGCATGGAAACCAGCCCCAGGCCCGAGGGATGACGATCCGCGATCCCCACGCCGTCGTCTACGACTTCAATTTGCAGCCCGTCGTGCAGACAGAGACGAACGGTACACTGGCTGGCCTGGGCGTGGTGCAGCACGTTGGTCAAGGCCTCCTGGACGATACGGTAGGCAGCCACTTCCACGGCGGCGGGCAGGGGCGGCAGTTCGCGGGGCGCAACCACCCAGACACGGAGCGCTGGCTCCCGAATCTCAAACGCGCTTCCGTCAGTCGAAGGGTGCGCACAGCGTGCGGCCTGGGCGCGGATTGCCGCCACCAGCCCCAGTTCGTCCAGGGCCGGCGGGCGAAGGGCGTACACCACGCGCCGGATGTCGTCAATCGCCGCGCCGAGCTCGTCGCGGAACTCACTGACCACTCCTTCGGCGGCCTCCGCGTCCTGGCTGATCATTCGTTTCAGTACGCCGGTTTGCAGATGGAGCGCGGCCAGGGAGGCGCCCAGGCCGTCGTGCAGGTCACGGCGCAGGCGGCGGCGCTCCTCCTCGCGCGCGCTCACGATGCGCATGCGCGACTGGCGCAGATTGTCCGTCAACCGCGCCGCCTGGACCAGCGCGCCCGCCTGCCCGGCGATGGTCTTCAACAGTCTCTGCTCGGCTGCATCAAATTTCTCTCCCGGTGTCCTCGGTGCGACCAGCAGACAACCGACCGTTTCGGCCTGGTAAATAAGGGGGAACGCCTCGGTCTCGGCGCCGGACTTTCCCCAGGAGGCGAGCAGGTTCCCCTGAGTAACGTTCCCGGTGGCGATCGCCGCAAACGGCAGCTTGAGCGCCTGAGCCACTATGCGCACCAGGTCGGACAGCATGGCCTCAGGGTCCCGGGCAGCCTCCAACTGCCGGGTCAGGCTCGTCATCAGCGCGAGCGGGTTGTCGCGCTCGCCGTACAGCAGACGGTTGACGCCGCGTTGCAGGCGCTCGCGCAGGGGTTGGAAGAGCACGGCCACCAGGCCGGTGGCGAGCAGGGCGATGATCAGGTTGCCCTGGGCTTGGACGAATGTTCCTAGCCCACCGACAACTAACACGTAAAGACCAATCACGCAGGCCGTCAGCGCGCCGTAGACCAGCGTGCGGTTGATGATGACGTCAACGTCGTAGAGGCGGTAGCGAAAGATAGCAAACGCGATGGCGATGACGATACCGGCAACGGCCAGTTGGCCCACGGCGATGCTCAGTCCGACAATCCCGTCATCAGCCTCAGCCAGGCCAATCAAGAACAACAGCAAGAAGATGCCATACAAACCGACCGGGGGGAGCAACCACTTGACCTGCTGCCGAACATCCCCACTTGACTTGCGCAACCGGGCGATCAGGGATGCAATCCCAGCCCCAAAACACAATACCAGGATGTAGAACGCCGTCCACATCAATGGCAGCAGGTACACCCACAGTGTTGGGCTAACTGCAAGTGGATTGGCGCCAAGCGGCAGGAAACCAAAGGACACGGGATCCGGCTCGATGGCCTGCAGCGGGAGAAAGAGGCATAGGGTTCCGACAGTCATCCAGGCCACCTTGCACCAGCCAGGCGACAGGAATTTCCCATCCGGGAACAACAGGACAATCAAGGTAAAGGCGACCAGTCCAAGGGGGGCCAGGTTGGCGAGCTTAAGCCAGACGAGCGCCAGCGTCACGCCCGGCACCGAATCGACATGTCCATAGGCCGCGTAGGCGGCGTAACCAGCGGAGAACATGTCCAGAGCGGGGGAAAACAAGCCGACGCACAGCAGCCAGCCCACCGGGTGCCGTGGATGGCGCGAGATGATCAGCGCGCCGGTGACAATCCACACACCCACCAGCCCCACCAGGATAACTGCAACAGGTAGCGCTGCTGCCCCAAAAGGCAAGCGGGTAAGGCCCTGGAGACTCAATCCGATGGTCGCCAGTATGACGTAAGCGAAGACCAGAAACCAGGCTATCCAACGAGCGACGGGCCTCCAGTGTGCGGGAGAGTGGACATCCTCGTCTGCCGGCGGGGTCGTCGAAACCTCTTGAACTGGCCGTACAGCCTCGGGCGGCGCCGGAGGCACGCCGGCTTCGCCAAACATCAGGCAATCCACCCGCCGCTGGAAATAGGCGCGCATCGGGCGGAAAATCACGCCGCCTAGAACTCCAGTAATCAGCAGCGCCGCCAGTTGATTATCGGACTGAATCACCAGACTCGCGCCACCGACGATGAGCACGTACAGGCCGACCACGCAGGCGGTGAGCGCGCCATACACCAGCGTGCGATTGATGATGAGGTCAATGTCATACAAGCGATACTTGAAGATGGCGAAGGAAATCGCAATGACCATCAACGGGACACTGATAAGGACTAAGATCACGCCCAGCGCCAGGAAGACCCCACTCGGTTCGTATTCCGCCAGGAAGGCAAAGGGTTGGCTGAGCCAATAGAGAACGGCCGGAACAACCAGCCATTTAATCTGCTGGCGCTCGTCTCCTCGCGATCGGCGTAGCCGTCGGAATACCGAGTGGACTGAAGCCAGGCCGCAGAACACGAGGAGCGTAACTGAGAAGACATGAAAAGGCGTCAGAGCGGCCCAAACCGATTCTGAGACGGCGTAGGGATTGACGAGATTGGGCAGGAGCGCCAGGGATCCAGGCTTCAAGAATTGTAGGGTGAGGTAGACCGGCAGCGCTCCGGCGCACATCCAGGCCACGATACGCCAGCGCGGGGATAGGAGCCTGCCAGTGGGGAACAACAGGTTCAGGAGGGTGAAGGCGACGAGCACGAATGGTTGGGCGCTCCAGTTAAGCCAGATGAGCACGGCCCCGGGGATTGACGATGAACCCCGTGAATGGAGCGTGGCGTAAGAGGCAAAGCCAATCGTGAAGATATCAATGGCGGCCAAGGGAAACGAGCCAAGTAATAGCCAACCGACCGGATGGCGGGAGGGGTGGGTGACGATCCGCGCCCCGATCATGGGCCAGATCACGATCACAGTGAAGAGGAGAACAAACAGGCCGATCGGGAAGTCGCCAACAGAGGTATCGGTCAGTACCCCGAGGAACAGCCCGGTTCCTGCCAGGAGGAAGTAGATGGCCACCAAGAACCAGGCTATCCAGCGGGCGGTGCGTGCATTCATTCCTTTATCGCCTGGATCGAGATGACCTCATTATACTGAAAGATG
>JADLEU010000214.1 GCA_020845955.1 Anaerolineales bacterium
CAAACCAAGGTGCTGGCCTTCATCGACTACTACAATCGCACCATGGCCAAACCGTTCCAATGGACCTATCAGGCCAAGCCGCTCGTCGCCTAAACGACCGGCTTATTTCAGCCGCGCTGTACTAGCACCATTGGCCCGTAAATTGACAGCACGTGCCGGGCCTAAGATTGGTGGGTGTCGACCGACGGCTGGGAAAAGCCGCGGCCCAACTCGCCGGTTCCGCCGGCCTGCGCGGCGCGGATGCGGTTTATGCCGCCCTGGCCCAGCACCTGGCCGTTCCGCTTGTCACATGGGATCAGGAGATCGGGCAGCGGCTGGGCGCCGGGCTGACCGTGGTGACCCCGCCGCAGCCACCCGCCCCCTAACCCATATCTATGAAGCGGGTTTGGCGACGCCGGCCATTGCCCCCTACCCTTCGGCCGCGGTCGCTTATTAACCGAACGCGCCGGCCAAAGGCGTCTGCCTTCCAATCTTTGTACCTGTGCTCGCTACCCTTTAAGTCGC
The DNA here is from genome assembly GCA_020845955.1 of Anaerolineales bacterium. Lineage (GTDB taxonomy): Bacteria > Chloroflexota > Anaerolineae > Anaerolineales > UBA6663 > JADLEU01. Next base: position 505 of record JADLEU010000214.1, read on the forward strand.
CCGCTGTCTCGGCCACCATTTGACGATGGGGACGGCGGTCGATTGTCCCGGCGGGCCGCTCTTTTCGTCGTAGGACGCCCCTCAATCGGTCAAGCATCGTGATGGTCGCGGACAAGCTTCAATGGCCGAGCCGATCATTAGCGCGGTGACACGGTTGTTGGCTGAAATTTATGACTACATAGTATATAATGTGGTTATAGTACAGGAGGCGTAACGATGGAAATGACGGTTGGAGTTAGGGAATTGAAAGCCCGCTTGAGCGAATATCTACGCGAAATCAAGGCGGGGAATACGATCATCATTACTGAGCATGGCCGGCCGGTGGGCCGGTTAATCCCGAGCGTCCAGCCCTTGGCCGAACGGGTCGAGGCGATGCGCCGGGCGGGTTTGCTCACCTGGAATGGCAAGAAACTGCCGGCGGGTCAGCCGCTGGCGGCGTTACGCCGCCAGCAGTCTTTGGCGGAACTCATCAGCGAAGGACGCGAATGATCCTGTATTTGGACACGAGCGCCCTCGCAAAAAGGTATATCGAAGAAGCCTACTCGGCAGACGTTGTCGCGCTGCTTGGACAATCCGATTTAGTCGGGGCCAGTCTACTCGCTCGAGTAGAGCTGCCAGCCGCGATCGCCAAGGCCGTCCGCATGCACTGGCTCTCGGCGGCCGACGGGGAGCACGCCGTAAAGGCTTTCCGGGCGGAGTGGGCCAGTTTGCTGGCGGTGCAGATCACTGAAAGCCTGGTGGTCCGGGCGGATAGCCTGGCCTGGGAACACGGCCTGCGGGCCTATGATGCGGTCCATTTATCAGCGGCATTAATTTGGCAGGAAGCGCTGGGCGAGCCGGTCACCGTCGCGACCTTCGATAAGCAGTTGTGGCAGGCAGCCAACGCGGTGGGCCTGGCGACTTGGCCGCCGTCACTCGACTGAGCGTATCCATTTGTATTTCGTCGAGGCGGTTGATGCGCACCAATCGGTGGTTGCCCAACCCTTTGGCCGCGACCGCTAATGCGCTAAATCCAAGGGCAGCAGGCATCGGCGCTACTCGCCCTTGTACCGCTTGAGTACCGCTTACAGACTGGAAAGCGTGGAATACTTGGACGCATCGGAACTTGCGCCCCCCAAAAACCAGCCGAAATGGGCAGATTGGACAGCCTGGACGCCGTGGATGACCCAGCCCTGTAATTGCGGACCAAAAGGCCGGGGGTTCGAGTCCCTCTAGCCGCACTGGAAAACAAGCCCTTTCGTGAGAGAGGGCTTGTTTTATGTTGCGCTGTACCGCTTATGGACGGCGCTCGTCCACCCGGCCGTGAACCGGGTGCTTTGGCTGGTGAAGTCGTAGCGGACCGCGAGGCGGCCGGGATGGGCGTTGTCACAGCCGCAGCGACGCCGTCATTAGCAACCCGGGCGACAATGGCGCCTGGCTGCGTTGTCAGAAGCTTAGCCAGTTCCGGCTGGTTGGTGAGCATCCAGGCCCCGGCCCCGAGCAGGGCTACGGCAAACAGGCCGACGGCGACCAACCAGCCGACCGAGCGGTCGGCACGCGCTGGTAAGAGCCGACAAGCCATCAAGGGACACACGCGAGTTCTGGATTTTATAGGGGTTCACGGCTCCGGTTGAGGCCGCCACACTGGTCCGGCATCGCGGGCCGGATTGTCCGTCAACCGTACGCGCAGGTGGCTCGGCCGCGACATAGCATATAGCTCGCCGTCACCTGTCAGTGTGGATTGAAAGACGATCCACTGACCATCAGGCGACCAGGCAGGGTTGGCGTCGCCTTCCGGTCCTTCGGTTAAGTTGCGGATAGATCCTCCATGCACACTCATCAGCAGGATGTCCCCCTCACCGTCACAGCGCGAAGTGAAGACGATTTCTGTCCCGTCAGGCGAATAGACCGAAATGCAGCCCTCGGCCAACTTGCGTGGCAATGAGCCGTCAGCCCGCATCGTGTGGACGCCGTACCCGCCATCCTGATTCGAGGAGTAGGTCAGGCTCATCCCATCAGGCGACCAGGCCGGGAACCAGTTGTAGACATCGGTTGTGTGGGTTAACTGCCGGGCGGACGTGCCGGCAGGGTCAGTTAACATGATCTCACGGTTGCCATCGCAATCGGAGTAATAGGCGATCAGATCCCCCTGTGGCGACCAGGCTGGCCCATAATCGTTGCACAAGCTGTGCGTTATCTGCCGTAGGGCGCGGCTAGCGACATTCAAGATATACAACTCGAAATCCCCATCCGCATTGGACTGGAAGACAAGCTCGTCGCCGCGTGGTGACCAGGAGGGGAGGCGATCGTCGGCCAAGCTGGTCGTGAGCTGGGTCGTCTGGCCGGTATCCAGCGCCAGCAAATAAAGGTCGTTGTTGCCCGAACGGTCGGAGTAAAAGGCGATCTCTCCCGCTGGGGATGGCAGCGGTGTTGGAGAGGCGGTAGAGGAAGGCGCCGCAGAAGGCGTTACGGACGGCGTGATCACCACAAGCTCCGTGATCGCGGGCGGTGAGGTATCCGTGGGTGCCGGGGTCAACGTCGGGGAGGATAAAAGAGGACTGGTCGGGCTGACGGTGATCAATCGGGTTGGCGTGGGCTCCGGTGTACACCCGGCGCCAAGAACATACCATAAGCCCAGACCGATGAGCCCAGTGCCGGCCATTGCCAACACGAAAAGCATGGGCGCTCTGGCAGGCGACCGCACAAGAGGGAGCCCCGTCTGGGGGCAGAACGCCGCAGCGGCCGGGTGTAACTGGCTGCAATGTGGGCAAGGTCGCGTATTCACCGAACCGTCTCTCGGATGCGCCACGGAATGATCGCCGGGCCAAGTTCCTTTCCAAATGACCCTCGTGACACACCACGAGCTGGGCCGTGGTACGCAGCCAAGCCGAAGAAACTCAATTGCCGGTCGTGGCCCAGGTGATGCATGCCACCAACAGGTTCGCATTCGCGCCCTGGTCGGCGAAGGCGTTGCTGGCAAAGTCCGAATCGCCAATAACAACCAGCCGCGCGCCGGTGACAGAATTCTCGACCGATACCGCCAGGTTCAGCGGCGGCGGCGTATCCGCATCGTCCCGCGCGGGTTGCGTGTTCAGACTTTCAAAGTTCGTTTCACCCCAGGCCTCCACGTGCGCCGGGATCAGGGCCGTGTAGGTCAGGCTGGGCAGGCCCACCCCGTGCCCTGGCATGAGCACACTGCGGACGACGGGAAAGACCGTGTTGACCCCCTGCAGCTGGCCGGTGATCACACTGATTCCATAGCCGGCATTGAGCGGGAACAACGGCTGTCCCTGGGCGCTGTTCAAGAAGTCCACCACCACGTCATTCGCCAGCCTAACGCCCCACTCCTGTGCCAGGTACTCCACCAGCGGCTCGGCGGCGTCCACTTCGGTCTGCGTCTGGATTAGCGGGTCGAGCATTACGATCAAGGCTCCCCCGCCCCCCACATACGTCTTGAGCCGATCAACTTCGTCCTGCGTGACCAGCACCAGCGGCCCCGCGACGACGACGGCCCGCGCGTCGGCTGGCACGGTCGCGGTCACCGCCAGATCCAGCGGCTGGACGGAATAGTTCTGGCGCTCCAGTAGGCCCACCACCGTCGACAGGCCATCCTGGTCGGTCGAGTCGATCGCGTGCTCGCCATGCCCGGTCAGGAAATAGATGGTGCTTGTCCCAATCGCTTCCGCCGCATTAGGCGTCGCGGACGGGGCTGCCGCTATGGTGCCTGTGGCAGTCGGTCGAAGGATGTCCGTGGATGGCGCAGTCGGCGTCAACGAAGGGGATGAGGCGCTGGGCGCGCTTGGTGTGGCACGCTGGGTCGGTGCCGGCGGCGCCGAGGCTTGACAGTTGGCTACATACCAAGCGCCCACGCCAATCACCGTCACGCCGACCGCCGCCAATGCTAAGATCATCAGCACGCCCCAGGGAGACCGCCGCGCTAATGGGCGCCCGGTGCGGGGGCAGAAGGCGGCGCCGGCCGGATGCAACTGGCCGCAGTGTGGACAAGGTCGCACCATCATTGCACCTTTTCTCGCACATGCGCCGGAATGGTCGCCAGCCCCAATTCTTTGGCAGCGAAAATGCGGTGGCGCCCACTGACGATGTCGTACTGATCTCCGACTTTATCGAGGCGAACCGGATCGGAGCCGTAATAAAGATCGTAGAGCCGCTGCCGGCCGTGGGCATAGTCCAGTCCCGCCGCCTGGTCATCGGCCCAGAAGTCATCGCCCGTTTTGCCTGCTCTCACCTGCTCCTGGAGGTCGGGCAACTGCCGGGAGGCTGCGATGGCGTCGGGATAGGAGATGTGATGGTCAAAATCCTGTGGGCCGTCGACGCCGTCCGGCTTTGGCAAGTTGGCTACCGGAACGTCTATGATGCCCAGGTCTTTCCATTCCCTGCCAGCATCAGACACCTTCCCCTGCATACGCGCGATGCCGCCGGAGGACAATCTTTCCCGCGGATACCCTTCTGACAACTCGGCTGGCGATTCGGCCTCTGGACGCGTGTCAGCATCTGACATGTCAATCTTCCGGTATGCGTGCCTTATCGCTCCATCTCTGCCGCCAGCAGGTCAACGCAATCAGCCCGGCCGTCATGCCAAGCAGCGCCAACCAGGCACCAAGTAAGGTCACGCCGCTGCCGGCGAAATTCAGCGTGTCCAGGATCGGGTCGCTGGCCTTGC
>JADLEU010000215.1 GCA_020845955.1 Anaerolineales bacterium
CGGCCGATCGAGGCGGGCATCACTGCCGACTACCTCGACCTCCTTAACCGCCTCTACGCCGGCTGGCTGGACGCCTTCGACCTGTGTCCGGTCCTGACCATCCCGGCCGATGACCTCGATTTCGTCCACCGCCCGCGCCATTTCGACCTGATCGTGGCCAAGATCCACGACAAGCTCGCCGGCCAGGACGAAGTCGTCTTTCCATCCCCCGCCTGACTGACCCCCTGCCCGCGGCCTCCCGCCTGCCGGGTTTCGTCTCAGGCCTCTGGCCTCGCGCCTCTCGTTTTACAGCCTTTTTACGCCTCCAACGCGCTCCGGCTACACGGCCGCGCGATACTCCGGTCAGCCTGAAGGCGCATATCCGTTGATCTGGAGAGGGAGAACAAGATGTCTACCAAGTTCAAGCTGATGTTAGCCGGTTTCCTGGCGCTTGCGGTCTCGCTGGCCGCCTCGGCCACGGCCGTCCTGGCCCAAGGCGAAGAGCCGCCCGTGGAGCGTGATGGTCCCGGCGCGCTTTGGGGTGGAGGCCGGGTTACCGCCGTGGGGGACGGCGAGTTCACGGTGCAGACGCGGCGAGACGAATCGCGCGTCATCAAGGTAACGTCTAGCACTCAGTATTTCACCGGCGCCGGCGAGCCGGCCGGCTTTGCCGACATTCAGGTTGACGACCGGGTCGTGGGAGCCGTTACGCGCCTGCCGGATGGGCAGGCCGAGGCCCGGCTGATCATCATTTTTGGCCCGCGCACCCAGTACCGCGGCCTGGGGGTGGCCAGCGGTGTGGACGATGCCGAGCAATCCTTCCACTTCACGCCGCGCCGCGGGCGCCAGTGGGAGTTCTACGTCGACGCCGGCACACAGCTCACCAACCGGGCCGGCGAGCCGCTGACCTTTGCCGACATCGACGACGGCGACCGGCTCTTCGTCCACGCCGAGTTGCGCGCCGACGGCCAGTGGTGGGCGATCGCCATCAAGGCCGGCCGCTAGCCCCCGGCGCCGCCCCGCGGCCTTCAAAACCGCCAGCGGAGGGGCAGCACCAGGCCCCTCCGCTGCTTGGCGTCTGACCCCTCACCGCCAACGTCCAGCCTGTCGCTCCCCCACCTAAGCTATAATCCTCGGGCATGCCGGCCCCCTTTCGAATCCTGTTCCTCAGCGCCGAGGTCGCCCCGTTTGCCAAGACCGGGGGCCTGGGTGACGTCGGCGGTTCGCTGCCCAAAGCGCTGCGCGCGCTGGGCCACGATGTCCGCGTCGTCATGCCCGCTTATCAAGCCATTGAAACCGATTACTACGCCGGCCGGGGCGGCCTGGTGGCCCGGCCGGGCGGGCTGTTGGTGCCGGTGCGGGGCGCGACCGTTTCCGCTGGCGTGTTCGAAGGCCGCCTGCCCGGCAGCGATGTGCCGGTCTACTGCATCGCTCAGCGCAGCCTGTTCGATCGAGCCGATCGGTACGGCTACGGCGATGATGCCTATCGATTCGGTTTCTTCAGCCGGGCCGCGCTCGAGCTCGCCACGGTCCTGGGCTGGCAACCCGATCTGGTGCATGCCCACGACTGGCACGCCGCGCCGGCCGTGGCCTGGCTGGCCACGGCCGGGCAGGGGGATGACCGGTTCCGCGGCCTGGCCAGCCTGTTCACCATCCACAACCTGGCCCATCAGGGCCGGGCGCCCTGGGACATCTGGGATTACCTGGGTATCCTGACTCACGGCCTGGTGGAGGAGGGTTACGGCCAGGTCAACTTCATGGCGCGCGGCATCTACCACGCGACGCTGATCAACACCGTCAGCCCTACCTACGCGCGCGAGATTCTCACGCCGGCCGGCGGGGCCGGCCTGGACGGCCTGCTGCGCTTCAGGCACTTTGACGTGCACGGCATCCTGAATGGCCTGGACTACCACGTTTGGGACCCAGCCGCCGACACGAGTTTGGCGCAGCCGTTCAGCGCCGATCAGATCGAGCGGCGCGCGGCCAACAAGGCCGCGTTGCAGGCGCGCGCTGGCCTGTCGCCGCGCCCCGCCGTGCCCCTGGTGGCCATGGTCTCGCGCCTCGACTGGCAGAAGGGCCTCGATATTACCGGCCACGTCATCCATTTGCTGCTCAACAACTATGCCGGCGAGGCTCAGTTCGTCGTGCTGGGGAGCGGCGCGGCCGAGTATGAAAGCATGTTGGCCCACCTGGCCGGCTACCACACGGACCGCATGGCCGCTTTCCTGACCTACGATGCTGACCTGGCCCAGCTGATCTATGGCGGGGCCGACATCTTCATCATGCCGTCGCGCTTCGAACCGTGCGGCCTGGGTCAGCTTATTGCCATGCGCTACGGCTGCGTGCCCGTGGTGCGGGCCACGGGCGGCCTGGCCGACACGGTGCAGGACCTGGTGACTGGCTTCACGTTCAACGGCTACAGCGCGGGCGACTTCTGGCAAGCCCTGCAGCGCGCCCTCTACATCTACAGCGCTGACCGTGACAGTTGGCGCGCCCTCCAGCGCAACGGCATGGCGGCCGATTTTTCCTGGCAGCGCTCAGCCCGGGGCTACCAGCAGCTCTACGATTGGGCCGTGGCGCGTGTGCGGGGCCAAGCCTGACGCGCTGGCGGCGTCGAGCGCCGGCCAGCACGCACGTGTTGTTATCCTGTTGTCGGCTCGATGTCGATGGTCTCCGCCGGGCGGCGGCCTGAGGCGTAAAGGTGCAGGCGCTGAACCTGCACCGCCACCAGTTCGCTCCACTGCGCTTCCTCTCGCCCGCACAGCGCCAACCCCCTGGGCCGGCTGGCAGGCGCCAGCACCCGCGCCAGCCCGCGCAGCTCCCAGGCTTGGGTCACGACGACCACCTGGGGCTCGCGCTCCAGGTTGAACAAGTGATCAGACGCCCGCGGCACCAGCAGATAAAGGACAAGGTCGCGTCCTTCGCCCGGCAGCCGGCTGACCTGCAGCTCGGCCTGGCAGCACGTGGCCAGCAGGATCTCCTGGGCGGGCGCCAGGGCCGCGCACACGCACCGCCGCAAATGGTCGATCATCCTTGCCTCGTGGCGTCCGGCCGTAATCTTGCCCGGCTGGCGAGCGCGCCTGGCCCAGCCGCGGCGTGAGAAGTCGTCCAACGGCCGGTGGCCCGGCGGTGATGCCCTCGAATCAAACAGCGCCGGTCGCTCCCAGGCTTTCAGCATGGGCGTCAACCGGCGCTGCCGGCGTCTGTCGAAGGTGAGATTATGCGCTGCCTGGCAGCTTCCTACCGGACCGTCACGCTTCCCGACCCCAGACTGTCGATCATCAAGACAAAGCGCCGGCTCGCCGCGTCAAAGCCGGCCGTCTGCCAGGCGCCCTCGTCGTCGTCGCCGCTGCGCACCTCGTCCCAG
>JADLEU010000216.1 GCA_020845955.1 Anaerolineales bacterium
CCGAGGCGATCTGGCGCGCGTACGCTTCCGTTTCGGCAAGAAGCGTGTCGGCCGGGAAAAGCCGGTTGACCAGGCCCAGCCGGTGCGCTTCTTGCGGGCCGACGCTCTCGCCGGTGAGCATCATCTCTAACGCCCGGTTTGCGCCGATCAGGCGCGGGAGGCGCTGCGTGCCGCCGTTGCCGGGCAGCAGGCCGAGCGTCACTTCGGGCAGACCCAGCCGATAGCGGCCTTCGGCCGCAAAACGCAGGTCGCAGGCCAGGGCCATCTCCAGCCCGCCACCGAGGGCATGCCCGTTGATCGCGGCGACAAACACTTTCGGGCTGAGCGCCATCTTCTCTAGCGCGCGGTGCGCGGTGCGGATCATCTCCATGTTGGCCTCGACGCCGTTGGACAGGAAGGCGCGGATGTCGGCGCCGGCCGAGAAAAACTTGTCGGAAACGCTCGTGAGGATGACAGCCCTCACCTGCGGATCGCGGTCGGCGGCCTCGATCGCCGCGTCCAAGGCCTGCATGAACTGGATGTCGTAGCTGTTGGCTGGCGGGCGGTTGAGGCGGATGGTTCCAACGCGCTCGGCTTTCGAGAAGGTGACGACGGCCTGGCTCATGTTGAGATCTCCTGGTTTGCGAAAGCGGGAACTTGTGTCTCCCGTCTCAAATCTCACTCCCAATCCAGCCCGCCAAACACCGCGCCCTTGCGCTCCAGGTAATATTCCACCGCTTCCGGCCCATGCTCGTGGCCGAGGCCGGAGGCCTTCACGCCGCCGAAGGGCAGCTCGTCGTAACCATAGTGGATCTGGTTCACCCAGGTGACGCCGGCCTCGATCTCGCGGATAGCGCGGTTGGCCCAGCTCAAGTTCTGAGTCCAAATGGAAGACCCCAGGCCCCACGGGCTGCCATTGGCCTTCTCAATCGCTTCATCGAGCGCCTTCACCTTCCAGATGGGCAGCACCGGGCCGAATACTTCCTCTGTCGCCAACCGGCTGTCCGCGGGCACGTCCAACACCACCGCCGGCTCGAAAAAGTGGCCGTCTTTCAAGGCGCGTTCATTCGGGCGCTGGCCGCCGATGAGCACCTTCGCGCCCCTGGCCACCGCGTCGGCCAATTGGCCCTCGACCTCGGCACGCTGCTGGGCGGAGTGCAGTGGACCCATGCGGATGAAGGGTTTTTCCGGCCGCGTCGCGCCGTCGCCCAGGCGGTAGCTGCCGACTCGTTCGAGCAGACCTTCAACAAACGCGTCGTACACCTCTGCAAACACGTACAGCCGCTTGATGGCCAAGCACTGCTGGCCGGCGTTCCAGTAGCGGCCTACCACCACGCCGCTGAGCGCGCGCTTGAGGTTGGCATCGGGGCAGACTATGCACGGATCAGAGCCGCCCAGCTCGAGGGTGATGCGCTTGAAATCCGCGCCCGCGATCTGCATCACGCGCCTGCCCGTCTCGGACGATCCGGTCAGGGCCACGCGCCGCACGGCCGGATGGGTGACCAGGCTCTCGCCCACCACGCTGCCCGCCCCGGTTAGGCATTGCAGCACGCCGGGCGGTAACCCGGCCTCGTTCAGCAAACCGATAATCTTGAGCGTGGCCAGCGGGGTGGTGCGCGCGGGCTTGATGAGGATGGGATTGCCCGCCATCAAGGCTGGGCCGACTTTCGTCCCCATGAGTGTCAGCGGGAAATTCCAGGGAACAATTCCCGCGCAGACCCCCACCGGGCGCTTGAGCACGAGCCCGTAGGCATGTTTGCCCAGGGCTGGCGGCAGAGGCACCTGGGCGCCGCGCAGCTTGCTGGCCAACCCGGCGTAAAACTCCATGCCGTGCAAGAAGTGCTGGACCTCACTCTGCGCCTCAAACGCCGGCTTGCCCTGTTCGGCGGTGAGCAGCGCGGCGATCTCTTTGGCCTGTGCTGCCACCTGGTGAAGCCCCTGGCGGATGAGCGCCGCGCGCTCGTCGGGGGAGACATCGGCCCAGCCGGGCAGGGCGGCCTGCGCCGCCTTGACTGCCAAATCCACATCCGCGCGGCTGGCCGCCGGGACGGTATCTACGACCTGGCCGTTGGCCGGGTTGAATACCGGATGGGTCTCGCCGTTCAGCGCATCGGTCCATTGCCCATTGATGAGCATCTTCGACATGGGTGGCGAGCCTTTCGAACGACGACCGTTTAGTTGGCGCCCGCTCCGTTGAAGAAAAGGCGGATGACAAAATCCAGCTGGTCATTTTGGTTGTCGAAGACGCGTTCGGCGTAGGGCGTCAGCATCACCTCGACAATCGCCACGTACATCCACGAGAGCAGGCGCACATCGGCCAGCCCCAATTCCCCGGCTCGGACGCCGTCTTCGAGGATGATCTCAATTTGTTCAGGCAAGGCGGATTGGTACGCCAAAATCAGCTGGCTGCGAACCGGATCCTTGAAGGTGTTAATGTCGCGGCGCACCAGTTTGGTAACGTCCCGCTTCTCGCGCGGCAGTTCCAGGAAAGTCCGAGTAAACCGTTTCAATCGCTCTCGGCACGTGCCAGGGCTTGCCACCGCCGCCTGGAAGAGCGCCTGCTTCTCTGTCAGGACCGCCTGCATCATGGCGACATAGAGCGATTCTTTGTTGGCAAAGTGGTGGTAGACCGCGCCCTTGGTCACACCCGCGGCCTCGGCGATGTCCGCTATCGTCACGTCGGCGTAGTTCTTCCTTAGAAACAAGGCTCCGGCCGAACTGAGGATATTGGCGATGGTAGCGGTAGATTTGTCGTACATGCCCGAACCGAGGGGATCCATACTGGTCGGTATGTTTCTTGACCGTAGCATAGATACCACGAAAAGTCAATAAATGGACCGTTTTTGTTACAATTACCAGCGTTCCGTGTCCCTCGGCCCAGGCGAAAACCGTCCCGGGTCATGCTTGGACAATAGCACATCCGTACGATCCTGGCCGCCTGAGGGCGAACACCACGAGCGTGTCGTTCATCACTTCAAGCCGACACATTGAGTTGAAAGGAGTCCACGCCCATGAACGGATCGCAGAAGATTGTGCCATCGCTCTGGTTTGACCAGGACACCGAGGAGGCGGTTGCCTTTTATATCTCCGTCTTCAACGGCTCACCCCACAAGCGCGGCGAGTCCAGGATCATCCACCTCACGCGCTACGAGCAAGGCATGCAGGCCCCCGGGGCGGATCAAATGGAAGGCAAGGTGCTGACCGCGCTCTTTGAGCTCGATGGCCAGCGCTTCATGGCCTTGGATGGCGGTCCGATCTTTAAGTTCAATGAGGCCGTGTCGTTCTACGTGGAGTGCGAAGATCAGGGCGAGGTCGATTACTTCTGGCAGAGGCTTTCGGCGGTTCCCGAGGCCGAACAATGCGGCTGGCTCAAGGACAAGTTTGGCCTCTCGTGGCAAATTGTTCCGAAACAGCTGGGAGAGCTGCTGGGCAGCCCCAAAAGGGGCAAGGCCCTGGCCGCCACCAACGCCATGCTGAAGATGAAGAAGATCGTGATCGCCGATCTCCAGCGGGCCTTCGACCAGGCGTGACAGGCTGATCCAGGGCGCGCGGCCGGCGGGCCATTTCTACACGCCGCGCGCGATCGTCACCAAATCCGCCAGCGGGCCGTAGGCGGTGGTGACCGCGTCGGGGCGCAGCTCGCTCAGCGTCAGACCGTGGATCACGTCCATCTGGAACAGGATGATTGACGTGGCGCCTTCGCAGCCCGCCAGCGGGTCGTCGTTGGGCACCTGCTCTGGCCGCACGCTGCCCACGACCGTCCCGTCGGGGCGCTTCTCGGCCTGGCAGACGAGCTTGTAGGGCCGGCCCATCATGCGCGCCGCCTTGAGGCTCTCCGCCGTCAGCCCGCGGATGCCCTCGCGGCCGACGTCGGCCGGCTTGAGTGGATAGTCCATCAGCACCGTCGCCAGCGCGCTGACCTTGACCGTCGCGTCCCAGCCGTCGACGTCGAAGCTCGGGTCGGTCTCGGCGATGCCCAGGTCCTGGGCCTTCTTCACCGCCTGCTCGAAGCTGGCGCCTTGCTCCATCTCGCTCAGCATCAGGTTGGTGGTCGAGTTCAAGATGCCCCGGAAGCGCATAAGCTTGGCGGCGGGCAGGGCTTCGCGGAATAGCGAGAAGATCGGCGCGCCGCCCATCACCGTCGCCTCGAACAAGAAGCGCACGCCTTTCGCTCGGGCCAATTCGCGCAATCCGTGGAATCCGTGCACCAATGGCCCCTTGTTCGCCGTCACCACGTGCACGCCCGCCTCCAGCGCCGTCCGGATGTAGTCGATTGCCGGCTGCCCGGTGTGCGGGTTCATCGACGTGTTCTCAAACAGCACATCCGCCCGCGCGGCCCGCAGCCACTCGGACAACGCGCCCAGGTCGGTTACCGGCTTCCGCGACAGGCGCGGCCGGGTGTCCAGGCCGCCGTCCAGCAGCTCGGCCGCGCCGAAGCCGGCCGGGTTGGCGTGCCAGCCCAGCCGCCGCGAGGCCGCGCCTGTGAAGGCAAATTCCAGCCCATAGCGCTCGCGCAGCTCGGCGCGTTTGCTCTCGAGCAGCTGCGCCAGCGCGCGGCCGACGTTGCCGAAACCGAGAAATGCCAGGTTGTAATGCGCCATCTTGATCCCAATCCTCGCCTTACGCGCCCCGCCGGCCAGGCGCCAGGCGGCGCGGAACCGCGGCGGCAGCCGCGCTTGCTTGCCTTCTGGAAGCGCCGGCCTACAATCCTGCCGTCTCGCCGTCGGCCCAGAGGCTCCCAATGAACCCAGTGCTTCACGAGCTGTTGCGGACTGGCGCCACCGCCACGCCCAGCGGAGGCACGGTCCCGCTCCAGGGCAACATTTCGGCGGATGAAGTGGCGCTGCTGCTTGACGTCCTGGGCGAGATCCAGCCTGCCGCCAGCCTCGAGGTCGGCCTGGCCTACGGGGTCTCCGCGCTGGCCATCTGCAGTGCGCTGACTACGCCGGGCGCCCGCCACATTGTCATCGATCCGGAACAAAACGCCAAGCCGCTCTGGGACGGCCTCGGCCTGTTCAACCTGCGCCGGGCCGGGTTCGAGCGCTTGATCTCGTTCTACGAGCTGCCCTCCTACCGCGCTCTGCCGGCGCTCGAAGCCCAGGGCCAGCGCGTCGACTTCGCCTTCATCGACGGCTGGCACACTTTTGACGCCGCGCTGCTCGACTTCCTCTACATCGACAAGATGCTGCCGGTCGGCGGCCTGGTTGTCTTCGACGATGCCGATTGGCCTTCCATCCGCCGCGTGCTGCGCTTCATTGTCACGAACCTGCCCTATCGCGTTCACAAGACGCTCCCGCCGGGCGCGGCGCAACCGTCAAGCCAGCGCCGAGTCTACGAGGGAGGTCTGAGGGCCGCCGGAGCGGTCCTGCGGGGCGCCAGCCGCCTCCCCGGGCTTGAGAAGCCAATTGCCCGGGCGTTTGGGGGCGAGCTGCTCGGGGTCGACCGGGCCTATGGCCTGGCCGGCGCGTGCATCGCGCTGCGCAAGGTGGGTGACGACCGGCGCTCCTACGATCATTTCGTGGAGTTCTGAGCGCGGCCTCGGTTCGCAGCGCGCTGCGGCATCGCTGCCGGCCGCCCCAAAATGGGGAGGCCGGCTGGTCAATATGGGGTGGCGCTCCCGATGCGGCGCCGGACCGTCTCTTGTATCGTATGGGCCAGAACGAATCAAATGGTCCGCGTTCACAGTGAGGCGCCGCATGCTCAACGTCAAGGAATTCATTCCCCGCGTGGCTGGCCTGGCAGCCGCGCAAGCCCGGTTCGAAACCGAATATCCCGCTTACCGCGCGACGAGCGCCCTGGACGGTCTGCGCGCCGGCGAATACCAGCGCCTGGAGGCCGAGGGCCACGTCTATCTCGACTACACTGGCGGCGGGCTGTACGCCGCCTCGCAGGTGCGCGCCCACCACGCGCTGCTCGAACGCCATGTCTTCGGCAACCCGCACTCGCAGAACCCTACCTCGCTGGCCATGACCGAGCGCATCGAGGCTGTGCGCGCCTGCGTCCTGGACTACTTCAACGCCTCGCCCGACGAGTACACCCTGATCTTCACCCCCAACGCCAGCGGCGCCATCAAGCTGGTCGGCGAAGCCTACCCTTTCACGCCCGGCGGACACTTTCTGCTGGCGGCCGACAACCACAACTCCACCAACGGCGTGCGCGAGTTCGCGCGGGCCAGGGGCGCCCAGGTCACCTATATCCCGGTCACGCCGCCCCAGCTGCGGCTGGACCCGCGGGCGCTGCCCGGCTACCTGGCGCTGGGCCGGCCGGGCGCGGACAACCTGCTGGCCTACCTGGCCCAGTCGAACTACTCGGGCGTGCAGCATCCGCTGGAACTGATCGCGCTGGCGCAGGCCCGGGGCTGGGACGTGCTGCTCGACGCCGCCGCCTTTGTGCCCACCAACCGCCTGGACCTGAGCCGCTGGAAGCCCGACTTCGTGCCGCTGTCGTTCTACAAGATCTTCGGCTACCCCACCGGCATCGGCGCATTGATCGTCCGCAAGCGCGCGCTGGCCAAGCTGCGGCGCCCGTGGTTCGCGGGCGGCGCGATCACGATGGTGTCGGTCAGGGCGGGCAAGCACCGGCTGTGGCCCACCGTGACCGGCTTTGAAGATGGGACCGTGAACTATCTCAACATCCCGGCGGTGCGCATCGGGCTGGAGCACATCGAGCGCATCGGGCTGGAGGTGATCCAGCAGCGGGTGCGGCTGCTGACCGAGTGGCTGCTGGAGAACTTGCTGGCGCTGCGCCACTCCGGCGGCCGGCCGCTGGTGAAGATCCACGGTCCCCAGAACATGCACTGCCGCGGCGCCACGCTGGCGATGAACTTCTACGACCCCGGCGGGCGGCCCTGGGACGTGTTCGCGGTCGAGCAGTTGGCTAACGCCGAGAGGATCTCGCTGCGCACGGGCTGTTTCTGCAACCCGGGCGCCAGCGAGATCGCCCACGACCTGCCCCGCGACGGCCTGGACGCCTTCATCGAAAGCGAGCCGCTGCCCATCCCGCCGCGCTTGAACGACTATATGCTGGCGCGCTACGGCCAGCCGGCCTCGGCCACGCGCGTGTCGCTCGGGCTGGTGACCAACTTCGCCGACGTGTACGCGTTCTACGCCTTTGCCAGCAGCTTCCTGAACCGCCCGGCGGGCGCCGCCTGACCCGCCACTACCGCTTGAGCGGCGGCTGCAGGCCGGCGCCCAGTATCCGGTATCCGGTGGATGTAGCCGGCTTCGGCATGTGATGGCCACCTCCACCAGCTGGATCGGCGGCAGGAAGTCGGCCGTCAGCGCCCAGGCGTCGCCCTGGCCGCGGCTGTAGAAAAGCTGCCCCGCGCCAGCGTCGGCGCACAGGCCGGCGGGCGTGAGCGGGTCGGCCGCCATGACCGCGCGCAGCATCAGCACATGCTCGTTGGCCCGCTCCCGCGCCCACATTCAGGCGAACACAAACCGGCGCGCTATTCCGCCTTAAGCGCAATGATCGGCACGAGGTTGGCCGCGCGCAAAGCGGGGTAGATCCCCGAGACGAGACCAACCAGAGTAGCAAAAACGAGCGCAAATACGGCCAGCCAGGGC
>JADLEU010000217.1 GCA_020845955.1 Anaerolineales bacterium
GCGCCACCTGGGTGTCGTTCCACCACGGCGGCGGCGTGGGCATCGGCTTCTCACAGCACGCCGGGCAGGTGATCGTGGCCGACGGCACGCCGGCCGCCGCGCGGCGCCTGGAGCGCGTGCTGACCACCGATCCCGGCCTGGGCGTGGTGCGCCACGCCGACGCCGGCTATCCGGCGGCGGTGCAGTTTGCCCGCGCTGCCGGCATCCGCATGCCGATGCTGCGCTGACGGGCCGGCCCGACCGCGGACCAAGGACCAACGACGAAGGAACCCTCGATCGCATGCCTGTTAATAACCGTTCTGACGCGATTCTGAGCAGCCTGGCGGCGCTGAAGCGCGGGGCGCCGGGCGTGCGCGGGGCGGCGCTGATCACCCCGGATGGGCTGGTGATCGCTGCCTATCCGCCCGGCTGGGACGAAGACATTCACGACCCCACGGGCGGCGAGCACGTGGGCGCGACCGCGGCCGTGCTGGCCGGCCAGGCCGAGCGCATCCTGGCGCGCCTGGAACAGGGGCAACTGGAGCAAGTGCTGATGGAAGGTGAGCGCGGCACGCTTGCCGTGCTGCCCGCCACCAGCGACGCGGCGCTGGCGCTGCTGATTGACAAGGACGCCAAGCTGGGTCTGACGCTCAGCGCCGCGCGCCAAGCAGCCGCCCGAATTCGCGCTATCCTCGACCAAACTGCATGACGCGTCTTGAGCGCGAGGCGCCCGCCGCGGTCAGCCCGCTGCGGGTGCAGCTCGTCGTCGCCACGCTGGCGCGGGCGGTGATGAACACCGCCCACCGGATGGTGTATGCCTTGCTGCCGGCGCTCAGCCGCGGGCTGGGTGTGCCCCTGGAGGCGCTCACCGGCCTCTTGTCGCTGCGCGGCGCGCTGGGCATGGCGTCGCCGTTGTTTGGCGGCCTGCCCGACCGCTATGGCCGCCGCCACGCCATGTTGATCGGCGTGGCGGTCTTCTGCGCCGGCGTGGCGCTGGTGGGCGTATGGCCGAGCTACTATGCCTTTGCCGCCTATCTGATCCTGGTCGTCGTCGCCAAGTTCATCTTCGACCCGGCCCTGCAGACCTACCTGGGCGACCGCACGCCCTACGCGCGGCGGGGGCTGGTGATCGCCTTCACCGAAATCGGCTGGTCGGGGGCCGCCCTGGTAGGTATTCCGCTGGCCGGCCTGCTGATCGCCCGCGCCGGGTGGCGCGCGCCCTTTCTGCCGCTGGCCGCGTTGGGCGCCGGCGCCGGGGCCGCGCTGTGGGCCGTCATCCCGCGCGACGCGCCGGCGCCCGGCAGACCCCAGGTGCCTGGGCGAGGCCATCTGGCCCTGATCTGGCGCAACCCGGCGGTTGTGGCGGCCTTTGGCCTGAGCCTGCTCATCTCCACCGCCAACGAGACGCTCAACGTGGTCTACGCCGTCTGGCTGGAGGGCGCCTTTGGCTTGAGCGTGGCCGAGCTTGGGTTGAGCGCCACCGTCATCGGCCTGGCTGAGCTGGCCGGCGAGGGCCTGGTGATGGCGCTGGCTGACCGGTTGGGCAAGCGCCGATCCATCGCGGTTGGGCTGGCGGCCAGCGCGGCGGCTTACCTGGCGCTGCCAACCACCGGCGGCAGCCTGGCGCTGGCCCTGGGCGGGCTGTTCCTGGTCTTCATCGCCTATGAGTTCACAATCGTCGCCACCCTCCCGCTGCTGACGGAACTGGTGCCGGAGGCGCGCGGGTGGGTGATGAGCACCGGCGTGGCCGTCCTGGCCGCGGGGCGGATGCTGGGCGCGCTGCTGGGCGGCTTCTTGTTCCCGTACGGCTTTGCCTGGAACGGGATGGCGGGCATGGCCTGTAACCTGGCCGCGCTGGCCGTCATTGTCCTCTTTGTGCGCGAGCGCCGCTGACAGGTTGGAGTTAAGCCGCTTTCGCCATATAATCAAAAGCATAGTCTGCACCGCGTAGGGCCGGCCGCCAGACTCGCGGCGGGCGGCCAGGAGGGGCCCATGAAACGCCTGTTTTCGTTCGCGCTCGCCCTGAGCCTGCTGGCCGTAGTGGTCGCGCCAGCCAGCGCGCAAACCTGCCTCGCGCAGTACACGGTCAAGCCCGGCGACAACCTGTTCCGCATCGGCCTGGCCTACAACGTGCCCTGGCCGGCGATCGCGGCAGCCAACAAGTTGGCCAACCCCAGCCTGATCTTCCCCGGCCAGGTGCTGTGCATCCCGGCCAGCACCACCGCCACCGCCGGCCCCAGCGCGACACTCGGGCCAACGGCCACGGCTCAGCCGACGAACACGCCCGGCCCAACGGCCACGGCCGCGCCCACGGCCACGCGCGCGCCCACCGCGACCGCGGGCCCAACGGCGCCCCCGTTCGTGGTGCCGACCTTCAGCATCATCGGCGTCGCGCGCAATACGTCGGTCACCATCCGGACCGCGAACTTCCCGGCCAGCCAGACGTTTAACGTCTACATGGGCGCGATCGGCACGCGCGGCTATGGGGGTTACGCGGCCGGCTCGGTCAACTCGGGCGTGGGCGGCACGTTCACAACGACCATCACGATCCCGGCGCCCCTGGCCAACGCGGCGCAGATCGCCATTCTGCTGCAGAGCGCTTCGGGCTATTACAGCTACAACTGGTTCTGGAACAATAACTATCCCTAGGACCGCGGCAGTCGGGTGGGACCTCGGACTGGCCAATGCCGGTCTGAGCAGCGGCGTAGATAAGCCAGGCACGGATGGGCGCCGGTCGTGAGGCCAGCATCCATCCGTGCATTTGCTTCCAAGGTATTGAAGCTAACCCTCCCTGGGGAGGTCGATAGTGGCCTGCTGGTGGATGAATGAAGCCGCTTGTGGTAGATGTGACTTGTGCCCGCTTGTCGATCGTGTGAGGCGCCATGAGTGCTGCCCGGCTTGACTGCGATCTGCTCGTTCACTCGGCGGCCCAGCTGCTAACGCTGGCCGGCGGGCCGCAGCGCGGAGCGCGGCTGGGCAATCTGGGGCTGATCGAGGACGGCGCGCTGGCCATCGCGGCCGGCCGGATCGTGGCCGTCGGGCCGACTAGGGCGGTGCGGGCGCAAGTGCGGTCGAGGGCCGAGCTGGATGCCCGCGGCCAGGTGGCGCTGCCCGGGTTCGTGGACCCGCACACGCACGTGGTCTGGGCTGGCGACCGGGCCAACGAGTTCGAGCAGCGGCTGGCCGGGCGCACCTACATGGAGATCATGGCGGCCGGCGGCGGCATTATGTCCACGGTGCGCCAAACGCGCGCCGCCAGCGTAGCCGAATTGGCGGCGGCCACTCGTCCCCGGCTGCGCCAGATGCTGGCCCACGGCACCACTACCGTGGAGGCCAAGACCGGCTATGGGCTGGAGACCGAGGCCGAGCTGCGCCAGCTCGACGCCATCGAACTCCTCGCCGTGGAGGGGCCGTGGACGCTGGTGCCGACCTTTATCGGCGCGCATGCCGTGCCGGCCGAATATGCCGGGCGGGCCGAGGCCTATGTCGACCTGGTGGTGGACGAGATGCTGCCGGCGGCCGCCGGGCGCCTGCCGCGCTGGGCGGCTCGCAACCTACCGGTGTTCTGCGACGTCTTTTGTGAGGACGGCGCTTTCACGGTGGCCCAGTCGCGCCGCATTCTCGAGCGCGCCCGCGCGCTGGGCTTTAGTCTCAAGATCCACGCCGACGAGTTCGTGGGGTTGGGCGGCACGGCACTGGCCGTCGAGCTCGGCGCGGCCTCGGCCGACCACCTGGTGCAGACACCCGCGGCCGACATTGCCGCGCTCGGGCGCGGCGAGACCGTGGCGGTTGGGCTGCCCGGCACGCCTTTCGGGCTGGCCCAGCCTGACTACACGCCGGCGCTCCAGATCCTGGAGGCCGGCGGGCTGTTGGCGCTGGCCAGCGACCTGAACCCGGGCACCACCTGGTGCGAGAGCATGCAGATGGTGATTGCGCTGGCCTGCCGCTACATGCGGCTGACGCCGGCGCAGGCCATCGCCGCGGCGACCATTAACGCCGCCCGCGCCCTCCGGCTCGACCACGCGGTCGGCAGCCTGGAGGTGGGAAAGGCGGCCGACGTGCTGCTGCTCGGGGTGCCAGACTACCGGCACCTGGGCTATCGTTATGGCACCAACCTGGTGCAGACTGTGGTCAAGGCTGGACAGGTGGTGACGGTCTAGGGCCCTGGCGGACATTGAGAGGCCGAGATGCCGGATCTTGGACAAGTGGATTGGGTCACGCTAGGCATCGTCGTGGTGGCGCTGGTGGTGGGCTGGACGATCCTGAAGGCCGTGCTGAAGCTGACGACGCGGGTATTTTCGCTGGGCTGCCTGGGGCTGCTGGCGCTGGCCGGTGTGCTGGCCGCCATGGCGTATTGGGGCGGGGGATAGGAATTGTCCAGGCCCTAATGGTCTATAAGATCTTCAGGGCCTGGACCCAGGCCGCCGGCGCTACTCCGAGGGGACGATCAGCCACAGCAGCGCATAGAGCGCCAGGCCGGGCACGCCGCCTGGGATCAGCGCAATCAGGAAGAACAGGCGGGTCCAGAAAGCGCTGATACCGAAGAACTCCGCCAGGCCGCCGCAGACCCCGAGCAGGACTCGGTTGTGGCGCGAGCGGCGCAGGTAACGAGTTTGGGTAGCCATTAAAGTCCTCCCGCATCACCCCCAGCAGTTGCCAGATACTTTATCACTTGCTCTTACGTGTTTGTGGCGCGGCGGTTGCGCGGTCGGCACGCCCCTGGCCGACTGCCGGCTGGCGCGCGGCTGACAGGGCCGGCCGCGCCGGTCAGCCAAACAAAACGGCCCCTCGGCAGAGGGGCCGTCTTGCTCCTTGAGAGACTCTCGCTGCGGCCAAGCGGACCGCGGCGACGCCCGCAGGGGGCGCCGCTTCGAGCGGGCGCGGGCGATTAGAAGTCGCCCATACCGCCACCCGGGGGCATGGGCGGGGCCTTTTCCTTCTCCGGCACGTCGGTGATCAACGCATCGGTGGTCAGGATCATCGCGGCAATGGAGGCGGCGTTCTCCAGGGCTCCGCGCACGACCTTGACCGGATCGATGATGCCGTCTTCGATCATATCGACGTAGGCGGCGGAGATGACGTTGTAGCCGATGTTCTTGTTCTTGACTTCCTTGGCGCGGCGGCGGATGCCGTCGATGATGACCGAGCCGTCCTGACCGGCATTCTGGGCCAACCGGCGCAAGGGGGCTTCCAGGGCGCGGCGGACGATGTTGATGCCGACCTGGGCGTCCTCGTCCTCGAGCTTGACCTTCTCCAGCGCGGTGGCGGCGTTGATCAGCGACACCTCGCCGCCGGGCACGATGCCCTCCTCAACCGCAGCGCGGGCTGCCGAGAGCGCGTCCTCGACGCGGTGCTTCTTCTCCTTCAGTTCAGTCTCGGTGGCGGCGCCCACGCGGATCACGGCCACGCCGCCGGAGAGCTTGGCCAGGCGCTCCTGGAGCTTTTCCTTGTCGTAGTCGGAGGTGGATTTGTCCATCTCGACGCGGATCTCCTCGATGCGGCCCTTGATGGCCTTGGCGTTGCCCTTGCCCTCGACGATGGTGGTGTCGTCCTTGGTCGAAACGACCTTGCCGGCCCGGCCCAGGTCGCTCAGGGTGGTCGACTCGAGCTTCTTGCCCAACTCTTCAGTCACTACCGTGCCGCCGGTCAGGACGGCGATGTCCTGCAGCATGGCCTTGCGGCGATCACCGAAGCCGGGGGCCTTAACGGCCAGCACGTTGAGCATGCCGCGCAGCTTGTTGAGCACCAGGGTGGCCAGCGCCTCGCCGTCGACGTCCTCGGCGATGATGACCAGGTCGCGCTTGCCGATCTGGACCAGCTTCTCGAGCACCGGCACGATGTCGGCCGCGGCCGAGATCTTCTTGTCGTAGATCAGGATGTAGGGATCAGTAATCACCGCCTCCATCGACTCGGGGGAGGTGATGAAATAGGCCGAGACGTAGCCGCGATCGAACTGCATGCCTTCGACGTACTCGGTCTCGAACTGCAGGGTCTTGGACTCTTCGACCGTGATGACGCCGTCCTTGCCGACCTTGTCCATCACATCGGCGATCAGGCTGCCGATCTCCTCGTCGGCGGCCGAGTTGGTGGCGACCGAGGCGATCTCTTCTTTGGTGCTGATCTTCTGGGCCTGTTTGCGCAGCGACTCGACGACGGTGTCGGTGGCGCTCTCGATGCCGCGCTTGAGCAGCATCGGATTGGCGCCAGCGGCCAGGTTCTTCAGGCCTTCGGTGACGATGGCGTGCGCCAAGACGGTGGAAGTGGTGGTGCCGTCGCCGGCGATGTCGTTGGTCTTGGTGGCAGCTTCCTTCAGCAGCTGGGCGCCCATATTCTCATAGGGGTCTTCCAGCTCGATCTCCTTGGCCACGGTCACACCGTCGTGGGTGACGGTCGGGGCGCCGAACTTCTTGTCCAGAGCTACGTTGCGGCCCTTGGGGCCGAGCGTGGTGGCCACGGCGTTGGCCAGGGTGTCAACGCCGCGCTGTAGCCGGCGGCGGGCATCTTCCGAGAAGACAAGTTGCTTGGGCATGGGTCAATACTCCTTGATAGTATCCAGTTTGTTTCGGGGCAGGGACGGTTACTTCTTCTTCTTGCCTTCGTCGGTCTCGACGATCGCCAGCAGGTCGCTTTCCTTGAGGATCAGCAGCTTCTTGCCGTCGACCTTGAACTCCGTGCCGGCGTACTTAGCAAACAGCACCACGTCGCCGACGCCCACGTCCAGGGTGATGCGCTTGCCCTCGTCATCGCGCACGCCAGGGCCGGCGGCCAAGACCAATCCCTTTTGCGGCTTTTCCTTGGCGGTCTCGGGCAGCACGATCCCGCTAGCAGTCATCTCTTCCTGCTCGATGGGCTCGACCACCACGCGGTCGCCAAGGGGTTTAAGGTTAATTGCCATCGTTTCGCCTCCTGAGGAAATGGGTACACTTGATAGGCATTTGGGGAGCACAGTGACAAGTTAGCACTCGCAGACATAGAGTGCTAACTTGACAGGGGCATAATACCGCAACCGCCAACCGGTGTCAAGAGTTCCTTGCAGACGACAGAGGCGAGTGCTAACCCGGAGGCGGTCAGGCCCCGGCGCGCGGCCTTGATCCCCCGTTGGCCGGTGCGCTGTATGGCTGGCTGACCGGGAAACACCTGCCCTGGCGGGCGGTGCCAGGGGGGCGTGCGGGGCTCACCCGCCCTGGCGGGCTTGGCCAGGGTTGCAGGGGGCAGGTGAATTGAACGCCCCTACGGGCGCCATCGATTGCGACAGTTATCCGCTCTAAGGGGTGGGCGACGGTTCCGGCGTCGCGGCGCCGGAGATGGCCTCGTCGGTCGTCAGGCCGCTGCGGCAGAGGGCCATGCTTTCCTCGTAGCTGGCCAGCACGGTCGCATCCTGGGGGTATTCGGCCAGCGCGCGTTCCAGCCAATACGGGGCCTGTTTCGCGGCGGCGCCAGGTTCGCACTTCTGCAAGTAGGCCAGCAGGTTGCCGTAGGTGTAGTAATACTCGAGCGAGATCGGCCCGGTGAGGGCCAGCGGGTCGACTTGCAGCACGATGCCGTCGCTGCTCTCTACAGGCTTGCCGTTCACGTCCTCAACCGGCAGACCGTTGGCGTACGTGAGCGGGTTGCCGGCTCCATCGACGGTGCCGCCGTCTACGGCCAGAGCCAGCTCCGGCTCAGCCCCCTCATAGTTGCGGCGCCTGAAGAAGATCAGGCCCAGGCGGCCATGGATGTCGGGGTTGGCCGGCTCCAGGTGCAGCGCCAGTTCCAGGTATTGCACAGCGGCGCCCAACTCGTCGTTCTGGTAGTGGGTGCGGCTGAGGTACAGGTACGGGTCGACATTGTTGGGGTCGATGGCGCTGGCCTTGCTGAAGTAGAAGATGGCCTGTTCGTGATTCTGCAGCACCCGGTAGTTGAGGCCCAGCGACAGGTAAATGGCAATCAGGTTCGGGTTGATCTGCAGCGCATTCTTGTAGTGAACGATGGCTTCCTCGTATTGGGCCAGGCTTTCGTAAGCATAGCCCATTGCGCGGTGGGCTTCCAGCAGGTTGGGATCGAGCTGCAGGGCGTTTTCGGCTTCCTGGAAGCCCTGGCTCCATTTCTGGGCGTCGTTGAGGATTTCAGAATAGTAGGCGTGGGCCGGGGCGTAGTTGCTGTCGAGCGCGATGGCAGTCACGGCCGCCGATTCGGCCTCGGCCAAAGTCCGGCAGCGGCAGCCGGCGTTGACGTTCCAGTCCAGGGCCCAGGCCAGGATCGCTTTTGATTTGACGTCGTTCGGTGCGACCAGCACGGCGGTCTCGGCCGATTCGAGCGC
>JADLEU010000218.1 GCA_020845955.1 Anaerolineales bacterium
CCGAAACGCTCGGCGGCCGCCACCGTCTTGCCGGCCAGCACGTCCACGATCGCGGCCTGGAAGCTGGCGGCCAGGTGCGGCACCAGGGTGGCGTCGGGCGGGACCGACTCGGCCCCGCCCGGCTCGGTGGCCAGGGGACGGCCGGGCTTCTGCTGCTTGACCTCGTACAGCACGGCGGTCTTGAGCCCGCTAAACGAGAAATCCCAGGTTGTCTCCAGCCAGGCGCGCGGGAACTTGAAGGCGGCCGGGTTGCCGCCGCGGGCCGCTGCCTCCAGGCTGGGGCCGCCGGGGTAGGGCAGACCCAGCAGGCGCGCGACTTTGTCGAAAGCCTCGCCGGCGGCGTCGTCCAGCGTGCCGCCCAGGCGCTGGTACTGGCCGTGGCCGGCCATCAGCACTAGCTCGCTGTGGCCGCCCGAGACGATCAGCACCAGCACCGGGAAGCGGACCTCTGGCGCGCCCTCGACCAACCATAGCGAGTAAACGTGCCCCTCCAGGTGGTTGATACCCAACAGCGGCAGCCCGCGCCCGAGCGCCAGGCCCTTGGCCATGTTCAGCCCCACCACCAGCGAGCCTGGCAGGCCCGGCCCGCGCGTGGCGCCGATGGCGTCGATGTCGGCCAGGCTCAGGTGGGCGTCGCCGAGGGCCTGCTGCACAACCGCGTAGATCTCCTCAATGTGCGCTCGCGAGGCGACTTCAGGGAAGACGCCGCCGTAGCGCGCGTGCCTGGCGGCCTGCGACGCGACGACATTGGCCAGCAGCGTAGCGCCATCGGCGACGACGGCCGCGGCCGTTTCGTCACAGGAAGTCTCGATGGCGAGGATCCGGGGCATGGGAAATCGGCTAGCGCTTCACGTTCAATACGAGGTCTTTGTGGTAGTTCGCCAGCGTCTCGAATTTCAGCGTGGCGGGGTTGAGCCAAAGGCTGTCTTCGATGCGGACGCCGAAGCCGCGTTCAGGATAGTATAGTCCTGGTTCGATCGTGATGACAACGCCCGGATCGAGGCGGGCGCCATTGCTGGGACTGCTGTGAAAGCGCGGCGCCTCGTGAACCGCCAGCCCCAGGCCGTGCGCGACGCTGTGCACGTAGCCGTTGGTGGTGGTCGGGTCGGTGCGCAACGTGGGGTGGCCGCGCGCTTCCAGCAGGTCGCAGGTCAGGTCCTGGTAGCCGCGGCAGAGTTCGCCCGGCTTGAGCGCGCGCCTGACACGCTTGAAGGTGTCGAGCACGTCGGCGTGCGCCTGCTCCACCTCGGGCGGCGCAAAGCCCAAGCACCAGGTGCGGGTGAAATCGAAGAAGTAACCGCCGCCCGGCTCGGCGGGAAAGATATCGTAAAGGATGGTCTGGCCTAGGGCTACCGGGTCGCGGTCGCGGCCGCGCGAGTGGGGCACGCCGGCATCACGGCCGATGGCGAAGATGGCGCCGCTTTCTGGGTCGACCAGGTTTTCGGCCAGCAGCAGTTCACGGATCCGGCGCTTGACGTCGCCGATGGTTAGGCGGCTGCCGTCTTTATGGACCAGGTGGCCGTTCCGGGCGCGGTGGCTGGTGAGGAACTCTTCGGTGCCCGCCACTACGCGCATGGTCCGGCGGCCCACGGCGCGGATGCGGCCCGCCTCGTGCGCGTCCTTGGTGGTGCGTACCAGGTCGAGCAGGTTATCGTCCAGGCCGCCCACAATCTTCAGTCGCGGGTTGAGCTCGCCGATGGCCGTCAGCAAGGCATAGCCGCTGCCCAGGTCGATCTGGCCGAAGGCGGCCACGGCGCCCGTGCGCACGCCGGCCTCGGCCAGCAGCTCGACCAGCCAACGGGCGCGGGCCCGCATCTCGCTGCCGCCCGCCTCGGTGCGCAGCTCGGCCAGGCGGTGCAGGCGCGCGCGCACCTCCAGCCCCGAGCAGGCGGCCTCGTCGCGCTCCATGGCGCTGACGAAGAGCAACGGCGCCTGACCGCGGGGCTTGACGAGCACCGTGTTCTCGGTGACGCTAGCGCCATTGGCCAGGTAATACATCGGCGGGTTGCAGGCCGTGCCGCCCAGCACCAGCAGGGCCGCGTAACCTCGTTCCTGCATCAATTGGTCGAGGTCAGATCGCATGCCTTTATCTTAGTTTCTTGCGCAGCTCGGCGCGCTGCCGGCGCAGGCGTTGGAGCATTTCATGCTCGCCGGCCCACTCGGCGTATTCCAGGCGTTCGTTTAGCTCGGCGTTCTGCAGCTTGGTGTAGAACACTTCGCTGTCCATGCCGAACTCGTCCTCGAAGCGCTTTAGGCGCCGCTGGACCGACTGGATACTGAGCTCCAGGCGCTCGAGGTAGCGGCGGATGCTTCCAGGGTCGGTCAGGCCCTCAAGTATGTCAGGGCTCATTAGTGCGGTATTCCAGCAAGACGGCGCGCAGGCTGTCGAGCATGGCTGGCGCCTCCGCTTCGGCGACGGTGCGCGGGTCCAGCAGCACGCGGTCACCGGCGACGCGCGCCACCACCGGCGCGGGCTGCGCCCGCAGGCGGGCGGCGAAGGTGTTGGGCGCCGCCACCTCCAGGGCCAGCAGCCAGGTGGGCAAGGTCTCGCCGGGCAGGCTGCCGCCGCCCACGGTCGATTCGCCTGCCGTCACGCTGACGCGGGCGCCGGCCACGGCCGCGTTGGGGGCCAGCTCCGCCGCCCAGGCCTGGGCGCGCCGCGCGAGCCCGTCGAGCGGCGCGGCCAGCATCCGCCACACGGGGATCTCGCGCGTGGCCTCGTCACGGGCGTAGTGCAGCAGCGTAGCGTGCAGGGCTGCTAGGCAGAGCTTATCAGGGCGCACGGCGCGGGCCAGCGGGTGCCGCCGGAGCTGGTCCACCAGCGCGCGGCGGCCGACGATCAGCCCGGCCTGCGGCCCGCCCAGCAGCTTGTCGCCCGAGAAGCACACCAGCCCCGCGCCGGCCGCCAGCGACTCCTGCACGGTCGGCTCGTGGACCAGGCCGTAGGCCGCCGTGTCGAGCAGGGCGCCCGACCCCAGATCGTCGACTACGGGCCGGCCCAGGCTGCACAGCTCGGCGAGGCTCGGCTCGGTGGCAAACCCGATGATCTTGAAGTTCGAATGGTGGGCGCGCAGCACCACGGCCACCTGCTCGTCGAGCGCGCTGGCGTAGTCCTGCAAGTGGGTGCGGTTGGTGGTGCCGACTTCGACCAGCCGGGCACCCGATTGCTTGAGCACATCCGGCACGCGGAAGCCGCCCCCGATCTCGACCAATTGGCCACGGGCGATGAGCACCGCTCGGCCCTGGGCCAGCGCCGTGAGCGCCAGCAAGACCGCGGCGGCGTTGTTGTTGACCACCAACGCCGCTTCGGCGCCGGTCAGGCGGACCAGCAGCGCTTCGGCCTGGGCGCTGCGCTGGCCGCGCTCCCCCGCTGCCAGATCGTATTCCAGCGTGCTATAGCCGCGCGCGGCCGCTTCAATCTGGGCCAGGGCCGAAGCCGCCAGCGGCGCGCGGCCGAGGTTGGTGTGCAGGATGACGCCGGTGGCATTGATGACGGGACGCAGGCGAGCGGTGCGCAGGGCGGCCAGACGGGCGCGGGCGCGAGCGAGCAGTTCGCCGGCGTCGGGCAGCGGCGCCACGAGGTGCTCGTTGCCGGCGGCGCCGCGTGCCTGGGCGCGCGCCTCGGCCAGCACGTCGCGCAGGGCCTGGGTGGTTAGCGGGCGTCCGTAGGCTTGAATGACGTCGGAGGCCTGGGCCAGCAGCCGGTCCACCGACGGCAGATTACGCAGGCTCATCGTCCTCGCCCGGGACCCAGCGCGCGCGCTCGCGCAGGCGCAAGAACCATTCGATCCCAGCCAGGCCTCCGGCCAGCAGCAGCGCGGTGGGCGCGTTGAGGGTCCGGGCCAGTTGCAGCCAGGCGCAGGTGGCGGTGAACAGGCCCACCCACAACGACTGGCGCAGCAGCACGCCGGCCGGCGCGGGGCGGCGTGCGAAGCGCCGATTGAGATACCACACGAACGGCCCCACGCTGCCGGTGACGGCCATTAAGCCGGCTACGAAGAACAGCCAGCGCGGTCCGGGGCTGGGCACAACGGTGCTCACCAGGTAGTACAGCGCCGCCCAGCCGCCAACCGCCAGCACAAAGGAGGCGATGTGAAACCCGCGATAGTCTTCCACGAGGTAAGCGCGATTGGTCATGCCGGGGGATTATAGCCGGAAGTTGCAAGGTTGCCCTGACCCCGCCTCCCCGGATGGTATAATCCGAGCAGTCCAACGGTATTACTCACCACCCACTCGCACCTGGCCTCCGGCGTTTCAATTGTCCCTGCTCACCGGCACGCAACTGGCGAAATCCTATGGACCCGACGACATCTTCGCCGGCGTGGATATTGCGATTCCCCACATGGCGCGGATCGGGCTAGTTGGTCCGAACGGCGCCGGCAAGACCACGCTGCTGCGCCTGCTGGCCGGGCGCGAGGAGCCGTCGCGCGGGATGGTGCAGGCTGCACGCGGGCTGCGGATCGGCTACCTGGCCCAGGAGGCGGCGCTGGAGGCGGCCAGCCTGGGCGCAACCGTCTGGGACGAAATGCTCGGCGCCTTTGCCGGGCTGCGCGAGCGCGAGGCCGAGTTGGCCCGCCTGGAAGCGGCCATGGCCGACCCGGCGCAGCGCGACAGCCTGCTGGAGCGCTACGGCCCGCTGCAGCACCAATTCGAGCTCGACGGCGGCTACCTGTACGAGACGCGCATCCGCCAGGTGCTGTCTGGCCTGAACTTCGAGCCGGCCGATTACGTACGGCCGGTGGAGCAGCTTTCGGGCGGGCAGAAGACGCGCGCGCTGTTGGGGCGGCTGCTGCTGGAAAGCCCCGACCTGCTGATCCTGGACGAGCCGACCAACCACCTCGACATCCACGCCGTCGAGTGGTTGGAGACCTGGCTAAACGATTGGGACGGAGCCGTGCTGATCGTCTCGCACGACCGTTATTTCCTTGACCAGGTGGTCTCCAGCATTTGGGAGCTTGCCTTCGAAGCGCTGACCGAATACCGCGGCAACTACTCGGCCTACCTGGCGCAGCGCGCTGACCGGCGGTCGCGCCAGCAAAACGAGTATGCCGCACAGCGCGCGCTGATGGCCAAAGAGCAGGGGTACATTCGCCGCAACATCGCCGGGCAGAACACCCGCCAGGCCAAGGGCCGCCAGCGCCGGCTGGACCGGCTGATGGTCAGCGGCGCGGGGTTGGTGGACCGGCCGCGCGAGGCGGCGCAGCTCAAACTCGACCTGCAAACCTACCAGCGCTCGGGCGACCGCGTGATTGAGACGCACGACCTGGCGGTGGGTTACGCCGACGACGGCAAGGTGCTGTTCCACGCGCCCGACGTGCTGCTGTGGCGCGAGGAATGCGCGGCCCTCATCGGCCCCAACGGCGCCGGCAAGACAACCTTCCTCAAGACCCTGCTGGGCGAGGTCTCGCCGCTGGCTGGCAGCGTCACACTGGGCAGCAGCCTGAAGATCGGCTACTTCGCGCAAGCCCACGAAGGGCTTGACCCCGAGCGTACGGTGCTCGACGAGTTGTTGGCCGTGCAGGAGATGCCGACCGGCCGGGCGCGCGATTACGCCGCCAAGTTCCTCTTTACCGGCGACGACGTCTATAAGAAGATCAGCGTGCTCTCCGGTGGCGAGCGCGGGCGG
Source organism: Anaerolineales bacterium (assembly GCA_020845955.1). Taxonomy (GTDB): domain Bacteria; phylum Chloroflexota; class Anaerolineae; order Anaerolineales; family UBA6663; genus JADLEU01. The sequence goes on from JADLEU010000218.1 coordinate 5,627, forward strand.
GTAGCGCTGGCCAAGCTGGCGCTTCAGGGCGCCAACCTGCTGCTGCTCGACGAGCCGACAAATCACCTGGATATCCCCTCACAGGAGATCCTGCAGGCCGTGCTGGCGGACTTCCCCGGCACCATCCTGCTGGTGTCGCACGACCGCTACCTGATCGACGGCCTGGCGACCCAGATCTGGTCGGTGGAGGCCGGCGCGCTGGAGGTCTTCAAGGGTAGTTGGGGCGAGTACGTCAAGGAGCGGGAGAAAGGGACCGAGCCCGCGAAGGAGGCCGGCTGGGCCGCGGTAGGCGCCGCGAAAGCACGCGGCGAGAAGGCGGCGGTGCCCAGCCGGCCCCCCCGGGGCAACGCGGAGCAGAAGCGTGAGCGCAGCGCCGAGCGTAAGCGGGCAGCGCGGCTGGCGGAGGCCGAACGCGCCATCACCGACCTCGAGCAGCGCCTGGCGGCGCTGGCGCGCGAGCTCGAAGAGGCCGGCACGGCCGGCGACGCGGTGCGCGTGGGGACGCTGGGCGAGGCATATAACCAGCTCCAGACCGAGTTGACCGTTCGCCTGGGCGAATGGGAAGCTCTGGCCGTGTAACCCAGGGCCCGTGCTTCTCGCGTCGGGCACGGCACAAAAGGCCGCCCGTTGGCGCGCCCGAGCCATCGAGCGGCGTAGACCAGTCCGCTGCCAATATTTGGGAGCCGAGCGGACCACGGGCATCGCCTGCCGAGCACGGCGCGCGTGAATGCGTTGGAGCCGGTCTGCTATAATCGCCGGATCGGGCCGTTGGGCAGTGCGATGGCCCAGAGGTGAAAGGGTGTTCGTAGCGCGATGACGCAATACACGCGCGTCCCCCTGCGGGGGAACCGCAACCGCCGGCGCCCGCCCGTGCCCGGCTGGCTGTTGGGCTTGATGATCGGCGCCTTCGTCCTCGTGACGTTCGGGGCCGCATTCCTGGTGTACGCCACGGTGCGCGACTTCGTCGCCGGTTGGAAGGTCACCAACGAGAGCGCCTCCACCCCGGCGGCGCAGCTCACGCCCCAGCCAGGCGCGACTAACGGCGCGGGCGGCGGCGACACGTCGCTGGCCACCGCGCCGCCCAACGCCACGCCGGTGCCCACGGTGGATGTGGAAGCCTGGGCCGGCACCGACCGGGTGACCATCCTGGTGATGGGCATCGACCGGCGCGTGGGCGAAGAAGAGAAAGGCTACCTGACGGACACGATGATGGTGGTGTCGCTCGACCCGGTGGCCCGCACGGCCGCCATGCTCTCGATCCCGCGCGACCTGTGGGTCGACGTCCCCGGCTTTGAGCCCGACACCATCAACACCGCCAACCGCACCGGCGACTACTATGACTACCCGGGCGGCGGCCCCGCCCTGGCGGTCAAGACGGTGCAGCACAACCTGGGCGTCGGCATCGACTACTACCTGCGGCTGGACTTCACGGCTTTTGAGACCTTCGTCGATGCCATCGGCGGCATCGACGTCTACAACGAGGCTGAGATCGACGACCCCGAGTACCCCAACGGGTCTTACGGCTACGAGCCCTTCTACCTGGCGGAGGGGCCGCATCACCTGGATGGCCACGACGCGCTGCGTTACGCCCGCACGCGGCACGGCGCCAGCGACATCGAGCGCGCCGAGCGCCAGCAGCAAGTGGTGATGGCGGTGCGCGAGCGCGTCCTCAGCCTGAACATGCTGCCCACGCTCATCGC
>JADLEU010000219.1 GCA_020845955.1 Anaerolineales bacterium
TAGGAGACGTGGAAGGGCGAGAGGGCCAGCACAAAGACCGCGCCCAGCCCGGCCGCGCGCGCAGCCAACAGCCGCCGGGCCAGCACGTAGCTCAGCGGCAGGCCGAGCACGCCGAAGAGCGCCGGCAGCATGCGCAGCCCGAAGGGGTTATAGCCAAACAGGCGGAACCAGATGAAGAGGTGGACGTGGAAGAAGCGCGGATGCACCTCGGCGCCCGGCCAGAAGAGGTGCGCCAGGTCTTGGTTGACGACTTCGAGCTTGGCGCCCTCGTCGCCCCAGATCTCCTGGTGGTCGGCGCGGTAGATGCGCAGGGCCGCGCCGAGCAGGAGCAGGGCTAAGAGCACGGCGGTCCAGGGCCAGGCCGGGCGGCGATGCGCGCGGGCACGGGTTGGGACGACAGCAGGGCTAGACATGGCGGCGGAGTGCGGCCGCGGTGCGGGCACAGGTCATTATACCCCGCGGCCGGCAGCGCCAGGTTCAGCGCCAGTCTTGGAGCGCGGCGGTGAGGGCGGACATGAAGCGGTCGGCCAGCGCGCCGTCAAGGACGCGATGGTCAAACGTGAGGGTGAGGTAGACCATGGGGCGGATGGCGATGGCGTCGTTGATGACGACAACGCGCTTCTGCATAGCGCCGACGCCCAGGATCGCCGTCTGTGGCTGGTTGATGATGGGTGTGGCGAAGAGCGAGCCGCCGACGCCGTGGTTGGTGATGGTAAACGTGCCGCCCTGCACCTCGTCGGGGCGCAGCGCGCGGGCGCGCGCCCGGCGGGCCAGGTCGTTGATCTCCCGCGCCAGGCCGAGCAGCGACTTCTCGTCCGCGCAGCGCACCACGGGCACGATCAGGCCTTCGTCGAGGGCTACGGCCATCCCGATGTTCAACTCGCGCTTGAGCAGGATCTTTTCGTCAGTCCACTGGCTGTTGACGATGGGCACCGCCTTGAGCGCGGCCACCGCGGCGGCGACGAAGTAGGCCGTCAGCGTCAAGGTGGCGCCGTCGCGCGCAAATTGGTCTTTGTTGGCGGTGAGGTGCGCCAGAACGCTCGACAGATCGGCCTCGAAGACGGTGGTGACGTGCGGCGCGTTGCGCTTGCTGCGGACCATGTGCTCGGCAATGAGCTTGCGCATCCCCTCGACGGGGATGAAATCGGAGGCGAGAGGTTGGAAGTCGGAAGCCGGAGGCACACCTTTGGTTGAGGGAAGCGGTATAGCAGGCGCAGCCGAAGAGGCGAGTTGGGGGGGAGCGGCGAACTGGAGCTCGGTGGGGCGGAAGAGGTCGCCCTCCCCGGGCTTCTCCCAGGGAGGCAGTTCGTCGAGGGCCGGAGCCGCGGCGGCCGGCTGGGCCGGGGCCGAGGCAGCGGGGCGCTGCCCGAGGTAGGCCTGCACATCCTTCTTGGTGATGCGGCCGCCGTGGCCGGTGCCAGTGACCTGCTGGAGGTCGACCTGGAACTCGCTGGCCAACTTGGCGACCACGGGGGAGATGAAGCCCAGGTCGCGCTGGCGCTGCGCTGAGGCCGCCCGGGCCGGCTCGGCCGCGGCCGGGGTATGGGCGACGCCGCCCGAATCTGCGGCAAGGGGGGTGTTGTCAGCGGCCGGCAGCGGCTCGCCGGGCTGGCCAATAACGGCCAACAGGGCGCCGGCCGTGACGGTCGTGCCCTCGGGGACGTAAACCTTGAGCAGGGTCCCGGCGGCCGGCGACGGGACCTCGGTGTCCACCTTGTCGGTGTTCACCTCTATCAGGGGGTCGTATTCGTTGACGGCCTCGCCTTCGCGCTTAAGCCATTTGCTGACCGTGCCCTCGACCACGGATTCGCCGAGCTGGGGCATGATGACGTAGGTGGCCATGAGTGTCTCCGCCGCGACGACCGACGACGGCCGACGACCTGGAACAGGCCGTTGGCCAGCCGCCCGCCGCCAACTTAGTACGCCGCCAACTCCCGCATGGCGGCGGCGATCTTGTCGGGGTTGGGCATAAACCATTCCTGGAAGGGATGGCTGAAGGGCACGGCGGGCACGTCGGGCGCGGCCAGGCGCTTGACGGGCGCATCCAGGCTGGTGAAGGCCTCGTCGGCCAGGATGGCGGCCACTTCGGCGCCATAGCCCATCGTCAGGTTGTCTTCGTAGACGACCAGAGCCTTGCCGGTCTTGCGGACCGATTCGAGGATGGCGGCCTTGTCCACCGGGTAGAGCGTGCGCAGGTCGACGACCTCGACGTCAATCCCCTCGCCGGCCAAGGTCCCGGCCGCCTTGAGGCAATAGTAGTGCATCATGCCGTAGGCAAAGACCGACAGGTCGCGGCCGGGGCGCGAGACATTGGCCGGGCCGATGGGCACAGTGTACTCGCCCTCGGGCACCTCACCCTTGATCAAGCGGTAGCCCTTCTTGGGCTCGAAGAAGACGACCGGGTTAGGATCGCGCACGGCCGACTTGAGCAGGCCCTTGGCATCACGCGGGTTGGAGGGGATGACGACCTTGAGCCCCGGCACGTGGGCGAAAAAGGCTTCCACCGATTGGGAGTGATATAGCCCGCCGCTAATGCCGCCGCCGTAGGGTGCGCGGATGACCAGGGGCACCAGCCATTCGCCATTGGAGCGGTAGTACATCTTGGCGGCTTCATTGACGATCTGGTTAAAGGCCGGATGGATGAAGTCGGCGAACTGGATCTCACAAATGGGACGCAGACCATACAGCGCGGCGCCCACGCCGATGCCGACGATCGAAAGCTCAGCCAGGGGCGAATCGATGATGCGCCCGGGCCCATACTTTTCGAACAGGCCCAGGGTGGCGCGGAAGACACCACCGCGCCGGCCGACATCCTCGCCGGTGACGAAGACGCGGTCGTCACGCGCCAACTCCTCGTCCATCGCCTGCCGGACGGCCTCGATCAATGTCATCTCGGGCATGGCTCAGGCCTCCTGCGGCAGCGGGGCGTAGACGCCCCCGGCCGCAAGCGCCACGTCGGGATAGGGGGCGGCCTGCGCGAACTGCACCGCCTCGTCGACCTCGGCCTGGGCGCGGGCTTCATGCTCGGACTGCTGGTCAGGCGTCAGCAGGCCAGCGGCTTCCAGCTTGGCACGGAAGCGCAGGATGGGGTCGCGCTTCTTCCAGAGCTCGACCTCGTCGCGGGTGCGGTACGAGCGGTCGTCGTCGTCGGACGAGTGCGGCACCACCCGGTAGGTCTTGGCCTCCACCAGGGTCGGGCCCTCGCCGGCGCGCGCGCGGTCGACGGCTGCTTTCATTGCCTCGTAGACGGCCAGCACGTCGTTGCCGTCGACCACCACGCCCGGCATGCCAAAGGCGGCGGCGCGGTCGGCCACGTTGGGCACGGCCATCTGCCTGTCCACGGGCACGGAAATGGCGTAGACGTTGTTCTGCACCAGGCAGATAAAGGGCAGCTTGTGCACGGCGGCCCAATTGAGGCCTTCGTACCACTCGCCTTGCGAGGTGGCGCCTTCGCCAATGCAGGCCAGCGCCACACGGTCGTCCCCACGCAGCTTGCAGGCCAGGGCCAGGCCGGCGGCATGAGAGATCTGGGTGGCCACGGGCGACGAGGTGCTGACCACGTTGGCGCTGCGCAGGCTCCAGTGGCTGGGCATTTGCCGGGCGCCGGACGTGACCTCGCCTTGTTTACCGAACAGGCCCAGCATGAAGTCGCGCGGGGTGTAGCCCAACGACAGCACCAGCGTCAGGTCGCGATAATAGGGCACCACGTAGTCGTGGCCGCGGCGCAGCGCACAGGCCGCGCCGGCCTGGGCGGCCTCGTGCCCCATGGCGGAAATGTGAAAGGCAATCTTGCCCTGGCGATGCAGCGTCCAGGCGCGCTCGTCCAGGCGGCGCGAGCGCAGCATCTGCCAGTACAGCTCTAAGAGGGTTTCGGGGGGGAGCCCGGCCAGGGGCTCTTGGTCCAGACGCGACCGCGCGGGCGCACTGGTGATCGCCATGCCTGCCTCCTACTTAGCTACTGGCCGCCAGGCGGGCGGTCAACCGAATCTGGGGACCAGCCAGGGCCTTGGAGACCGGGCAGCGCGCCTTGGAGTCGGCGGCGGCCTCCTGGAAGCGGGCGTCGTCGATGTTGGGCACGTCGGCCTCGGTCTCGAGCTCGATCAGGGTAATGGTCGGGCCGGCCTCCAGATGGACTTTGGCGGTGGTGTGGACGCGTTTAGGCGGGAAACCAGCGTTGGTGAGGACAGACGAAAGGAACATGGAGAAGCAGCCGGCATGCGCGGCGCCAAGCAACTCCTCGGGGTTGGTGCCCTCGCCGCTTTCGAAACGCGAAGCGCGGGTGTAAGCGCCCTCGTAGTTGCTGAACTTCATCGTGCCCTGGCCTTCGCGCAGGGTGCCGCTCCAGAAGGCTTCGGCCGTACGTACCGTCATCGAGAAAAGCTCCTTTGTGGATCTACAAGGTCGTCTGAGATGGTAAGAAACGCGGCGCGCCACGCCCGACGACCGCGCTGATAAGGGAATTTTACCACCGCGCGGGGATGGCGCGGAGGCCGCGCCCCGTTGATTTTGATTGCCCGTTAAGAAGCAGAGGCCCGGCGCGCCTGGCGGGCCAGGAGCAAAAGCGGGCTGGAAGCTGTGGCCGGGGTTTCGGGAGAGAGCGCCCGCGGCCAGGGGCGGTTACTTGACCTGATTGATCTCTGGCGCCTCGTGCGGGATTGGGCGGAGGCGCAAGCGGGCAGCGCTATTGGCCCAGGGCGGCCTGGACGGCGGCGTAGGCGTCGAGCAAGCCGGCGCCGACGCCGTTGTTGGGCAGGGGCAGATCGTCGCAATCGCCGTCGAGGTCGACGCCGGTGTAGGGCCGGGCCGTCTCGCGCAGGATCGCTTCGGTGCGGTCGATGTCGCCGATGAGGGCGGGGTTGGCCGACCACATCAGCGCCACGGCGCCCACGACATGTGGGCCGGCCATGGAGGTGCCGCTGGCGTAATCGTAGGTGCCGTTCGGCATGGAGGACAAGATATCCACACCCGGCGCTGCCAGGTCGGGTTTGAGGCGCCGGCTCTCATCGACCAGGACCGGGCCGCGGCTGCTGAAGCTGGCCAGGTCGCCAAAGACGTCGACCGCGCCAACGCTGAAAGCGGCGTCGTAGGGGGCCAGCGGGGAATCGATGCTGCCGCAGCGCGGGCCCTCGTTGCCAGCCGAGGCGACGACGAAAATGCCGGCCGCGCGCAGCGCGGACACGGCCGGCTCGAGTGAGGCCACATCGCAGCCCTCGAGCGGCGGACAGCCCCAGGAGTTGTTGATGACGTGGGCGGCGCGCAGGGGATCGCCGGCGTGAAGCGGGTCAGCGCCCTGCGGATAGGGGGCGAGCATGAACTGCAGACAATCCAGGTAGAGCGCCGGGTTGGCCAGGTTGCGGGCCAGGTTGACACACCCGAACCAGGCGGCGCCGGGCGCCACGCCAATGCCGCCGCGCCCCACGGCCGATCCCAGGGTATGGGTGCCGTGACCGCCGAGGTCCGTGGGCGAGGCGGTGCCGTTCCAGGGATCGAGCCAGTTGTAATCGTCGCCCTCGGCCCGGCCGCGGTAGCCGGAGGCGAGCGCCGGGTGGCTGCCCTGCACGCCCGAGTCGGACTGGCCAACGACGATGCCCTCGCCGGTGACGCCCAACTCGCTCCAGGCCCGGTCGGCGCCGATCGAGGTGATATTCCACTGCGGCTCGCCGGGCGCAGGCGCAGGGCCGGTGGTGACCGGCAGAGGCGCCGGCAGCGGGCGTAGCCGCGGGCTCTCGAGGATCCGATCAACCTCGGGCCGGGCGGCGAGGTAAACTCGCAGCAGCGGGCTGCCACCGACCTCCAGGGCGTTCACCAGGTAGTAGGGCTGATAGTCGACGCCCAGGCGGTCAAGTGTTTTGCGCAGACCGACCTGGGTGGTATCGGCGTGATCGACCAGGGTGGCGTACACAAAGCTGAGGCGCGCGCCGCGGTCGGCCAGCGCGGGGGCGGCGCTGAGGTCGGCCTGGTCGCGCAAGATCACGAAGAGACGCTCCCCATAGAAGCCGGGTTGGCCAGCCAGGGCATACAGGCCCAAGGCCGCCAGACCGGCCAGCGCCGCGCCGGCCCAACCTGCCGGCCGGA
>JADLEU010000220.1 GCA_020845955.1 Anaerolineales bacterium
CCTTCCAGCAGCGAGTAGTAGGAATGCGTGTGGAGATGGACGAAGTCTACGGACACGCCGCCGCCCTGCCTCAGGCCACGTATCGGGGATAGGTTCGGCGCGCGTGCTCGGCCACGGTCAGATCGATGTCCACCGTGACCCAAGGCTGCCTGGGAGAAGTCAGGGCCAGCACCTCGGCGTCCGGTCCCACCACCCAACCCTGCCCGCCCATCGGTCCAGCCGGCGGTTCAGCGCCCACCCGATTGGATGACAGGCAGTACGCGCCCGCAGCGACGGCCGCTGCCCGGCCGGCGACGAGCCACCGATCGATCGTGGCCAGCTCGGTGGCACGCGGGTTGGCGATCAGATGGACTCCGGCCTGGCCATAGGCGCGGGCATGCTCGAAGAACCAGAGATCGGTGCAGACGGCAAACCCGACCAGGGCCGGGCCCGCCGTGCCGGGTATGAACCGGCCATCGCCCCGCTCGTACCAGGAGGCCTCCCAAAAGCGGTCTTCGTCTGGCAAATAGCGCTTGGTGTGGACAGCCCGATAGCCCGCGGCCGAATCCCAGATGAAGGCCTCGTTGAAGCGCCGGCCGCCGCGGTGGACGGGCCGGGACCCGAGCACCAACGCTGGCGCCATCTCCGGCAGCCGCGCGATCCACCGGTCGTGGGCGGCAACTGCGGCCTGCCAGGTTGCGGCCTCAAAGCGGGGCTGGCGTGGAAACCAGGCGCCAAAGGCCATTTCGGGCAGAAGGACCAGCTCGCTCCGGGCCTCCTCGACATGCTGCGCCAGGCGCCGCCAGGCCTCGGGAAGCTGGGTCGGGTCGTCTGCCAGTTCGCACACCGTGACGCGCATCGTCAACTCCTTGGAATGGTCCGGTCCGGTCGAGGCGCGCGCCATCGCGGTTCCGACCATGCCCCGGAAATTGGTGGCAAAATGCGCGCCATGGGCCTGATCGCCGCGCGCTCCAGGCTCAGCCCCTCGCCCTGGACCGCGCCGATCCCGGCCGGCGTCTCTCGGCCAGCGGCGCAAAGCGGCGGCGCGCTAGGGCCACGGCGATGCCAAGGCCCATGGTCGTGGCGCCAACCATCAGGGCGGCCCGTCCCGCCAGAAGCGCCATCGACTGCCTCGCGGGTTGTGGGGGCGATTGTATCCGATTGTGGGCAATTTACAGGCGTTCGATGATCGTCGCCGTGGCCATGCCGTGGCCGATGCACATCGTCTGCAGACCATAGCGGCCGCCGGTGCGCTCGAGGCCGTGCAGCAGGGTCGTGAGCAAGCGCGCGCCGCTGGCGCCCAGCGGATGGCCCAACGCGATCGCGCCGCCGCTGGAATTGACGCGCCGCGGGTCCGCGCCAAACTCGCGCTGCCAGGCCAGGACCACCGAGGCAAAGGCCTCGTTAATTTCGATCAGGTCCATGTCGGCCAGCGCCAGGCCCGCCCGCTGCAGCGCCAGACGGGTGGCCGGCATGGGACCCGACAGCATCAGGACCGGATCAGAGCCAACCACCACGCGCGCCGCCAGCCGCGCTCGCGGCGGCAGGCGATAGCGCTGCACAGCGGATTCTGACGCCAGCAGCACCGCCGCCGCGCCGTCGGAGATCTGGCTCGACGTGGCGGCCGTCACCACCCCGTCCGCCTGGAAGACTGGCTTGAGCGCAGCCATACGCGCCCGGTCGGGGCTGTGACGGATCCCTTCGTCGGCGGTGACCAGGCGCGGGACGCCGTCAATCGTGACGGGCGCCGGCAAAATTTCGCGGGCAAAGTGGCCCGCCCGGGTCGCGGCGCTGGCGCGGACGTGGCTCGCGAAGCCATAGTCGTCGAGCATGTCGCGCGTCAGCGCGTAGCGCGCGGCCAGCATCTCGGCGCTCTGGCCCTGGTGGATCAGCGGGTAGGGAAAGTCGGCCGGCCAAACGGCGGGCCAATCGGCGCCAATCGGGACGCGGCTCATCACCTCCACACCGCCCGCCGCCACCAGGTCCATATCGCCCGCGGCGATGGCCTGGGCGGCGAAATGGACCGCCTGCTGCGACGAGCCGCACATGCGGTTGAGCGTCACGCCAGGCACCTCCACCGGGTAGCCAGCCTGCAGCAACGCCAGGCGGGCGATGTTCGCCCCCTGCTCGCCCATCGACGAGACACAGCCGATGACGACATCTTCAAGGGCGGCGGCAGGGAGGTCGACGCGGCGCGGCAGCTCGGCCAGCACGTGTGCCAGCAGGTGGATGGGCGTGACGCTGCTCAGGGCTCCACCGGGCTTGCCGACGCCAATGGGGGTCCGTAAGGCTGCGACCAGATAGACAGGCCTAGTCATCGGCCGTTACCGCAGCAGCTCGCGCGCGATGATGGTGCGCTGGATCTGGCTGGTGCCCTCGTAGATCTGAAAGACCTTGACGTCGCGCATCAGCTTCTCAACCGGGTATTCCTTCATGTAGCCGTAACCGCCGAAGATCTGCACGGCATCGATCGTCACGCGCATGGCCGTGTCGGCGGCAAAGGCCTTGGCAAAGGCGGCCGGCTTCGTATTGGGCAGGCCCTGGTCCACCAGCCAGGCGGCCTGCCAGGCCAGCAGGCGCGCTGCCTGGATGCCCATATCCATGTCGGCCAGCATGAACTGAATGGCCTGATGCTGGCCGATGGGCACGCCGAACGCCCGGCGCTCCTTGGCGTAGGTGACACTCTCGTCCAGGGCGCGCTGCCCGACGCCCACCGCTGAGGCCGCCACCGCCGGCCGGCTTCGATCAAAGACCTTCATGGCGATCATGAAGCCATCGCCCTCGCGGCCCAGGCGATTGACCTCGGGCACCACCACCTCGTCCAGCGTGATCTCGGACGTGTCGGAGGCGCGCTGGCCCAGTTTGTCGAACTGCTTGCTGACCATGAACCCAGGCCGATCGCGTTCGACGATAAAGGCGCTCATGCCCTTATAGCGCTTGGCCTTGTCGGTGTACGCGAAGACCACGAAGAACTGCGAATAGGAAGCGTTGGAGATGAAGGTCTTGCAGCCCTTCAACACGTACTCGCCGCCCTTCTTGACCGCCGTCGTGTCGATTCCCGCCACGTCGGAACCGGCGCCTGGCTCGGTGACGGCGTAGGAGGCCAGCTCGCCGGCGACCATGCGGCTCAGCCAGCGCTGTTTCTGCTCGTCGCTGCCGGCGACGATGATGGGAATCGCCGACAGATTGTTAATCATCAGGCTGGTGCCGATGCCGCTGCAGCCCCAGGCCAGCTCCTCGCCTACCAGGCATTCTTCGACCAGCGATGCGCCGCCGCCGCCGTATTCAGCCGGTATGTTGATGTTGATCAGCCCGGCTTGACGCGCCTTGGCAATCACCGGCAGTGGAAACTCGGCGGTCCGGTCGTAGTGCTCGGCCACTGGCGCCATTTCGCTGCGCGCGAAATCGCGCGCCAGCGTTTGCAGCATTCGTTGTTCGTCGTTGAGGGCAAAGCTGAGGCCACACGTTGAAGTTGTCATGCGCCGTTCCTCGTGATGGTATATACAAATTATTGTAATCCATGCGCGCAAGGCCGGGACGGCTCGCTTCCGGGCTAAACCGGTGAAATTACGAAGCAATCCACCCAGTTAGGACTATAATGGACAGCTCTGGAGGCCTCGTGCCCGGTGAACTGCGTGCTGAACTGCTGGGCGGCCTCGCCCTGACCTGGACCGACGGTGAGCGGCCGGAGGCGCGCGCACTGCCAAAACCGCCCACCGCCAAGTCCCAGTCTCTCCTCGCCTACCTGCTCTTATATCGCAACCGGGCGCCTACGCGTGACCGGCTCATCGGCATGTTCTGGCCCGACCGGCCAGAACCCCGCGCGCGGCGTTCGCTGTCGACTGCCCTCTGGCACCTGCGGCGCTGCCTGCCATCCGCCGCCGCCATCGAGTCCGACAGCCAGGTCGTCGGCCTCGCGCCAGACACTCCTGTTTGGGTAGATGTCGAGGCCCTGGAGGCCCTGGCCGCGCGCCCCAAACTTGAGGCGCTTGAAACCGCACGGTCCCTCTACCGCGGCGAGTTCCTCGAGGGCCTCTCCGACGACTGGATTGTGAATGAGCGCTATCGGGTCCAAGAGCTGTATGTGCAGATCCTCACCCTGCTGATGACGCTGTATGCGGAGTACGGCCGATCCGGCGATGCCCTCCAAACTGCGCAACAGATCCTGTGCGAGAACCCACTGCGCGAAGACGCTCATCGTTCGGCCATGCTGGCCTATGCCCGCCTTGGCCGGCGCATTTCCGCCCTGCAACAATTCGAGACCTGTCGCCAAGCCCTCCAGGCGGACCTCGCCACGGGGCCCGCAGCCGAGACCCTGGCCCTGCGCCAGGCTATTTTGGAAGGCCAAATCGAACCGACACCCGCGGCCGAGCACGGCGTCGCCACACCACTGCCGCCGGCCAGGCGTGATCCCTTGGACAGCGCTGCCCTCCGGATGTTGGCCGGCCGGACCCAAGAGTTGTCTACCTTGGAGGCCCGGTGGGCGGCCGCGCGAGAAGGCCGCGGCAGCCTGGTGCTGCTCCAAGGTGAAGCCGGTATCGGCAAGACGCGCCTGGTGGAGGCCTTATCCGAAGCAGCGCGGGTGACGGGTGGGCGGGTTCTGTGGGGACGCTGCTTCGAATTCGAGCGCATGCTGCCCTATCAGCCGGTGACGGAAGCGCTGCGTCCGCTATTGACAACGTTCGATGTGGCCCAGTGGGGCCGGCTGCCGCCCTGGGCCGCTGCCGCTTTGGCCCGCCTCCTGCCCGATCTGGTCCCCGTGTCCGCCTCGGCCGTGGCGTCCGTCGGCGGCCTCGAGGCCACCCGGCTGTTCGAGGCCCTGGCCTTGTGCCTCTCGCCGCCTGTCACACGCTGGCCCACCCTGCTTGTGCTTGACGACCTGCACTGGGCCTCCGAATCCACCCTCCAATTGCTGCATTACCTCGCGCGCCGGCTCCCGGGCACGCCGGTTCTTTGCGTGACCGCCTATCGGCGCGACGCTAGCCGCCGCCAGCGTGCCCTTGCGGCTTTTGCCGGCGAAGTGGAGCAAGAGCGATTGGCGCAGGTTCTGCCGCTTGAGCGCCTCTCGGCGGCGGCCGTGGCAGACTGGGTGCGGCGCCAGTCGGGGTTGGGCGATGCGGCTGCCCCGCTGTCGACCTGGCTGTTTCAAGAGACCCTTGGCAACCCATTCTTCATGATCGAGACCGTCAGGACCCTCTTTGAGACCGATCACTTACGCTTTGAGCATGGCCGTTGGGCAGGGGATCTCGCCGGGATTAGCACCGGCGCGAGCCCATTGCCAGACCGGATAAGCGCGGCGGTTCAGGAGCGCGTGAGCCGTCTCGACGAGCAAACCCAATCGGCCCTGCGCCTGGCTGCCGTGCTGGGCCGCGAATTCGATTTTGAGGTCTTCGCCGCAGCCTGGGATCAGGGGACGGACTCGGCCCTGGAATCCCTTGAAACCCTTGCTCGTCACGATCTCATCGAAGAGGGCCGTGGCCAGTCCGGTCGTGACTATGCCTTCACGCACCACAAAATCCAGGAGAGCGTCTACCAGGAGACACCGCGCCGCAGGCGACAGCGGCTGCATGCCCGGGCCGCTTTGGTCCTGGAGCAGCTTTCCGAGGGCAATGTAGATGACGCCGCGCCGGAGCTGGCTCACCACTTCGACCACGCCCGCCGGCTCGACCCGGCCTTGCTGGGCAAGGCCGTGGCCTATTGGCGCCGGGCCGGCGAAGCGGCCGCGGCACGGTTCGCCAACTCGGAGGCCGGCGCCTACTTTCAGCGCGCCCTCGATCTCGCTCCAGCCGGCGATCCCGGGCTGCGCTTTGCCCTGCTGGGCGCGCGCGAAGCCCTGTGGCACCTCCAGGGGGACCGGCCCGCGCAGGCCCGCGACCTAGCCGCCCTGGAAACCGTCGCACCGGCGGCCGGGGTCGAGGCCCAGGCGGAAGCTGCGCTCCGACGCGCCGCCTACGAGGCCGTGATCGGCCACTATCGCGCCGCGATTGCGGCCGCCCAGGCAGCGTTCCAGCATGCGGAGGCGGCCGGAGCGGCTGCGTTGCAGGTGCGGGCCCATTATCAATGGGCTATGGCCTGTTTCCACGCCGGGGACTTTGCCACCGCGCACGCCCAATTCAGCGCCGGGCTGCGCCTGGCGGAGGCGGCCGCTCTGCCGCGCCTGGAGGCCGACACCCGGTTGGGCCAGAGCCTGGTGGCCTGGCGGCAGGGTCAATACGCCGAAGTGACGGCGCATGCGCTGCGGGCGCGGGCGCTGTATCAACAGATCGGTAATGCGCGCGGGGAGGGCAACGTGCTGCAGCAGTTGGGCATTGCAGCCCGCTACCAGGACCAATACCAGTCGGCGCTCGACTACTTCCAGGCCAGCCTCACGCTCTGGCAGCACATCGGCGAGCGGCGCGGCGAAGGATTCGCCCTGGTCAACCTGGGCGTGGTCGCCCTGGACCAGTCCCAATTCCAGGCCGCCCGCGATTACTTCGAGCAGGCCCGCGTGATCTGGCGAGAGATCAATAACCCCGATGGAGAGAACACCGTGCTCGGCAACCTGGCGGCCGTAGCGCTGCGGCAGGGCGACTATCACACCGCGCAGGACTTTGCCCGGCTAGCGCTCGCCATCTGCCGGCGAATCGCCAACCGCCACGGCGAGGGCGTTAACCAGTACCTGCTGGGCTACGCGCTGGCCGAGAGCGGCGCGCCGGATGAGGCGCGCGAGCAGGTGGAGGCGGCGCTCCAGATCGCCCTCGAACTAAAAGACCAGCGGTACGAGGCGTTGGCCCACGACGGGTTGGGGCGAGTCGCTTTATGCCAACTCGATTTTCCGGCGGCCCGGAGTCACTTCGAACAGGCAGCCGGGCTTGCCCACGACATCAGCGAGCGCGCCAATGAAAGCGAGTTCCGGCTCATGCTCGGACTGGCGGCGGCTCGCCAGGGTGACTTCGACTTTTCGCAGGCGCAGCTTGAACAGGCCCAGGCGCTCGCGGCCCGCGTTGGCGACCCGCTGCGCCAGGCGGCAATCGAGGCGGCCCAGGCCGAACGGGCCTATCGCCAGGGTCACGCGGCCCGCGCCCTGGAGCGCGCCCAGCCCGCGCTCGAAACCGCCGCCCGCCTCGGCGCGCGCGCCCTGCAGGCCGAAACGCTTTTGATCATCGGTCACGCCCACGCCAGGCAACGTGCCTGGGCCGAAGCCCGCCACGCCTATGCCGAGGCGCAGCGTCTGTTCCAGGATCTGCGTCTCGAACACCGCCTGCCGGAGGCCACCGATGGCCTGGCCCGCGCCGGCGCCCAACTAGCGGCAGACTACTGAGTCGATCCCCTCGCCTCCAAATTTGAGACTTTTTTGACGGCCGGCCGTTACCTTTAGGCTGCGCGGCAAAAGCCATGCCGCCCCGCCAGAGGTGAACCATGCGCCGCACAACAGCCGTCCTGTCCATGCTGTCCGGCCTGGCCGGCCCGATCGTGGCCGGCTCCGGCCCGCAGTTCCCCACCGCCGCACTGCGCGCTGCCACGTCCCCTTCGGAGACAGCCGCAGCGGCCCGGGCGGACCGTGGATGGGCCGGCGCTGGACGATGCGCATGGCCAGTCCGCCCTCACCCCACGCGCCGGCCGCTGAAGCGCAAGCGCACCCGATGCAGCCAGGCGCCTGTCCAGCCGGCTGTTCAGAGCAGCATTGAACCATGACATCCCGACCGCCCCCCGCCAGCACCTTCGTTATCCGCCTGTGGCCTGAATGGTCGGAGCACGGCCCCGTCTGGCGCGGCCACATCGTCCACCTGCAATCCGGCCAGGCGAGCGGTTTCCAGGACCCGGCCGCCGTGCTCGACTTCATGCGCCAGATGGCCGAACAGGGTCCGCATCACGCGCCGCCGTCCACGCCACAGGACGGCCACGACCGTCAGCCGTCAGGAGACCCGTGACATGAACGCGTTGTTGCGCACGCTACTGGCCGGCGCCCTGCTGCTGGCCCTCGCTCCGATCGCGCCCGTGCGCGCCGGGCCGCAAGCCGGCGCCTACCTGGTCACCGACAACGGCAGCGCCGCCGACATTTCCCCCGGCGATGGCCTGTGCCTGACGGCGGCGGCCCGGTGCAGCCTGCGCGCCGCCATCCAGGAAGCCAACGTAGACGGCATGGCCTCGACCATCACCTTTGCCTCGGCCATGGACCTGAGCTACCCCGACCTGCCACCCCTAACCGAAAACGGGACGACGATTGATGGCAGCAGCCGCTGGAACGGCGCCTGGCCGAACGGTGAGCCGGGCGTCACCCTCGGCGGCGGCGGCCCGGTGCTGAACATCAAATCCGATAACAATGTCATCTACGGCCTGGATATTGGCGGCGGCGACGTCATGCTGCTGATTGACGGCGGTGACGGCGCCAACACCATCGGCGGCACGGGCCCCGGCCAGCGCAACATATTCATTGGCGCCGTCGGCGTGAAGATTCAAAGCTCGGGCTATGCCAACCGGGTGGCCGGCAACTACTTCGGCACCCGAGACGGCTTGACGCCCATTCGCGTCGGCGACTACGGCGTGTATCTGGCGAGCAACGCCAACTTTGTCGAGGGCAACGTCATCGTCGCGCAGGCGGTGGCCGGGGTCCTGATCTGGAACAGCGCCGGCAACTTCATCCGCAACGGCAACGTCATCGGCAGCGACCGCCTGCGGGCTGAGGCGCTTTCCAACACGGTCGGCATCCGGCTCGCCTTCGCCGATGGTAACTACCTGTGGGACAACTTCATCGCCGGCAACGCCAGTCATGGGGTCGAGCTGTACCATGCCGACAACAACAGCCTCATCCAGAACATCATCGGCGATGGCCTGGTGGGCGGCAACGGGGGCGACGGTGTGCATGGCTTCGACGCCCACCACAATCAGATCGGCAGCGGCCTGGCCGGCGGCGGCAACAGCATCGGCTTCAGCAGCGGGCACGGCATCTGGCTGAACGGCAGCGACAATTTCATCCTGGGCAACGGCGTGGGCGGCAACGGCCAGGATGGCATCCGGCTGGACGCCGGGCAACGCAACCAGATCGGCGCCGCCGGCGACGCCCGGCGCAACAGCTTCAACGGCAACGGCGGCAACGGCGTCTTTCTGTCGGGCAGCGCCCTCAGCAACACCGTCCAGGGCAATTGGATTGGCCTGGCCGATGGGGCCTTCGACGCCGGCAATGGCGGCCACGGCATCGTCCTGGCCGATGGCGCTTCCTATAATCGCCTCGGCGGCCTCGAGCCGGGCCAGGGCAATAGGATCGCCTGGAACACCTATAGCGGCCTGTACCTGGCGGGCGCGGGCACGCAGGGCAATGTCGTCGAGGGCAACGTCATCGGCGCGCCCATCCACTGGGCCTTCCTCGCCCCCAACGGCCACCACGGCCTCGCCGTCTACGACGGCGCCCACCACAACTGGATCGGTTGGAACAACACCGTCCTCTCCAACAACTGGTCCGGCATCGCCGTGGTCAACGCCAACGACAACGTCATCTGGCTCAACCAGGTGGGTACGCACCAGGACGACACCACCTGGGGCAACATTTTCTTCGGGGTGGCCGTCGTCAATGGCGCCGGCAACCTGATCTTCGGCAACGAGATCGGCTTCAACGGCCACAACGCGGGCGAGGCCGGCGTGCGCATTGACGGCGGGTTGGCCGGCAACCCCATCCAGGCCAACAGCATCCACAGCAACGGCGGCCCTGGCATCGAGCTGGTGAACGGCGGAAACTTCGAGCTGGGCGCGCCGGACATCACGCAGGCCAGTTGCGCCGCCCAGCCCCAGGGCCAGGCCCAGGTGCAGGGTCTGAGCTGCCCGGACTGCGCCGTCGAGATCTTCTCCGACGCGAGCGACGAAGGGCGGGTGTATGAAGGCACGGTCACGGCCGACGGCTCGGGCGCCTTCGCCTGGACCGGCGTCCTGCACGGCCCAAACGTCACCGCCACGGCCACCCTGCCGGTTGGCGCTACCTCGTCCTTTTCAGCGCCTTATCCCGTCGGCGCCTGCATGGCGCCGCGCCTGTTCCTCCCGCTGATCCAGCGGTGACCGTAAGCCCGCCGGGCACGCGCCAGCTAGAAGGGAGGCTGACATGCGCAAGCTCTTGATCAGGATCACAATGACGCCCGGCGCCCTGGTGGGCCTGCTCCTCCTCGCCGCCCTCGACCTGAGCCTCGCGGGCAGCGCGCGGCTCAGCCGGACACACGACGTGCGGGCCGAAGCCGTCGCGATCCCCGCCGGCGAGGCGGCCCTGGCACGCGGGGCGCACCTGGTCAACGTCATCTGCGCCACCTGTCACGGCGCCAACCTGGCCGGCGGCCAACCGCCCGATCCCGCCGCCCCACCCGCCCCTAATCTCACTCCTGGCGGCTCGCTCGGCGCCTGCACGGAAGACGACCTCGTCGCCGCGCTGCGCAGCGGCGTCACCCCCATCGGCCGCGAGCTCAACCCCGAATGGATGCCGTGGGAGTTCTTCGGCCAATTCGCCGGCGCCGAGCTCGCCGGCCTGTGGCTGTATCTGCAATCGCTGCCCGCCCTGGAGGCCGTGGTCTGATCACCTGGCCAGGCTGGAGGCCAGCGGCGGCCGCGCACAAGCAGCTTCGCCTGTTCAGCGTGCCGTAAGCGCCCGCCGGACAGGAGGACGCCCCGGTTCGAACGGGGCTGGTGAAAGGAGTGCAACATGCGCACGATCATCAAGTGGGTTGGCATCGGTCTGGCCGGGCTGGCAGCCGTGCTGGTGGCGACCCGACCGGCTGCGGGCCAGGGCGCTGCCAGCCCCGCCGCGCTGGCGCAGACCACGCTGGACCTGATAGCCGTCGCCGACGCGACGGTACGAAGCTGGCAGCCGAACTCCAACTTCGGCAGCGACGCGACGCTGGAGGCGGCCTACAATGATTTCGAAGGGGCGCGCGAGGCCGTGACGCTGGTGCGGTTCGACCTCGCGCCTCTCCCGGCCGACGCCATCATCGATTCGGTCACCCTCGAGCTGTATCTCGCCGGCAGCGCGGGCCCCAGTCCCGTGGCAATTGTGGCCCATGCGGTCACGAGCGGCTGGACCGAGAACGGCGTGACCTGGAACACATTTCCAACCACTGAGCCCATCGGCATCGTCTCCCAGGTAGATGGCGCCGCGGGCAGCTACAAGGTGTGGGACATCACCAGCTATGCCCAGGCCTGGCACGGAGGAGCCGGCAATCATGGTGTCATGCTGCGCGGTCCAACCGACGGCACGGACTATGGACGGACGTTCGACAGCCGCGCCCTGGCCAGCAGCGCGCCGCGGCTGGTCGTGTCCTACCACCAGCCGACGCCCACGCCCAGCCCGACGAGCACGAGTAGCCCGACCCCGACGCGCACTCCGACGAATACGGTTACCCCGACCTCGACGCGCACAAGCGCCCCCACCCCAGGCTCCGACCCGCAGGTGGACGCATTGCGCCAGTTGGAAGCAGAGTCGCAGCGACCACCCAACCTCCGCTTCGAGCAAGGCATTCCGCGCTTTATGACCGTGGAAGTGCCGATCCCGGCCGCGCTGCCGGATGATCCGCTCGTGAGAGCGTTGGATTTCCTGGACCGTTACCGCGACCTGTACCGCCTGGCCGATCCCCGCGCACAGCTCTATCTGGGCCGCATCGCGAGTGACAGCGACGGGCAGCATCTATTTTTCGGCCAACAGCAGGCAGGCATTCCCGTCTACGCGGCGCAACTGGTCTTGCACCTGATGGGGGACCATGTCGTCGGCAGTAGCGGCAACTACCTGGCCGACCTCCCCGACCTCCCGCCGCCAGGCATTACGGCGGCAGACGCGCAGGCCATCGCCCTTCTGGATGTGGCTGCGACAGAGGTCGAGCTGATTGGCGAAGCCAAACTGATGTACTTCGATCTCGGCCTGATCGGCGGGGGCGAGGCCGGCACCCACCTGGCCTGGCGGATTGCCCTGCGTGGCTACCGCTCCGGCGACGGGGCCGCCACCTCCTGGTCATATTTTGTGGACGCTCACGGCGGCGAGGTGCTGCTCGGCCTGGACGAGGCGCCCACGCACCACCCCAATTGGCGGCCCGGTGAGGACTTCGACATCGAGACCGGCAACAACGACAAATCGATCTCCTGCTGGCTGTTGACCACCAGTGACGACCAGTGGTTCGACGAGCACGGGCCGACCTCGGATTATCCCGGCGGCCCGGGGAATTACCCGGGCGGCGACGCGGACGGCGACAACGCCTACGATTTCATCCACCAGACCTATCGCTACTACTACGACAACTTCAAGCGGCGTTCGTACGACGGGGGCGAAGAGGACGTGGAGGTCTACGTCCATGTTGGCGTGAACTGGCTAAACGCGCACTTCAACACGGGCTGTGACATCTTCGAATTCGGCGACGGCATGGTCACCCGAGACATCTTCGCCCACGAGTTCACCCACGGAGTGACGGCTTCGACCGCCGAGTTGATCTACGCCAACCAGTCCGGCGCCCTCAACGAGAGCTACTCGGATGTCTTTGGCGCGCTGGTAGACGCCGACGACTGGACCTTGGGCGAAGGCTCAGTACGCGGCACGCTGCGGGACATGAGCGACCCGCCGCGCAATGGCCATCCCGATCACATGCTGGGCAGCGTCAGTGGCGATGGGCTGGGGCTGCGCGTGCTGGCAAGCGGTGTCAAGCCTAACTGCGCTGAGAATGGGGGCAACGACTGCGGGTTCGTGCACACCAACAGCGGCATTCCCAACAAGGTCGCCTTTCTCATCGCCCAGGGCGGCACGCACAATGGCATCTCGGTCTCCGGCCTGGGGCGGGCGAAGACGGGCCAGCTCTACTACGTCGTGCTGACCCGCTTCCTCACGCAGAACGCCCAGCTCATCGATGCCCGCGATGCGACTGTTTGGGTGGCGCAAGCGTGGGCCAATCTAGGCGCCTGGGCTTTCACCGCCGCCGACGTATGCAGTGTGACCAACGCCTTTGCCTCGGTGGGCCTGGGGCCAGCCGACCTGGACTGTGACGGCGTGCTCGACAACGCCGACCCCGACGACGATGGCGACTACGTGCCCGATAGCCAGGATAACTGCGCCACGGTGGCCAACCCGAACCAACGCGACACCGATGGCGATGGGGCGGGCGATGCCTGTGATCGCGACGACGACGGCGACGGGGCGCCGGACGCAACCGACAACTGTCGCCTGGCGTTCAATCCCGGCCAGACCGACGACGACGGCGACGGCATGGGCGAAGCGTGTGACGACGACGATTCAGATACCGTGCCCAACGCGACCGACAACTGCCGGTCTGTGTTCAATCTACATCAAGAAGATAACGACGGCGACGGCGTGGGCGATGCCTGCGACTCGGACGACGACAACGACGGCGTGCCGGACAGCACGGACAACTGCCGCCTGACGAGCAACCCCGGCCAGCAGGATGCCGACGGCGACGGCGTGGGCGACGCCTGCGACCTGTGCTCCACGGCTTGGGATCCATTCAACACGGATACGGATGCGGATAGCGTGGGCGATGCCTGCGACTCGGACGACGACAACGACGGCGTGCCGGACAACGATGACAACTGCCCTCTGGTCGCCAACCCGAGCCAGCTCGACCTCGACGGTGATGGAATCGGATCCAACTGCGAATACGAAGTAACCTGGCCGGGCACGTACGTTGAGGGCAGCCTCCATTTCCGGCAAGAGGTTGTGCGTGTTCCCATCGTCCCCTGCATGGCGTGCCCCGATTGGCTGCCGGAGCACTATTGGACCCAGGTTGCAGTCTCGCTGCCCATCGAACTGCCCGCGCGCATCGTGGACGATCAAGGACATGTGGTGACAAAGGCCGGGCCGGGCCTCGACCGAGTCTTGCGCTTCCGGCCGGACGCCGACTTCTACTATCTGGCCCCCGGCGCGCTGAATGGCCCCGGTCTTCAGTCGGGCCAGCCGAGCGCTTATCGGGGCCGGCAGTATTATCTGGAGTTGTTCCAGTCTGCCGAGGTTGAGCCGGGTCAGGAGTACGCCATTCGAATCGGGATCAGCAGCCGGGTGGCGCCTCCCTACAGCGTGTATCTACCCCAGGGCAGCCAATCGTCTGAATGAGCGGGTCCAACGAGCATCCAGTCAGCAGGTGGAGGACGTCGAAGCCCTAGCCAATCACTACGCGGCTGCCGGCCAGCGCGAGACGTCCATCTGCTACTTGCGGCGGTCGGCCGCCCAGGCCGCGGTGGGGATGGCCGCGCAGCTCGGCGCACTGGTCGAGATCTCGGCTGCCCTCAACGCCCTGGCCACGGCCCACGGGATGCGCGGGCTTCACCGCGAACGGGTCGAACTTGCCCGCCGCCGGCTGGCCCTTAGCCGAAGCCCCGGCTTCGCCGATATGCGCGAGCAGGTCAGCCTGCTGTGCGAGACCCCGCTGGCTCAGCTTGTCGTCGGCGAATTTTCCGAGGCCCTGCCTCACCTGCTGGGCGCCGGACCCTGGAAGACGAATATGGCCGCGAGCGAGTTGACCGGATGTGCTACTACTGCGGCATGAGAGCAAACGTCCTGGGTTGGCGCGGCGAGTTTGTTGAAGTGCGCGCGGCACGCCAGCAGGCGTACGACCTCATGGCGAATGCCTTTAGTCCAATGAACTGGCCCAACGCCCTCCCACTGGGTCGGCTGGCGCTGCTCGGCACGGCAGCCGACCAGGAAGAGCTGCGCGGATTGCGGACAGGCTACGCACACCCAGAGAGCCTGGTCGAAGCCGCGCGGCTGGCCGATTATCTGGACGAAGCGACGGTTCCAATCATCGAAGTCTTATGGGGCGATGGACCGGACTATGGCCGCGCCGGCTACGAACAAGGCCACATTCCTGGCGCGGTGTTGTGGGATTACGCCGAGGACCTCAGCACCGCAGGCACGCCGGGGAACGTGGCGAGCCCAGAGTCCATGCAGGCTCTGTTGTCACGCTCGGAGATTGGCCCGGAAACGACTGTGGTCGTGCACAGCGCCCTGACAACTTGCTGGCCACCTATGCCGGGTGGCTGCTCAGGCACTACGGCCACGGCAACGTTCGCCTGCGAGACGGGGACACGAGCAAGTGGCAGGCCGAAGGCCTTCCGCTCAGCAGCCAGGCGCCGGACGCCGCTCCCACAAGTTGCTCCATGCCGACACCCAACAGAAGAAGGTCATAGCCGTCCGGCCGAAGCCGAACTACTATGACCTTCTACGTGTGTCACGTGCGGACCCGACGGGATTCGAACCCGCGATCTCGGCCTTGACAGGGCCGCATGTTTGGCCGCTACACCACGGGTCCTGAACAGCGCCGCGAGAATATACCATAAGGCGGCACGGCCGTCAATGGGCGGCGCGCCATAATCAGGCCAGCACGGCCCGAAATGCGTCCACCGTGCGGTCGACATCAGCGGGGTTGACCCAGTAATGGGTCACGACCCGAAAGCGCGCAGTGCCGTTGCCATCCAGCACAATCCCGTGCGCGCGCAGGCGGTCAACGAGCTCGTCGGGCGTCACCCTGGCCCGGGCCGTCACGTTGAAATACACCATGTTCGTGGCTGGCTCGCCGGGGTCAAACGCCAGGCCAGGCAGGCCGCACAGGCCGGCTGCCAGGCGCCGCGCGTTAGCGTGGTCGTCCTCCAGGCGTTCGATCATGGTGTCCAGCGCCACCAGCCCGGCGGCGGCAAGGATGCCGGCCTGGCGCATCCCGCCGCCCACCTGCTTGCGGTAGCGCCTGGCCTCGGCAATAAAGTCAGCCGGCCCGCACAGCACAGAGCCCACAGGAGCGCACAGCCCCTTGGACAGGCAGAACATGACCGAATCCGCCGGTCCGGCCAACTCGGCCGCGTCCACTCCCAGCGCCACCGCCGCATTGAAGAGGCGCGCGCCGTCGACGTGCAGCTTCAGGCCGCGGCCATGCGCCAGCGCCGCGGCCGACTTGACGCAGTCCACCGGCAGCGGCACGCCGCCGCAGATGTTCTGCGTGTTTTCCAGGCAGACCAGCCGCGTGCGGGGATGGTGGACGTCCTCGCTGCGGATGTTCTCGGCGATGGCCTCCAGGCTCAACGTGCCGTCGGGTTGGTTCGCGATCGGGCAAGCCAACAGCCCCCCCAGGGCTGCCATGCCGCCGACTTCGTTCAGGTAGATGTGGCTGGATGCCCCCACAATCACCTCCTGGCCCCGCTCGCAGTGGGTCAGCAAAGCCACCAGGTTGCCCATGGTGCCGGAGGCGACGAACAGCCCGGCTTCCTGGCCGGTTAGGGCGGCGGCCCGTTCCTGCAGCCGGTTGACGGTTGGGTCGTCGCCAAAGACGTCGTCGCCCACCTCGGCCCGGGCCATGGCCCGGCGCATCTCCGGCGTAGGAGGCGTGACAGTGTCGCTGCGCAGGTCGATCAAGCCGTTTGCGAGAGCCATGGGGTGCTTCAGTATTTCCGGACGACCGCCTTGTACGTGTCGGGCTCGCGATTCTGCAGCGTCTGGAATTCCTCGCGCCGCTGGCGCACTTCGGACAGATCAATACGCGCCACACACCAGCCCTCGGCCGGGTCATTCGTCTGCGGATCGACCTCGCCGGCCATGGTTGCGTACACCTGCCCGCGCGGCCCCACGATCATCGAATCGCCAAAGAACGAATAGGTCACATCGTCGCCCACGCGGTTAGCGGCGGCCACGAACAGCGCGTTCTCGTAGGCGCGAGCCAGCACGTAAGTCCGCCATTCGTCACGGTGCGGCTTCTCCCAATTGGCGCTCACAACCAGCAATTCGGCCCCTTCCAGCGCCAGGCTGCGCGCGGCTTCGGGAAAAGCGATGTCGTAACCCGACAGCACGCCAACCACGCCAAACTGGCACTCGAACGCCAGGAAGCGCAAGCCGGAACGAAAGGCCATGCGCTCCTCACCCTTCAGGTGCACCTTGCGGTACTCACCCACCAGCTCGCCATCCGGCCCAACCATCACGACAGAGTTGAATATGATCGACTCGACCTTCTCCTTGGTGGGCAGCCCAAAGACAATGTGCACGCCGAACTCCTGCGCGCGCTGCGCCATGACGTTGACCGACACGCCCGGCACGCGCTGGGCCAGATCGGTGAAACGCACACCGCATTCGTAGCCCGTGGTGATCAGCTCCGGGAAGGCGATCAGGTCGACCTTCTGCTGCCCGGCGATCTTGGCCACCAGGTCAGACATCTTCTCCAGGTTTTCTTCGGGCTCGCCTAGCTTAGGCTTCATCTGCACGGTCGCAATAGTGATCTCACGCATGGGGGCTCCTCACAGGCGATGCCGCGCCGGACGCCAGCGGGCTCGGGGCGGGCCATTGTAACACCGCTCATCACGCCAGCAACTGGAGGAGGTGGTCGAGCTCGGGCGGTAGACGCGCCTCAAAGGTCGTGCGCCGGCTGCTGCCGGGCAGACGCAGCGTCAGGCGCGCCGCGTGCAGAAAGTGGCGCCGCAGCGGCAGCGTTGGGGTCCGGCGGCCGTAGACGGTGTCCCCCACAACCGGGCACTTCAAATAGGCAAAGTGCAGGCGCAGCTGATGCGTGCGGCCGGTCAAGGGGCGCGCTTCCACCAGGGTGTGGCTGGCATAGTGTGCCGTTACCGTGTATTCAGTCACGGCGGCGCGGCCGCGCTGGTTCGGCGCGATCGCCATGCGCTTGCGGTTCCGCGGGTCGCGGCCAATGGCGGCCTCGATCCGGCCCACGTCGGTCGGCGGCCGGCCGTCGAGCAAGGCCAGGTACACCTTTTCCACCTCACGCTCTTTGAACTGGCGCTGCAGTTCGCGGTGTGCCGCGTCGCTCTTGGCGACGACGATCAGTCCAGAAGTGTCCTTGTCCAGACGGTGAACGATGCCCGGGCGCTGCACATCGCCCACACCCTCCAGTTCAGGATCGTGGCCCAGCACGGCGTTGACCAGCGTGCCGGCGAAGTGGCCGGCGGCCGGGTGCACGACCATGCCTGCCGGTTTGTTGATGACCAGCAGATCGTCGTTCTCAAACAGGATGTCCAGCGGGATGTCTTCGGGCTGGTGGGGGCTCGGCGCGGCTGGCGGAATGCGAACTTCGATCCAGGCCGAGCCAGGCAGGCGCATGGCCGGCTTGATCGCCGGATGGCCGTCAAGGGTCACAAAGCCGTCTTCGATCAAGCGCCGGATTTGGGTGCGCGAAACGTCAAGACCCTGGCGCACCAACTCCGCCAGCACGAGCTTGTCCAGGCGCTCTCCAGCGCCGGGCGCGCCGGCCGTGACGGAAAACTGAACGACGCGCTCGGCCACCTTAGGAGGCTTCGCCCACGTCGATTGGAGGCAAGGTCGAGTTCGAGCGCGAGCTGCGGCGCTCGGCACGCGCCTCGAAGAGCATCAAGATCGCCAGCAGCGCCACCCCCACGCTGATACTGGCATCGGCGACGTTGAAGATGGCAAACGTGCC
The DNA here is from genome assembly GCA_020845955.1 of Anaerolineales bacterium. Classification (GTDB taxonomy): domain Bacteria; phylum Chloroflexota; class Anaerolineae; order Anaerolineales; family UBA6663; genus JADLEU01. The sequence goes on from JADLEU010000220.1 coordinate 18,351, forward strand.
CACGCTGATGAAGTCCGTCACCGTGCCAGCGAAGTTCACGCGGTCGATCAGGTTTCCCACCGCCCCGCCCAGTTGCAGCCCCAGCGCGATGCGCATCCACCAATGCCCGGCCGGCAGCCGCCGGGTGTAGAGGATGATGACACCGGCCACCAGAACAGCGATGGCGGCAAAAATCAGGCTGGCTTCTTTGAACAACCCAAAAGCAGCTCCGGTGTTCTCAATGTGCAGCACGCGCGCATATGGGGCCAGCCACGGCCAGGGGCTCCAGCTCTCGTTGATCGCCAGCTTGTTGCGCACCAAGTGCTTGGTGGATTGGTCCGCCAGTACGCTGATCCCTGCCAGCAGGTACACCAGGGACTGATTGAGAATTCGCTTCACCATAAGCCTCCCGGCACAGCCGCCCGGGGGGCGGCCCACATCAGTAGGCATTTTACCATGCCGGCCGCGGCGCCCGGCGGAGGCGCCTTCTGAGGCCAGGCTTCGCGGACGCGCTGGCGGTCTCCAGGCCGCCTTGACGGCCGGCAGGAACAAGGGTACGATGCCGGCCGCCCGCTGGGTTCTACGAACCCACCCCCTCTGTGACCACCGCCTACCCTGCCCAACCCTGGCTTTTGTCAGCCGAACGTCGGTCAACTGTTCTTGACGCGGCCCGCCCGGGGGATACAATTCCCGTGGTCGGTCGTGTCCCGGGCGCGGCCCAGGGCCGGCGATCCTGACGCACGAAGGCACGCATGGCGACGATCAATCTCCGGCGGCTCCTGATTGGAAACCCGCTGGCCACCTCCCAGGCTCACCACGAGCGCTTGACCAAAGTCAAGGCGCTAGCCGTCTTTGCTTCTGACGCGCTGTCGTCGAACGCCTACGCCACCGAGGAAATCCTTCTGGTGCTGGTCCTGGCCGGAACCAGCGCGCTACAGTTCTCGATCGGCGTGGCGGCGGCCATTGCAGTGCTGCTGGTGATCGTCGGTATTTCTTACTACCAGATCATTCGCAGCTATCCGCACGGCGGCGGTACGTACATCGTCTCGAAAGACAACCTCGGCACCCTGCCCTCGCTCGTGGCCGGCGCGGCGCTGCTCATCGACTACGTACTGACGGTGGCAGTCAGCATCGCGGCGGGCGTCGCCGCGCTGTTTTCCTGGCTGCCGTTCCTGCTGCCCTATCGCGTGCCGGTGGCGATTGCCGCTATCGCCGCCGTCACCCTCATCAACCTGCGTGGCGTGCGCGAGTCGGCGAGCATTTTTGCCGCGCCGACCTACGTCTTCGTCCTCTCGGTCCTTCTCCTGCTGGCCGCCGGCCTGTACCGGCTGATCGCCGGCACGCTGGCCCCGATCGATTACTCGCCCGCCGAGCTGGCCGCGCCGATGCAGACCATCGGCATCTTCTTCATCTTGCGCGCCTTTTCGGCGGGGTGCACGGCCCTGACCGGTATCGAAGCGATTGCCGACGGCGTGCCCGCGTTCCGTAAACCCGAGGCGGTGAATGCCGGCCACACGTTGATTGCCATGATCATCCTGTTGGGCAGCATGTTCATCGGCATCTCGCTTCTCTCGCATCAGCTCGGCATCGTGCCCATCCACGGTGAAACCGTGCTGTCGCAAATGGCGCGCGCCATCCTGGGCCAAGGCCCGGCCTACGTGGTGGTCCAGCTCGCCACAGCCTTGATTTTGATCCTGGCCGCCAACACCGCTTTTGCCGACTTTCCCCGGCTTAGCTCCTTTATCGCCCGCGACGGTTTTCTGCCGCGCCCGCTGGCCAACCTCGGCGACCGGCTGGTTTTCTCCAACGGTATTATCCTGCTCGGGACGCTGGCCTCCCTCTTGATCATCGCCTTTCAAGGCGACACCCACGCGCTGCTGCCGCTGTATGCCATTGGCGTGTTCCTGTGCTTCACGCTCTCCCAGGCAGGCATGGTCGTGCGCTGGTTCCGGCTGCGGCCGGCCGGCTGGCACAGCCTGGCCCTGCTCAACGGCGCGGGCATGCTCACGACGTTCCTGGTGCTGGTCGTCATCGTCTTGACGCGCTTTACGCATGGCGGTTGGATCGTCGTGGCGCTGATCCCCGCCATCGTCTGGATGTTCTTCAGGATTCACGACCACTATCGCAGCACTGCGGCGCAGTTGTCGCTCGACGCCTATGGCGCGCCGCCGCGCATCCGGCGCAACCGCGTGGTCGTACCCATTGCCGGCGTGCATCGCGGCGTGCTGGAGGCCCTCAATTACGCCCGCACGCTGTCCAACGACGTGACCGCGGTGTACGTCGAAACCGACCCGCAGGATACGGCCAGGCTGCGCGACAAGTGGGCACGTTGGGGCGATGGCGTCCGGCTGGAGGTGCTGCCATCGGAGTATCGCTCGATCATCGAGCCGCTCATCGGTTACCTCGACCGCCTGGATGCCTGCCAGCGCGACGACGTGATTACCGTTGTCATGCCGCAGTTCCTGCCTTCCCGCTGGTGGCATAACATCCTCCACAACCAGACGGCGCTGCTGCTGCGGCTGAGCCTGCTGCTGCGCCGCGGCATGGTCGTCACCGATGTGCCCTACCGGCTAAAGGACTGACCCAAGGAGCTCGGCATGAGGCCATACAAGCTGGATCCCATCATCGTTGTCGGGTGCGGGCGGGTCGGCGCCGAGCTGGCCATCTCCATCGACCGGCAACATCACGCCTTGGCGGTCATGGACGCTAATCCGCGCGCGTTCGACCGGCTGAGCCCGGAATTCAAAGGGCGCACCGTGCAAGGCGATGCCCTGGACCAGGACGCCCTGCGCCGCGCCGGCATTGAGCAGGCTCGCGGGCTGGCAGCGGTCACCTCCTCTGACAGCGCCAACATCATCACGGCCCGCATCGCGCGCGACATCTTTCACGTCGAGCACGTCGTCGCGCGGGTCTACGAGCCGCAGCGCATGCCCATCTACGAACGGCTTGGCCTGCAGGCGATCGCGTCATCGTCGTGGGGCGCCACGCGCATCGAGCAGCTCCTGCTGCACCCCGGCCTGCAGAGCGTCTACAGCGCCGGCAACGGCGAGGTGCAGATCTACGAGATCACGGTGCCCGAGCGCTGGAACGGGAGGCGGTTGAGCGACCTGCTGCCCGCGGGCGAAGCCCTGGCCGTGGCCCTGGCGCGCGGCGGGCGCGCCGTGCTCCCTGGCGCCGCCAGCGAGATCCAGGCGCACGACATTCTGCAGGTCAGCGCCAGTTCGGCTGGGGCCGCCGAGCTGCGCCGCCTGCTCAACGAAGCGCGAAAGGGTTAGGTATGTTCGTCATCATTGCCGGCGGCGGGCGGACCGGCTCACACCTGGCCGAGCTGCTGCTCAGTCAGGGGCACGAGGTCCGGCTGGTCGAAGGGCGCCCGGACACGCTGGTCAACCTTCATCGTGAGCTGCCCACCGAGGTCGTGTTCGAAGGCGACCCAACCGATCCCGCCGTGTTGCTGGCTGCCGCCATCGACCACGCCAACGTCGTCGCGGCCGTCACGGCCAACGACGCCGACAACCTCGTCATTGCCTCCCTGGCGCGCTTCCATTTTGGCGTGCGCCGCATCATTGGCCGAGTGAACAATCCTCGCAACGCCTGGTTGTTCGCGCCAGAATTCGGCGTGGACGTCTGCCTCGACCAGGCCGACGTGATGGCCAAGCTGATTGAAGAAGAAATGTCGCTGGGCGACATGATGACGCTGCTCAAGCTGCGCCGCGGCAACTTCTCGCTCGTCGAGGAGAAGATCCATCCGGAGGCCAAGGCCGTCGGCATGGCCATTAAAGACCTACCTCTGACCGAACACTGCATCATCTCCGGCATCCTGAGGCATGGCGAAATGGTCCTGCCCCGCGGCGCCACGCAGATGGAAGGGGGCGATGAGGTCCTCGCCCTGGTCGATGACGAAGGCCGCGACCGGCTGGCAGAACTGCTCGGAAAGCCGGGCGACGGAGCGATCACCGGCCGTTAGCCCAAGCCCGAGCCGGTTCAGCGGGCCGGCCGGGGGTCGACGCCCCCCTCCTGGCTCGAAGAGAGCGTCTGCGCTGCCGTGCAACCAGCCTTGGCCGCCTCGGGCCTGGAAGCGGTCTTGGCCTGTGCCAGAGTGGCGCGCCCGCGAGAGCCGGCGGCCTGGCCGGCGCCAGACCGGCACGCCGAGCAGACTTACGCGTTGCGAGTGCCTGGCTCTGTTACCGGCGGCCTGTCGCCTGGCCGCCTCGATTGGCCTCGACCTGAGGCCGTCGATAGTCAAGCCCGAATCATGATACTGCGCGCCGCCCTGCGCCTGGCCTTTGGGCTACTCTATAATCAGCTGGCCTGGGCGTATGACCTTGTCAGCTGGACCGTCTCCATCGGCCAATGGCGCAGCTGGCAGCGGGCAGCTTGGCCTTATCTGCGCGGGCGGCGAGTGCTGGAAGTGGCGCACGGGCCGGGCCACATGCTGCTGGATCTGATTGCGCTGGGATTTGAGCCCGTGGGGATTGATCCCTCACGCGCCATGAGCCGCCTGGCGCGCCGCAGGCTACAGCGCGCCCTGGGTGAGGCCGGCGCCTTCGGCCGTTTGCTGCGTGGGCGCGCCGAAGCGCTGCCGGTCGCCGCAGGGAGTTTTCAGTGCATCCTTGCGACCTTCCCAACCGAGTTTGTCGGCCACCCGCGGGCCGCGGCCGAGTTCTACCGAGTGCTGGCGCCTGGCGGGGCCTTGGTCTGCGTGCCCGCCGCGCGCATCACTGGCGGGGCCTTCGCCGATCGTTGGGCCGCCTGGCTCTTTCGCATCACCGGGCAGAGCAGCCTTGACTGGTTCATGCCCCTGTTGGAGCGTTACACCGCCGCTGGCTTTCAGGCGCGGCTGGAGCACGTGCGGCTGCCGCGTAGCGTGGTGACGGTCATGATCGCTGAACGAATGCCATAATCGCCGGTAGGGCATGGAAGTCCAGGTCGCTGTCGCCAAGGTCGCCAAGTGGGCCAGCCGGGAATCGGGCGATACACTCGAGATGATTGAGCGGCCCACCGGGGGATTATCGTGGGTTCTCGTGGATGGGCAGCAGTCCGGCCGCGGCGCCAAGGTCATCTCCAACCTGGTAGCTCGCAAAGCCATCAGCCTGCTGGCAGAAGGGGTCCGCGACGGCGCTACGGCGCGGGCCGCGCATGATTACCTGTACGCGCTCCACAACGGAAAAGTGCAGGCCACGCTCAACATTGTCTCCGTCGACCTCGTTACCAAGACCGTCGTCCTGGCCCGCAACAATCCCAACCCCATCTATGTCGTCGCCACGGCCGGCGTAAGCGAATACTCCGAGCCCAGCCAGCCGGTCGGGCTCTATCGCCATACAAAACCCGCAATGCACGAATATCCCCTGGCGCCTGAGACCGGGTTTGTTGTCTTCACCGATGGTCTGCCTTCGGCCGGTGTCCGGCGGGGTCAGCCGCTCGACGTCCGCGCCGAAATCGAGCAACTGCATGCCGGCGGCTTGGGTGCCGCCCAGACTTGGGCCGACGCGTTGCTGGAACGGGCGCTGGCGCGTGACGACCAGCGCGCTGCTGACGACATCAGTATCCTGGTCGTAGCGGTGCTGCCGCGGCAGGTCGAAGACAGCGCTCGCCGGCTGCTGCTGCGCGTGCCGCTGTGAGGCCGCCCCACCCGCGCCGGCCGCTCTGGGTTCGCCGCCTGGCGATCACCGCTCGCGACGTCACGATCTTGCTGCGGCAGTTTCGCGGCTCGCTGCTGGCATTCGCCGCAACCGTGATTGGCGGGGGCAGCCTTTTCTTCAGCCTTGCCCAGCGCGCGGGGCAGAACCATCCCGCCAACCTGATCGAGGCTTGGTACCTGGCGCTGCTGATGGTCTTTTTGCAGGCCGGCGATGCCCTGCCGGCGGCGTGGCAGCTGGAACTGTTTTATTTCGTGCTGCCCATCCTCGGCCTGGCGATCCTCAGTCAGGGCGCGGCGGACTTTGGCCTGCTGCTGTTCAACCGGCGAGCACGCGGGGAGGCATGGCAAGTGGCCCTGGCTCAGACGTTTTCCAATCACATTGTCATCATCGGACTTGGACACCTGGGTTTTCGCGTGGCTCGGGCGCTGCACCAGCTTGGGGAGAGCTTCGTGGCTATTGAATTGGACCCCGAGGCCGACTTGCTGGCGCAGGTGCAGTCGTGGGACGTGCCCATCATCCAGGGCGATGCCAACAAGTACGACGTCCTGCGCCAGGCCGGCATCGACCGCGCCCACACCGTAGTCATTGTCACCAGCGACGACACGCTTAACCTGCAGATCGCCATCCATACTCGGGCCGTTAACCCGAAGATCCGCACGATCGTCCGCCTGTTTGACGACGACTTCGCGCGCGAGGTGCGGATTGCCTTTGGCATCACGGCCGCGTATAGCGCCTCGGCGCTGGCAGCCCCCGCCTTTGCCGCGGCCGCGGCCGACCTCGACCTGACCCAACCCATCGACGTGGGCGGCCGCAGCCTGAGCATGCACCACTTCACCCTGCGGCGCGGCTCGCCCCTGGCGGAACTCACCGTGGGCGAGGTCGAACGCGCATACGACCTCAGCATCGTCCTCCTGCGGCGCGAAGACCGCGCCGAGCTGCACCCGGCCGACGAACTGCGGTTGGCGGCTGGCGACCAGATCAGCGTCTTTGCCGACAGCGCCGCCCTGCGCCGCCTGAACCGGGTAAACCGCTGACCGGTCGGGCCGGATGGAGAGAAGCGCTTGGAAGCGGACCCGCAAGCCCTGGTCATCGGCGTCGTCGGTCCCTGCTGCGCGGGCAAGTCAACCCTGGTGCAGGCCCTGCTGACGCGCGGCTATCAGGCCCGGCACATTGCTCAGGAGCACTCCTTCGCGCCCCGTATGTGGCAGGTCATTGCCCGGCCGGATGTGCTGGTCTTTCTCGACGTGTCGTTTGGGGTGGCCCAGCAGCGTCGCTGGATGAATTGGCGGCCGGTCGACCTGGAAGAGCAGCAGCGCCGCCTGGCGCATGCCCGCCAGCACTGCGACCTGTACGTTGCCACCGACCCGCTCGGCCCCGAAGCCGTCTGCGAGCGGGTGCTCAACTTTTTGGCCGAGCGCGCTCGACACGCCAGCAGCCGGGGGGTATAATGGCGCCCGTTCGGTTAGCCCGCCCGGCCGGAGTTACGCGCCGCACGGCGGGCCTTTGTTTGAGTTCGGAGGCTTGCGTCAGAATGCAGCAGCGCACCATCACCTGGCTCGTGGTGACCCTGATCCTGGCAGCCCTGGCGACGTATGTCGTGCTGCCAGGCCCCGGTCTCAACCTGACCATCGGCGGCACGACCATCGCGAAGGACCTGAACGTCCGCCAGGGGCTGGATCTGCAGGGCGGTCTGCAGGTTCTCCTGGAGGCCGACGTGCCGGAGGAGACCGACGTCGCCGCCAGCGCCATGGCCGTGGCGAAAGAAATCGTCGAAAACCGCGTCAACGCCCTGGGGTTGACCGAACCGCTCGTGCAGCTCCAGGGGGACCGACGCATCGTGGTCGAATTACCGGGCGTGTCTGATCCCCAGCAGGCTATTGAGACCCTCAAAGAAACTGGCCTGCTCGAGTTCGTGGACGTCGGCAATGATCCGGTGACTAGCGGCATGGTCCTGCAGACCGACTGCCTCGACCCAACCAAAGTCGACTGCGGCAACCCGAGCGGCATTCTGCCTACCCCGGCGCCCACAGCGGTGGTTTCGCCCATCCCCGGCGCGACCCCGGCCGCCACGGCCGAACCCACGCCCGCCGGCCCGGTCTACCACACGGTGATGACCGGGGTGGCGATTGCCGATACGCAGGTCGCGACCGATGCGGTCGGCCGCATCCTGATCAACTTCACCTTGACCGACGATGGCGCGCGCATCTTCGGCGCGCACACCAGCACGCACGTCGGGCAGACGCTGGCGATTGTGCTCGACAAGACCGTCATCTCCGCGCCGACTATCGAAAGCGCCATCACCACCGGCAGCGGCACCATCAGCGGCAACTTCACGCAGGCCTCGGCCAACCAGCTCGCCCTGCAGCTGCGCTACGGGTCGCTGCCCGTGCCTCTCAAGGTCGTCCAGTCGCGCGAGATCGGCCCCAGTTTGGGCCAGGACTCGATCCAGAAGAGCACGGTGGCCGGCATCATCGGGGTGGCCGTGGTCGCCCTGTTCATGCTGCTCTACTACCGACTGCCAGGCGCCATCGCCGTCATTGCGCTGGCGATCTACGCTGTCCTGACCTTTGCGCTCTTCATCCTGATCCCTGTTACGCTGACGCTGCCGGGCATCGCCGGGTTTGTGCTGTCGATTGGCGTGGCGGTCGATGCCAACATCCTGATCTTCGAGCGCATGAAAGAAGAATTGCGCGGCGGGCGCAGCCTGCGCCAGGCGGTGGACGCGGGCTTCAACCGCGCCTGGCCGTCGATCCGCGATTCGAACATCTCAACCCTGATCACTTGTGCCATCTTATTCTGGTTTGGGAGCACCTTCGGCGCCAGTATCGTCAAGGGCTTCGCCTTGACCCTGGCGCTCGGCGTGGGCGTCAGCCTGTTCACGGCGATCGTCGTCACGCGCAGCATCCTGCACCTGTTCCTTGACCGGGTCGATTTCACCACCCGGCACAGCTGGTTCGGCATCTGAGGCCCAGCGGAGCTACCATGCTTGAAATTGTCAAACGTCGCTATTGGTACTTTGGCTTGTCGCTGCTGATCATTATTCCAGGCATCATCGCCCTGCTTGTCTGGAGGTTGCCGCTGGCGATCGACTTCACCGGCGGCAGCCTGCTCGAGGTGCGCTTCACCCAGTTGGCCCAGCCACTCGACAGCGCTGTCATCCGCGAGATCTACGCCCGCCACAATCAGCCGGACGTGACGATCCAAATTTCGGGCGGCGATGTGGCCGTCATCCGCAGCAAGGCCCTCACCGAGGCCGATCAGGCCGCCATCCTGACTGACCTGCAGACCCGCTTTGGCCCGCTGACGCGCGAGACCGCCGAAACGGTAGGGCCGAGCGTCGGCGCCGAAGTCGCCGAGCGAGCCGCGCTGGCAGTGGGATTGGCCGCGCTCGGCATCCTCGGCTATATCACCTACGCCTTCCGCCGCGTGGAGCACGCCTTGCGCTACGGTGTGGCTGCGATTGTGGCCATGCTCCACGACGTTCTGGTGGTCATCGGCTCCGCCGCTATTTTTGGCAGGCTCTTCGGCTGGCAGGTCGACTCCCTGTTCCTGACGGCGCTGCTGACGGTGGTAGGGTTCTCCGTCCACGATACCATCGTGGTGTTTGACCGCATCCGTGAGAACCTGCTGCTCTACCGGCGGTTGGACTACGAGGCCGTCGTCAACCACAGCATCATCCAGACCCTGGACCGCTCGCTAAACACGCAGCTCACCGTCATGTTCACGCTGCTGTCCTTGGCCCTGTTTGGGGGCGAAACAATCCGTCACTTCGTCGTTACGCTGCTGATCGGGGTTTTCTCCGGCACCTACTCATCGATCTTCAATGCCGCGCAGCTGTTGGTGGTCTGGGAGAACCGTGAGTGGACCACCTGGTTCCGTGGCAGAAAGCCGCAAAAGCCGGCGACCGTCTAGACCCCCGGGGAATTTTCCATCGGGAAAATGCGCGGCGCCGGGCCAGATGGCTTGTCTGGTCCGGCGCCGCGCTTTGGCAGCCTGTCGGCGCCAGTGCGTCAGCGGAACACGAGGGGCAAGGCGATCTTCGCGACTACGTCAACTTCGTTGCCTTCCAACTTGAAAAGCAGGTCGGGGTTGACGCTGTCGGCCGGCCGGTTGCAGACCGCAATTCGCGGCTGAAATGTGACACAGGCCGAGCCGTAGCCGCCGCCAGGCTGGCGCCAGGTCGACGCGCTCAGGAACTGCTGCGTGCTCTCATGCCAGCCCCAGCGCTCCAGCGACGGGGCGGAGTTCATGTTCGCCTGGACGGCGAGCCAGTAGCGTCCCGGCCCCAGGCCTGCCGGAGCAGCCAGGTTCATTACGAAGACCCCGGTGTCGCGGCCAGAAATCTGTGCTGGCGGGACGACTTCGCTGCGCACCAAACTGCTGGGCAAGTTGCTGCCGCCATTGACATAGAATTGAATGAGCACGGAGTCGGCCTGGGCCAAGCCCTCATATTGTCCGTGCGCAGTTACCGTCGAAATTAGCCAGATTTTGTCGGTTGGCACTTGAAAATCGTCTGCCCCCTGGCTGTCGAAGCCGTCGTAGACAGCCTTGAGGTCGGTTGACTCGGCATAGTCGAAGCCCGGGTCAGCCGTGCTCGTTTGGTCATAAAGCACGACCAGGGGCCCGGCGGGCGCGCGCAGGCTATAGGCCCGCGGGCGGTCGTACCAGGCAGCCGAAGCGTTGGAACTGCCGGCCGCTAGGCATGTGCCCACCAGCAGCAGGGCCGTACCCGCTCGGAATAGTTGCCTGGTGAGTTGGAACATTGGAGCACCTCCCAGATTGGCTTTCCAACCACTTTCTAACCATTCTATATCAAAACTGGAAGCGTGGCAACCTACCTGCCGGCCACGAAGATCGCCGCCAGGTTCTTGCCAAAGAGGTAAATAACCAGCGCGCCAAGCACCAAGAATGGGCCATATGGGAAGACGCTGTGGGGAGTATACCGGCGCCGTGCCAGCTGCACCAGGATGAAAACCAGGCTGAATAGGCCGCCGGCTACAATGGCGATGGTAAGAGACAGAATAACGCCGGGCCATCCGACCGCCAGCCCCACCAGGCCGGCCAGATTCACGTCGCCGCCCCCAAAGGCGACCTCTTCCAGCGGCTGGCCCCGCACCACGCGGACCACCCGGATGTAGACCTCAGCCAGGACAAAGATGGCCAGCGTAACGCCATAGCCAGCCAGCCCGCCCAGTAGTGACTTGACCAGATCGTTTCCCGCCATCTCCAGCCCCGGCATCACCAGCGGGGCCAGGCTGCGCAGGGCGGAAAATGCCAGGATGGCTAGAGCTGTCGGCCAGACAACTACCCACAGAATCAGGCGATGCTCGACATCGATCACTGTCACCAGGATCAGGCTTAGCACCAGCACCAGGGCGGCCAGATACCGCACAGCAAGATCGGGCAGCGAGCCGACCGCCGCGCCAGCCCACACCCAAAGATACGCCGTGACAAAGCCCGCGGCGAGCTCGACCAGCACCGGGCGCCAGCGCCGCGGGCTGCCGCAGTGCTCACAGCGCCCGCGCTGCAAGAGCAGGCCGGCCACCGCCAGCCAGTACGGCGGCCGGTGCGAACGCCCGCAATGGGGACAGCGCGGGCGCCGCGGTGCGTGACGGACATCGTCGGCGTCCGGCGGCAGATTGTCCGCCAAGCTGTTTAGCACCGCCCCGAAAAGCAATCCAGCCGCAAAAAGCAGCGTCAGCAGCCACATGGGCGGCATTATATCGGAGAAGCCGCTTCTTTTGACAATTCCTGGGTGCCCCCCTAGAATCGATCCGTGCAGCCCACCCGCCATTTGCCCAGCCGCGACCGCCTCAGCGTCCTGACGGCCGTCATCCTCCTGGCATTTGCCCTCTCCCGCTTTCTCAACCTGCCCACCCGCTCTTACGGCACGACCATCTTCGGTTCCCCCTTGGGCATCGAGCTCAACGGTCCCGTTCTGATGCTGCTCCTGGTCGCTACCCTGATCAGCACTGGAGCGGACGCCCTCATTCGGTCGCACCCGGCTCTTGCTGGCCATCCCGAAGCGCGGACCGCCGCCCACTGGATCTTGCCTGGCGCCACCGCCGTGGTGCTCGGGGCCGCCCTCAACCAGGCGCCGGCCGGGCCACTCTGGTGGCTTGGACTGGGTCTGACGGCTCTCGCGTTGATCCTGGTATTGGTGGCGGAGTATACGGTGGTCGATCACCACGACCCGGCCTGGGACCTGGCGGCCCTGGGCCTCACTGCACTGGCTTATGTATTGGCCCTGATCCTATTCGCCCTGCTCCGCAGCCTGGGGGCGCGAGCCCTGATTTCGGCCAGTATCGGCGGCATGGTGGCGGCGGCCCTGGCGTGGCGCCTGTTTACGCTCAAGGCCGCGGCGCCCAGCCGGGCTGCGCTCTACGCGGCCGTTGTCGGCGTGGTTGTGGCCGAGGCCGTTTGGGCGCTCAATTACTGGCGCGTCGTGCCTCGCAGCGCGGGGCTGTTGGCGATGATCCCGTTCTATCTGGTGGTTGGTCTGTCACAGCAGCACCTCCTGGCCGGTCTCACCCGGCGCATCTGGCTTGAGTATATCGTCGTGGGCAGTCTCGGGCTGGCTGTAGCGCTGTTCTACTCGCTCGGTGAGGGTTGACACCTTGGCGCGCCGCCCCTATACTCCGCGCTGTACGAGCGCCCCAACCCGCTTGCCCCGCCAAAGTTGCTTGCGAACCTGCGCCGCGAAGGGAGGTGCCGCCCGCCCCACAGCAACCACAACCCGTACACTCGCCGCAACTGATGTGCGTGTCGAAGCACTCTCTGGAGGAGATTCAAAATGAAACGTTCGCATAGCCTTATGCGACTCGCCGGAATCCTGCTAATGGCGGCGCTCGTCATTTCGGCCTGTGGTGGCGCTGCCACCGCGGTGCCCCCCACGACCGCGCCGACCCAAGCCCCACCCACCGAGGTGGCCTTTGCGCCGCTCACTTACGAGGCCCCAGATTGCGATTATGGCGGCAACTTCCGGTCTATGGAAGCCGTGGACCGCTACACGGTCAAGTTCACGCTCTGCAATCCCGACGTGGCTTTCCCGTCCAAGATTGCCTTCTCAGCCTTCGCCATCAATGACTCAGACTATCTAGAATCCACCGGCGGCGGCGGAACGCTCGTGGAGAGCCCCAACGGCACCGGCCCGTACAAGATCCAGGAATGGGTGCGGGGCGATCACATCACCATGGTCCGCAACGACGACTACTGGGGCGAGGCCGCCCTGACCGAAACGCTCATCTTTCGCTGGAGCTCGGAGGCCGCCCAGCGCCTGCTCGAGCTGCAGGCAGGGCAGGTGGACGGCATCGACAATATCGGCACCGACGACTTCGAAGTGGTCGAGAACGATCCAAACCTGGCGCTCTATCCGCGGCCCGCTCTCAACGTGTTCTACCTGGGCATTAACAACACGGTTGCGCCATTTGACAACGAGAATGTGCGCCAGGCGTTGGCCATGGGCATCGACCGCCAGCGCATCGTCGACAACTTCTACCCGGGCGGTTCGACGGTCGCCTCGCACTTTACGCCCTGCTCGATCCCGGGCGGCTGCGAAGGTGAGCCGTGGTACGAGTTCGACCCCGAGGCGGCCCGCACCCTGCTGGAGGAGGCCGGCTTCCCCGATGGCTTTGAGACCACGCTGTCGTACCGCGACGTCGTGCGCGGCTATCTCCCCCAGCCCAGTGTCGTCGCCCAGGACCTGCAGGCCCAACTCGCCGAGAACCTCAACATCACGGCGGAGATCGTGGTGATGGAATCGGGCGCCTTCATCGACGCGGCCGACCGCGGCGAACTCAGCCTGCACCTTCTAGGCTGGGGCGCCGACTACCCCGACGCCACCAACTTCCTCGACTACCACTTCGGGGCGGGGGCTTCGGCCCAGTTCGGCGATGGCTTCCCCGATATCCAGGAGGCACTGCAGACGGCCGGTTCGCTGTCAGACCAGGCCGAGCGCAACGTGCATTACGCCGAGGCCAACAACCTAATCAAGCTGCATGTGCCGGTGGTGCCGATCGCCAACGGCGGTTCGGGGCTGGCCTTCAAGGCCACGGTGGAGGGCGCGCACGCCAGCCCGCTTAGCAACGAGACCTTCCGCGTCATGCAGATCCCCGGCCAGGATACCTTCGTGTGGATGCAGAATGGCGAGCCCGCTGGCCTCTACTGCCCAGACGAGTCCGACGGCGAGGCGCTGCGCGCCTGCGAGCAAATCAACGAGTCGCTGCTCTCCTACGAAATTGGCGGCACCGCGGTTGAGCCTTCGCTGGCCCAGTCCTACGAAGCGAATGATGATCTCACCGAGTGGACCTTCCACCTGCGCGAAGGCGTCAAGTTCCACAACGGCGCCGACTTCGACGCCAACGACGTCGTCACGAGCCTGGCTGTGCAGTGGGACGCCGCGCATCCGCTCCACGTGGGTCGCGACGGCTCGTTCACCTACTGGCCAGGGCTGTTCGGCCCGTTCCTGAACGCTCCCGCCGAGTAGCGTTAACTCGAAGCCAACCCGCGCCGGGGCCGAGGTCGGTCCCGGCGCGGGCCGCACCAGCCCGAACGCTGCATGCACCGGTACATCTTCCAGCGCCTGTTGTTGGCCCTGCCCGTCCTCGTCGGCATCCTGTTTGTCACCTTCGCGCTGGCGCGCCTGATCCCCAGCGATCCCTGCCGAGCCGTCCTGGGCGAACGCGCCACCGACGCCATCTGCGACGACTTCATCCGGCGCCACGGCCTCGATAAGCCCATCCCTGTGCAGTTCGCCGTCTACATGGGCGAGGTGCTTCAGGGCAATCTGGGCAACTCCATTCGCTTCAACCGGCCGGTCATGGATCTGCTCATCGAGCGTTTGCCAATGACGATGGAACTCAGTCTAGCGGCGCTTACCATCGCGATCGTAGTGGGCGTGCCCCTGGGCATCATCTCGGCCGTCCGCCACAATACGACCGTCGACGTGGTGACCATGGTCGGCGCCAACATCGGCGTGTCGATGCCGGTGTTCTGGCTGGGCTTGATGCTGGCTTATGTGTTCGCGCTGCTGCTGCGCGACACCCCGCTGCAGCTGCCGCCGTCGGGGCGGCTGACCTCCGGCATCAGCCTGCCGCCGCTCACCACGACCTGGCACCTCGAGTTAAGCGGCGCCGCGCTCAACGTCGTCGATTTCTTGTCCAACTTGTACGTCTTCAACGCGCTGATCACGGGCAACTGGCGGGTGCTCATCGACGCCCTGCGGCACCTGATTCTTCCGGCCGTAGCCCTGGCGACGATCCCCTTGGCGCTGATCGCGCGCATTACGCGCTCCAGCCTGCTGGAGGTGCTCAGCCTGGATTACATCCGCACCGCCCGGGCCAAGGGCCTGCGCGAATGGCCCGTGGTCATGAAACACGCCCTGCGCAATGCCCTGCTGCCGGTCGTCACCGTCGTCGGATTGTCGCTTGGGGGCCTGCTGAGCGGCGCCGTACTGACCGAGACGATCTTCAGCCTGCCTGGCGTGGGCCGGATCCTGTACGACTCGATTACGGCCCGCGACTACACCGTCGTCCAGGCGTTCACGCTCGTCATCGCCATCGGCTTCGTGGGCATCAACCTGCTCACCGACCTGTCCTACGCGTACCTGGATCCCCGCATCCGGCTCAGTTAGCGCGATGGCCACGGCAGACTCGACCGCCTCCCCGGCTCCAGCCGGCGCGCCCTCTCCCCTGGCTGGCGCCGAGGGACTGCGCACTGCCGCTCCCAGCACACCCCTGTACGACACCTGGCGCCGGCTCAGGCGGCGCCGCTCTGCCATCTACGGCATGGCCATCCTCGGCGCCCTGATCCTCGTCGCACTGTTTGCGCCAGTCATTGCGCCCTACGCTCCCAACACGGTGTTGATCGGCGTGGAGCCAGTCCGGCCGCGGGACAACCCCTGTATCCACCTGCTGGGCTGCCCGGCCGATCAGCCCCAGCATTTGCTGGGCATTGACGGTAATGTGCGCGATCTGTTCAGCCGCGTCGTGTACGGCGCGCAAGTCTCCCTGTTCATCGGCATCTCGACCGTCTCCTTCGCCATCGTGATCGGCGTCCTCCTGGGAGCGCTGGCCGGTTACGCCGGGGGCTGGGCCGACAATGTCATTATGCGCCTGATGGACGTGCTGCTCGCCTTTCCCGCGCTGCTGCTGGCCATTGCTATCGTGTCCGTGCTTGGCCCCGGTCTGAGGAACGCCTTGATCGCCATTGGCATCGTTTCGATCCCGGCCTACGCGCGCGTGGTGCGTGCCAGCGTCCTGTCGATCAAGGAGCAAGACTTCATCGCGGCCTCCCGCGCGCTGGGCGCCTCGCCGTGGCACATCCTGTTCTTGCGCGTGCTTCCCAATGCCCTGACCCCTCTAATCGTCCAGGGGACCCTGGGCATCGCCTCCGCCATCCTGGATGCGGCGGCCCTCTCGTTCCTGGGCCTCGGCGCCCAGCCGCCGACCCCTGAGTGGGGCTCAATGCTCGGGCAAGAACGCAACCAGGTGTTCACCGCGCCGCATCTGGTCTTCTTCCCGGGTGTGGCGATCATGCTCACCGTCCTGGGCTTCAATCTTCTGGGCGACGGTCTGCGCGATGCCCTCGACCCTCGCCTCGCCCAGGTTGGCATCAAGATCAGGTAGCCTCCGCTCGTCCATGACGATCACGGCCAGAGGCCTGCGCACACGCCCGGCGGCGTGTTTGGCTGCTGCAGTATTGAGCCTGGTCGTATTGTCCGCCTGTGGCCGCGCCGCGCCGCCCAGCCCTGGCCCGGTCACGCCGTCGGCGGCCACCAGCGCCGAACCGCCCGCCGAGGAGACGCCCGCGGTGGTCCCCACCCGCGCGCCATCGCCCACCTCCCTGCCCTCGCCTACCCCTGGGCCGCGCATCTTCACGATCGGCCTCGTCACGATGCCGGGCACGCTCGATCCCGCCAACGCGCTCGACCGCTCGGCCCTGATCATCGCCCGCCACCTGTACGCTGGCCTGACCACCTTTGCGCCCGGTTCCACCTGGCCGATGCCAGCCCTGGCTGAAACCTGGGACCTGTCGCCCGACGGGCTTACCTGGACCTTCAGACTTCGGCGCGGCGCTGTCTTCAGCGATGGCAGCCCCGTGACGGCCGAAGCAGTCCGGCTCAACTTCGAACGGTGGCTGTCGGCGGCCCCTCCGGGCCACTACACGTTCTGGCGAGCCGTGTTTGGCGGGTTTGTGGGCGAGCAAGATGCGACCGGCGAGCCACTGGCCCTGCTCGCCGAGGTCACGG
Source organism: Anaerolineales bacterium (assembly GCA_020845955.1). Classification (GTDB taxonomy): domain Bacteria; phylum Chloroflexota; class Anaerolineae; order Anaerolineales; family UBA6663; genus JADLEU01. Next base: position 35,220 of record JADLEU010000220.1, read on the forward strand.
TGGCCGATGAGCTGACGGTGGCCCTGACCCTCCACCGGCCCGACGCCACCCTGCCCAACAGCCTGGCCCTCCCCAGCTTCGGGATTGTGAACCCGCGAGTTTTCGCCGCCGGCAGCCCTGCTGCGCTGGACCAGACTTCCGCTGGCGCTGGTCCCTACGTCCTGGCTGAGGCCGGGCAGCCCGACTTGGTGCGCCTGGTCCGCAATGTCCACTACTGGGGCGCTGCCGCCGACCCTGGCTGGGCCGCCGGGCCCGATGAGTTGGTGTTCAAGGTCATCCCTGACGATACCCAACGGCTGCTGGCGCTCCGCACGGGCGAAATCGAGGCGATGGCCGAGGTCAACCCCGCCGACTATGCCACCGTGTCCGCGCCGGACAGCGGCACCCGCCTCGAGTTCGATCCGGCTCTGAACGTGCTCTATCTGGGGATCAATCAGGCCCACGCGCCCTGGGATCAATTGGAGTGCCGCCAGGCACTGGCCCACGCACTGGATCGTGAGCGCTATGTCCGCGACTATTTCCCGGGCGATGCGCAATTGGCCACCGCCATGCAGCCGCCCACCGTGTGGGGATTTGCGCCCCCCCACGAAGACTACGTCTTCGATCCGGCGCTGGCGCGTGAGCAATGGCAGACCTGTCTCGAGGCCGGCATCGCGCCGCCCGCCAGCGTCACGCTTTACGTGCCCCCGATCCCCCGTTCGTACCTGCCTGACCCGGCTGGCCTGGGCGGGGCCATCCGCGCCGATCTCGCGGCGCTGAGCCTGACCGTCGAGATCGCGTCACCCGATTGGCAGACCACCTGGTTGGCCGATGTGCACAGCGGCCGCGCCGATCTGTTCTTGCTGGGCTGGACGGGCGTCAATGGGGATCCCGATGCCTTTCTCTGCCCGCTGTTCTGCGGACGCGAGGGGGCCTTCAACGCAGATGCGGACGGGAACCCGATCCCACCCGACGCCGATTTAGCCGAGGTCCTCCGGGCCGCCCGCACGACGGGAGATCGGCAGCAGCGCGAAGTCCTGTACGCGCAAGCGCACAAACTCATTCGGGCCAACCTGCCGGCCGTGCCCTTGGCGCACCGCCAGACAGCTTGGGCGTTCCGGGCCGAAGTCCACGGATATACGCCCAGCCCGATTGAGAGCCTGTTCACCGGCCTCGTTCTCCCCTAGCCAACGCCAAAGGCCGCGCCAGAATCAAAAAGGAGCCGCGCTGGCAGGCACGGCTCCCGCGCCTTCTCGCGTCTTCGGGCTAATGTCCCTTGGAGTCGCCGCCTACCCCGGCCTGCTTCATGCGCTTGGCCCGCCACCCGATCAGGCGCTCTTCTCCCCGCAGCAGCCGGCGGATATTGGGGCGCAGCGCCCAAGCCAGGAGGACAAATGCGCCCACGCCGTACAGAATGTACTCGGCCGGCGCCTGCTGGAAATAGGTTCGGTAGGCGAAGAGCAGCGTCGTGATCACGGCCACCGACATCGTCGCCACCGAGGCATAACCGATGCCAAACCATACCAAGACACCCATGGGCACGATGATGAGGACGCTCCAGGGCCAAATCGCCATGGCCGCGCCTACGCATGGCGCCCCCCCGGCACCGCCCTTGAAGCGCAGAAACACCGAGTAGTTGTGCCCCAGGATGGCAGCCAACCCGGCTAGGACCATACCCAGGGCGCGGGTTTCCGCCGGCAAGAGCCATTGGGCCAGCCAGACGCCGGCGGCGCCCTTTAGGGCATCCAGCAGCGCGGTGAGAACGCCGGCCGCCAATCCAGCCGCCCGCATGGCATTCGTACCCCCGGTTCGGCCGCTGCCTACCTGGCGCACGTCTTGACCCGAAATCGCCCTGACGATGACATAGCCCATCGGAATCGAGCCAACTACGTAAGCAGCCAGCAAAACAAGCAATAACATGATAGATTCCTCCAAGGGATGATGGCCTGCCTAGCCTGCTACAGTATAACCCGTATCGCACACAAAGGTTACTCGCGCAGCTCTAGCCCAACCTCCTGGACGGTCCCAGCCGCGATGAAGAATCCCCGTCCCTGCCAGACGCCGCCTTCGCCAGGCGCCAGGATGACGTATACGGCCTCGGGGTAGTACGCCTGCGCGATATCACTGGCCGATGGCGTTTCGGGGCCCGCGGGGTGCGAGTGGAAAATGCCAACCACTTCCCAGCCACGGGCCTCGATATCGATCATGGCGCCGACTTGGTCCGCCGGAGCCATCAGATAGGCGGTCCGGCTATGCAGGCTGTTTTCCACCAGGTAGACGGCATGGACCAGGCCGGGCAGTCCACCCAGCAGCCCACAGGCCTCTTCCGGCCAGCAGCGGGCCGCATGGGCGGACAGGATCTCCCAATGCGCCCGCGGGACAACAAGCTTGTCGACGGTCATTCCAGGATTGGCCGCCAGCGACCCCCGTGCTGGCAGCAGAGGCGCCATTATACAGCCTGGTTCACTGGCCGCCAGGCAGCGCCGGCCTTGACACAACCCGTGGGCCAGACTAGAATGAAATTGTTTTAGTCTCGGCTAAATCGCTCGTTTGGAGCCACAAAGGTGATTTCGCACGCCGTCGAAGACTATTTGAAAGCAATCTACGAGCTGGCTGAAACGACTGGCAAAGTCAGCACCTCAGCGCTGGCTGAACGGCTGCGAGTGCAGCCCGGGTCGGTTACCGGCATGCTCCAGAAGCTGGCTGAAGGCCAAGAGGGCCAACCTCCGCTGGTGAACTACGAACGTCACAAGGGCGTCACCCTCACCCGTGCCGGGCGCAAGATCGCGCTGGAGGTCATTCGCCATCACCGCCTGATCGAGCTGTACCTTTCCACCGCGCTCGGCTACGATTGGGACCAGGTGGATGCCGAGGCTGAGAAGCTCGAGCATGTGATCTCCGAGGAGTTCGAAGACCGCATCAGCGCCATGCTCGGCCATCCCACGCACGACCCGCACGGCGATCCCATCCCGGCCAAGGATGGCTCAGTGTCGCCGCATAGCCAGGTGCCGCTGAGCGATGTTGACGCCGGCCAGTCAGCCCGTGTAGCCAGGGTGCGCGATGATGATCCTGCCCTGCTGCGCTACTTGGGCGAGCTCGGCCTTGTGCCGGGCGCGCTGCTCACGGTCACCGATCGCGCGCCGTTCAACGGGCCCATCCACGTGCGTGTCTCCGGCGGCGATGACGCGCCCAGCCATGCGCTTGGCCGCGAGGTGACCGACAAGGTGTTTGTGGACGAAACCGGCTCTTGAGCGGCCTTTCTTAGCCGCCCCCGGCGGGCCCGCCCAGCCCGCCTTCGGTCAGTTTGCGCACATCTCCCAGGACGGCGTCGACGTCAGCCAGCGTGATGGGCTGGCCGGTGTCCTTGTGCGCCAGGTCGCCGGCCGCGATGCGCTCGGCCGCGACCTCACGGATCGTCGTGTTGTGCTTCATGGCTTCCTTCACCAGTTCGGCCGCCTTGAGGTAACCGATCAGGGGATTGAGCGCGGTCGCCACGATGGCGTTCTTGGCCAGCCAGCCCTCCGCCTTTTCTCGCTGGGCCACCACGCCGACCACGCAGCGCTGAGTGAAAGCCCGCACCGAGCCAATCATCACTTGCATGGCCTCGAACAGGTTGTGCGCCACAATGGGCATCATGACATTCAGTTCAAGCTGGCCGGCTTGGGCAGCCAGGGCCACGGTGTGATCGCAGCCTTGAATGTGGAACATCGCCTGGTTGAGCATCTCGGCCAGCACAGGGTTGACCTTGCCCGGCATAATCGATGACCCCGGCTGAACCGCCGGAAGCCGGATTTCGTCGAGCCCAGTGGTCGGGCCGGAGGACAACAGCCGGAAGTCATTGGCGATCCGCGTCAGCGTGACCGCCGTGGTGCGCAGCGCACCCGAGAAGTCCACGGCGTCAGCCAGCGACTGCATAGACTCGAACAGGTTGTCGGACTCGCGGAGCGTCAGGCCAGTCATCTGCCCCAGCGTTGCCACCATGCGGGCGTGGTACTCGGGGTGCGCGTTCAGGCCCGTGCCGGTGGCGGTGCCCCCGATCCCCAGGCGGCGCAGCCCCTCGGCAGCGCGGGCCACCCGCTCGCGGTCGCGGGCCACGGCCCGCGCATAGCCCCCAAACTCCTGCCCCAGGCGCACCGGCACGGCATCCTGGAGGTGCGTGCGGCCGGACTTCACAATATCGTCGAACTCCACCGCCTTGGCCTGAAGCGCGCCGCTCAGCCCAGCCAGCACGCCCAACAGCTCGTCCAGCCGCCACAAGGCGCCCAGCCGGATGGCCGTTGGGATGGTGTCGTTGGTCGACTGGGCCATGTTGACGTGATCGTTGGGGCTGACGATATAGCGCCCGCGCGTCCCACCCAGCAGCTCGGTCGCCCGGTTCGCGATCACCTCGTTGGTGTTCATGTTGTGCGAGGTGCCGGCCCCGGCCTGGAAGGGGTCTACCACGAACTGGTCGTCCCATTTCCCGGCCCGCACCTCTTCGGCGGCGGCCACGATCGCGTCGGCCAGTGCCTGGCCGGCAAAGCGCCGCCCATCCACCTCACGATCGGCAAACAGGCCCAGCGCGCTGTTCACCTTGGCGGCCGCCCCCTTGATAGTGGCCATGCTCCAGATGAAGGCTCGCCAGGGGCGCAGACCGGAGATGGGAAAATTCTCCACCGCCCGCTGCGTCTGGGCCCCGAAGAGCGCCCGGGCCGGCACCTGTAGCTCTCCCAGCGAATCTTTTTCAGTTCGGTAGTCTGTCATCGCTCCCTGGCCTCATCGCCTGCGCGCCCGCGCGGGCATGAAAAGAGGGAGCCCGCACCGCGGCTCCCTCTCGGCGTTGACTCCGCATCACTGCAGCTATTTGCCAGCGTTATAGCCTGGGCCGACCTTGTAGAAGTCGTAATTGGGCTGGATATCCTGACGCAGATCGACCACCTCACCCGCGGCCAGCGTGACGGTTTCCTCGAGAATGATGGCCTCGCCCTTGTTGTTGTGACCTTCGTAGTGCTCGGTGGCTCGCGGCGCGAAGCTGGGATCGATCGGCTTGCTCAAGCGCTCGCCGCCCTTGGCCTGGTACTTGCCCGGCACCTCGTCTTCGGTGAAAATGGCCTCGAACGGGCACTCGGGAATGCACGCGCCGCAGTCGATGCAGGTGTCTGGATCGATGTACATCCAGGGCCACTCGCTCTCGGGTTTACCGGGCACGATGCATTCGACGGGGCAGACCTCGATGCAGCCCCCGTCACGCAGGCACAAACTGGTAATGATGTGAGTCATGTAGTCCTCCAGAAAAGTGAGGCCAGCCGCCGCAGGCGGCTTGAGCGGGCGTCAAGCCGGGCGGAGGCCAGCCTGTTTAGGATCCGTTAACGCCCCTTGGCGGCGGCGTAGCGCCTGGCAACCTCTTCCCAGTTCACCACGTTCCACCACGCCTTGAGGTAGTCCGGCCGGCGGTTCTGATACTTGAGATAGTAGGCGTGTTCCCAAACATCGACCCCAAGAATAGGCTGCAGGCCTTCCATCAGCGGACTGTCTTGGTTGGCAGTCGAATGCACGAGCAGAGCGCCGCTCTTGTTTAGCGACAGCCAGGCCCAGCCGCTGCCAAAACGGGTGGCCCCGGCCGTGTTGAGCTTCTCGACACAGGCGTCAAACCCTCCGAAGGCAGCGTCAATCGCGGCGGCCAGTTCGCCAGCGGGTTTGCCGCCCCCATTGGGGCCCATGATCTTCCAGAACATCGAATGATTGGCATGCCCGCCCCCATTGTTGCGCACGGCCGTGCGGATAGCCTCCGGCAGCGCGCCCAGATCAGAGATGAGTTGTTCGGCTGTCTTGTTCTGAAAATCTGGGGCGCTCTCAAGGGCCTTGTTCAGGTTCGCAACGTAGGCCGCATGGTGTTTGCCATGGTGGATCTCCATGGTCTGCGCGTCGATGTACGGTTCTAGAGCGTTGGGAGCGTACGGAAGCGGGGGCAATTCATGAGCCATGAGCGTGTCTCCTTCGACAGCGCGGTCGGAGAAATTGACCGCATAAACCAGATAGAGTAATATGGCACAAGCGCTTGTGATTTTAGTCCCACCCCTACACTTTTGTCAAGTTAGGTGCCCCATTTTCGCGCGCGCAGCACGCCGCACCGCCGGCGCTCCCTACTTCGGGATCTTCATCGGCATCGCCGCAGTCTCTACGGCCTCGTTGTTCATCCGCTACGCCCAACAGGGCGGCGCCCCGTCGTTGGTCATCGCGGCCTACCGCCTGACCCTGGCCAGCTTGCTGCTGGCCCCGTTAGCCGCCTGGCGCCGTCGGTCCGAGCTGGGCCAACTGAGCCGCCGTCACTGGGCGCTCGCCCTGGTTTCGGGCGGGTTCCTGGCCGCACATTTCGCCGCCTGGATCAGCTCACTGGCCTTTACCTCCGTAGCCAGCTCGGTGGTGTTGGTCAGCACCAGCCCTCTGTTCGTGGCGCTGGTGGCAGCGTTGGCGCTGCGCGAGCGCCTAACCCGGACCGTGCTGGTCGGGCTGGCGCTGACCCTGGCTGGCGCGGCTGTGGTGGCCCTCAGTGATGCCTGCGCCAGGGGATGCCCGCCCTGGCAGACCTTCGTGCGCGGGCCTGCCTTTGGAGGCGACCTCTTGGCGCTCCTGGGGGCAGCGGCCGGCGCGGTCTACTTCACGATTGGCCGGGCGTTGCGCGCAACCATGTCCCTCACGGCCTATGTCTCGCTGACTTATGGCACGGCAGCGGTTGGGCTGCTAGCGGCGGCCTGGGCTGCTGGGCTGCCCATGACCGGCTATGCGCCCCAGGTCTATGGCTGGTTTGTGCTGCTGGCCCTGGTCCCCCAATTGGTCGGGCACAGCGCCTTCAATTGGGCGCTGAGATACCTGCCGGCCACCTATGTGGCGGTGACGGTGCTCGGCGAACCGATTGGCTCCATCGTTCTGGCCGTGCTGCTCTTGGGCGAAGTGCCATCGCCCCTCAAGTTGGCCGGCAGCGCGTTGATCGTCGCCGGCATCGCCGTCGCCTCCTGGCGTTCAGCCACAATCACGAGCACGCCGCATGAGCAGATCGCCAGTTGATTTCTCAAGTATTTGTTGTATATTCAAACTGCCCCAAGGAGATGGCGCATGAACACACGGTGCTACCGATGTGGATGGAGCTTTTCCCTCAGTCGGGAAGTCATCGAGAACGCGGTCGCCAATGCCGGTAACGACAATATCCACGTGGAGCATTGCCCACGTTGCCGGCAGGTCATCAAGATCCCTATACAACAGCTGCGGCGCGCCCTGCCACCCGGTTGGACCCCGGCCAACCGGCCGGCCGACGAGGTCACTGGCCCTAACGGGGCCACCATGGAGATGCCCGCGGCGGCCGCCCCAGAAGCATCAACACCGGCGCCAGAGCTCGAGGCAGGTCCTAAGGTTGCTCCGGGACCCGCCCAGGCCCGCAAGCGGTCCCGCCGCACTCAGGCGTCCGAGCCCGTTGACGAACTGCTCGCAGAGGAGGCCAGCCCCGCTACGAAACCCAAGACCCCAACCCGCCGCCCGAGGAAGACCGGCGCGGCCACCACTCCGGCCGCAAAGACCACGAAGAAGCCCGCGCGCAAGCAGACCAAGCCTTAGGAGGAACCCATGAGTGATATGAGCGACATGCCCGCTGTGCCCGCGATGGAGGCGCCCGCGGAGCCGGCCCCAATGCCCGAGCCCCCCGCGGCTGCCCCAGCTCGCAAGGCTGCCAAGAAGAGCAGCAAGAAGGCGGCTGGCAAGAAGACCGCCAAGAAGGCGGCTGCCAAGAAGACTGCCAAGAAGACCGCTAAGAAGGCCGCTGGCAAGAAGGCCGCCAAGAAGGTCGCTGGCAAGAAGACCGCTAAGAAATCGGCCAAGAAGGGCAGCCGGAAGTAACTAGCGTTGAGGGTGAAGCCCGCCCTGGGCCGCGGTCCGGGCGGGCTTGTGCTGTCTGGCGCCAGTCTATTCAGCAGTACAGGCCGCGATCCTGGATGAGCCGAGCTACGGCGGGGGGGACGAGTTGGTCAATCGGCCGGCCCGCTCGCACCCGTTGGCGCACCTCGTGCGAGGCGATATTCAGTGGGGGCACATCGACGAACTCAAGACGTTCGGTGACTCCTGGGATCTTCTGCTCCAGGCTCGCCAGGTCAACCTCATCCCCCGGGCGCCGCAGCACGCCGAGCGTGCAGCCGGCCACAAACTCCCTCGGGCGCCCCCAGGTGGGCAGGTCGCGGAGGGAATCCCCGCCCATCAAGTAGAACAGCTCAGCGTTCGGGAACTCTGCCTGCAGCAGCGCCACCGTGTCGGCGGCCCAATGAGGACCGGGCCGATCCACGTCAACGCGCGAAATGGCAAAGGCTGGCTCGCCGGCGATGGCCGCGGCAACCAGGTCCAGGCGATCGGCCACGGGCGTAATCTGGCGCTCTTGCTTGTGCGGCGGGTCGGCTGTTACCACCCACAGGACGAAGTCCAGGTTGAGTTGCGCGCGCGCCGCCCTGGCCAACAGCAGGTGCCCATTGTGAGGCGGATCAAAGGTGCCGCCCAGCAAGCCGAGCCGCGTGGCAGGCATGTCCTACGTACGGCGAATGAAGAAGTACACGAGGACGGCCAAGGGGATGTAGGTCGCGAGATTAGCCGCTAGAGACGCAATCGCCCCCAGGCGCGCCTTTGGCCGGTCCATCAAGGCCAACACCCCTGCCTCGATCAGCACTGAGAGCACAAAGGCCAGACTCAGCCAGACGAGGTACCCAACGGAAAACACAAACCCGGTCAGGAAGAGACCGACCACCCCGCTGCCAACGTTCATCACCACGGCCGCCAGCAGGGCGCGCCCGACCCCGGACCAGCGCAGCACGGTCAATATCCCTGCCTCCACCAGGACCACGGCGACAAACGCCGCCAACCCGGCAGCCACGCCTAACCCCAACGCGACGATCAGGCCGGGGCCGGCCACGTCAAGTGGAAAGTTGGGCATGGGTTCGGCTCCTTAGCTCAATCGGACCATTCGAGCTCATACTCGCCGATGAAGACCGAATCGCCTTCCTGGATGCCCGCCTGGGCCAGTGCCTTGCGGATGCCTAGCACCTCCAGGATGCGTTGAAACCGTTCCACGGCCTGGTCGTGTTCCCAATACGTCATGCGCGCGGCGCGCTCGATTTGTACGCCGCTGACACGATAGCTGCCGTCCGGCCCGCGCGTGATCTCAAAGGCCTTCTCGTCGATTGGAGCCCGGTAGACGGGGATTTCCTCCGGCGCCGGCGGGGGCGGCGCTTCGGCCAGCTTCCGAGCCGCTCGCAGCAGCACGTCGCGCACACCCTGGCGCGTCAGGGCCGAAATGCCGAAGACCTCGTAGCCGCGCTTCTGTAGTTCCGCCTGCAGAGCCGGCCAGTGTGCCCGCGCCTGGGCCAGATCCAGCTTGTTGACGGCCACGATCTGCGGCTTAGCGGCCAGGTGCTCGTCAAACAGCGCCAGCTCTGAATTGATTTGCGAGAAGTCAGCCAGGGGCGCCGCCGAGGCGCCATCCAGCAGGTGAATGAGAACCCGGGTGCGCGCCAGGTGCCGCAGGAACTCAAAGCCCAGGCCGGTGCCCTGGTGCGCCCCCTCGATCAGGCCAGGGATGTCGGCGAGCACAACGGTCCTGTCGCGATCCAGCTCCGCGACGCCCAGGTTTGGCACCAGAGTCGTGAATGGATACGGCGCGATCTTCGGCTGGGCCGCCGTCACGGCCGCCAGGAACGTTGACTTGCCGGCGTTCGGCGCCCCCACCAGGCCGATATCGGCAATCAGACGCAGTTCCAGCTTGAGCCGCCGGGTTTCGCCCGGCGCGCCCTTGTCGGCGATGCGCGGCGCCTGATTCCGGGCGGTCGCGAAGCGCGCATTGCCTCGCCCGCCGTGTCCGCCGATGGCAGCCACCAAGGTCTGGCCGGCCTCCGTCAAGTCGCCTAACAGGTCGCCAGTGTCAGCGTCGCGCACGACCGTGCCCGGCGGCACCGGCACGCGCAGCGTATCGGCCGATTTTCCGCGCATCCGCCGGCCTCCGCCGTTCTGCCCCGGCTTGGCCGTAAATTCGCGGCGATGCGCAAAGTGCTGCAGCGTATTGAGGTGCGGATCGACTTCCAAGACGACATCACCGCCCCGTCCGCCGTCCCCACCATCCGGCCCGCCGTGAGGGATGTATTTTTCGCGCCGGAAATGCACGGCGCCGTTGCCACCGTCCCCCGAGCGTACCGTAATGGCCGCTTCATCAAAGTACATGGCGGCGATTATATCAGAGCGCTTCTCGCATGGCGCGTCACTCGTAGCGCAAGGCATCAATCGGACGCAGCGCCGAGGCACGGAAGGCGGGATAGATGCCAAAAAACAAGCCGACAGCCACTGCGAAGCTGGTCGCCATAAGGACCGTGCTGACTGTGACGCCGGTGTCCAGTTCCGGCACGGCCTGCTGGATACCCCAGGCCCCCGCCCAGCCCAGCCCGATCCCCAGTGCGCCGCCCAACAGCGACAGCACCACAGCTTCGACCAGGAATTGGGTCAGCACGTGCAGCCGGCGGGCGCCGACGGCTTTCCGCAGGCCGATCTCCCTGGTTCGCTCGCTGACGCTGACCAGCATGATGTTCATAATCCCGATGCCGCCTACCAGCAGTGCAATTCCGGCAATGGCGCCCAGGAAGAGCGTCAGCACATTGGTCACCTGCTCGAAAGCCGCCAGAAGTTCCTGCTCCGAGAGCACGGTGAAGTCGTCTTCGCCGCGATAGGGAATGTTGTGGCGGTCGCGTAGAACGTCGGTAATCTGGGCGATCAGCGCTTCCTGGCGCGCCGGATCAGCCGCCTTGACCAGGATGAGCGACACGCGCGACTCGCCGCGCGAGGTGCGCACCGAAAACAGCCGTGCGGCGGCGGTGGTGTACGGCACCATCAGGATATCGTCCTCATCCCCGAATGGGCTAGCCCCCTTCGTGTCGAGGATGCCTACGATTCGAAAGGGATAACCGTTGACACGAATCGTAGCACCCAGAGGATCCTCGTCGGCCTCAAATAGCCGGTTCAGCGTCGTCTGGCCGATGACGGCGACGCGGGCGCGCTCTTCCAGATCGCTGGTTGTCAAGAACCGGCCGGACAGGATATGGTAGTTGCGGACATCGGCATAGTCAGGCGTCGTCGCCCGCAGTGTCGTGGTCGTCGCGCTGTCCGCGAAGGTGACGGCAGCGCTGCGCCCAAAGACGGAAACGACCGCAGCGGCCTCGCTCACCCGCAGCGGGTCGCTGAGGGCCAGCGCGTCTTCCAGAGTCAACACGGCCTGGCCGCCGCTTCGCCCGGGTGGCCCGCTCCCCGGCCGAAACTGGCCAGGAAACACGAACACCAGGTTGGTCCCCAACCCTTCGAATTGCGCCGCAATATAGCGCGAGACGCCCTGCCCCACCGATAGCAGGGCGATCACAGCGGCCACGCCGATGGTGATCCCCAGCATCGTCAGGGCTGCCCGCAGTTTGTTGGCCGAGAGGGAGCGCAGCGCCAGCCGCAGGTTCTCGAAGAGCATCAGGCTTGGGGCTCGATGAGGTCAAACTGACCTCGCGTCGGCTCTGCTCAACAGAACCAGTCCTCTGTCAGGCGCGGCGGATCTGGCCGCGCGGGCAGTCTGTCCGGCAGGGTGCGGGCTATCCTATCTGGCCCGGCCTGGGCGGCCGTCAGGGCCAAGGCCCGCACCGCGGCATACGTTTCCGGGGCGGGTTCGCGGCGCTCGTCCGCCAGGGCCAACCTGGCTGCCACCTGACCGTGCAGCCGGTCCATGCGCGCGTCGGGGTGTTCCCAGCGGTAGGTGAAGTTGGATGCATCCAGTTCGCGGAGCCACAGAACGGCGTCGGGCGCATGGATCAGCGGCGAGCCCGGCGGCAGCAACAGCCGGATGCCGAGCTGGATCGGCGGGATGTGAGTCTGCAGCCCGCGCGCTTCGACGAAATCGATCAGCGCGACGTAGTCCTCGAGCCTCGTCCACGGCGTGAAGGCCACCAGCGTTGGCCGCAGCGCCAGCCCAGCGTTGTCGAGGATATCCAGAGCCATGTCGATGTCGGCAGCCGTGTGCCCCTTCTGCAGGCGCTCGAGCACCAACGGACTGAGCGATTCGATCGCCGACGTGACGAACGTTGCGCCCAGATCGGCCAACTCGGCAAACAGGGCGCGATGCTTGATGATGTGCTCCACTTTAGTCGTGAAGTCAAACGTCAGCCGCGGAAACTCGGCATGCAGCGCCCGCGTGACCTTACGGGCCTGGCCCGGCCCATTCAAGAAATCGGGGTCGCCAAAGGTAATGTGCTCCGCGCCAGCCGCCACCTGTTGCCGAACGTGGGCCAGCACAACCTCGGCCGGCACGACAAAGAACCGCCCGCCGTACACCGGGACAATCGGGCAATGCTGGCAGGTGTGCAGGCACCCGCGGCTCGCCTCGACATAGCCCGCCAGGCGCGCAACACCCTTGCTGACGTAACGAGCGTAACGATCAAGCGGCGGCAATCCCCGGCTGTCCGGCACCGGAAGCACCGGCCGAGCCAGGGGAGGTCTATCCCTGCCGTCCACGAGCGCCCCGGCCCAGAGACCTGCCGGGCGGGCGCCAGACGCTAGTGCCTCGGCCAACCGGACCAGCGCCGCCTCGTCTTCGCCGCCCACCACGGTGTCGGCCACCGTCTCCAGCAGGATGGCGGCATTGAGGCCGGCATATAGGCCCCAAAAACAGATATGGGCCTGCGGGTTGCTACGCCGCACCTGCGTGGCCGCCGCCACGCCCAACCGCAAGGCCGTGTGCATTGGAGCGGCAATTGCGACCAGGCGCGCCGCGCGCGCCGCCGCCAGGTCAAATGGCTGCACCGCCAGGTCTAGCGTCGATACCGAGAACCCGGCCTGCCGGATCAGGGCCTGAGGCCAGGCCAGGCTCAATGGCTGGTGGCCCAGCTCATAACACGAGATCAGCAGGATCGGGACTCGCTCGGGAGCTCGGTCACTCATAGCGCAGCGCGTCGATTGGGTTGAGGGCCGAGGCGCGCACCGCCGGGTACATGCCGAAGAATAGGCCGATGGCCGCTGAGAACCCGGTAGCCAGCAGCACGCTGTCGAGCGTGACAGCGACCGGCAGATCTGGCTGGAAGCTGGCGACCAGGTACGAGCCAGCCGCGCCGATGGCAATGCCGAACATGCCGCCCAACAGCGCCAGCGTGACGGCCTCAATTAGGAATTGGGCCAGGATATCGCGCCGCCGCGCGCCGACGGCCTTGCGCAAGCCAATCTCACGCGTCCGTTCGGTCACGGACACCAGCATAATGTTCATGATCCCGATCCCGCCCACCAGCAGCGAGATGCCGGCGATCGCCCCCAGGAAGATCGTCAGCACGCCGGTGACCTCGCCAAAGGCTGAGATCAGGTCATTCTGGGTCACAACGGTGAAGTCATCCTCGTCGCGGAAATCGATGTCATGGCGCTCGCGCAGCGCGGCAGCGACTTCCCGCGCGGCGCTTTCCATCGCCTCGCCGCTGCGCGCCTGCACGTAGACAATGGACAGGCCGTAGCGCCCATCCGGCTGGCGCGCATTGAAGAGGCGCTGTTGAGCCGTGGTCAGCGGCACGAGGACGATCGAGTCCTGATCGCCAAACAAGCTGCCGCCCTGCGCCTCCAGCACGCCCACCACTTTGAACGGCACCTGGCTGATCTTGATCGTCTGGCCCATCGGAAACTCGCCATTGGGAAACAGCGTTCGGACGACTGTCTGGCCGAGGACCGCGATCCGCGCCACGGAGCGTTCATCAGCCTCGGTTATAAAGTCGCCCTCCCCCACGTAGAACTGGCGCACCTCCTGGTAATTGGGGCTGACACCGCTCACCTGCACATTCATCGTCTCGCGGCTGTATTCCACCGGCGCAAATCCCAGGTACTCTAGCGCAACGCCTTGCGCGCTCGGCACCAGAACCGGATCGCCCAGGGCCAGACCGTCGTCGTTAGTGAGCGGCTGGTCGCGGTTGGCGCCGACCGGGGGACCTTCTTGGTCTGCTGGCCCGCCCGGAAAGACGAAGAGCAAATTGGAGCCGATGCCCTGGAACTGGGCCGTCACGTAGCGCTCGACACCCTTGCCGACCGACAACAGAGTGATGACCGCGCCCACGCCGATGATAATCCCCAGCATCGTCAGCGCTGCCCGCAGTTTGTTGGCCGCCAGTCCCCGCCAGGCCACCCGCAACAACTCGCCAATCGGCACTATGGCCCATCCAGTAAATTCAGCGTATCGCGGGCGGTGCTGACCGCAGCCACCTCCCCAGGCGCGGCGCCTGCCAGCACTTCAGTATAGGCCCCGCCCCGCAGCCCTGTGGTGATCGGCACTTCGACCAGTCTCCCGTCGCGCTGCAGGCTGATAAAGGCCTGGCCGGTGCGCCGGTCGCGGCGGATAGCCCAATTGGGCGCTACCACCACGTCCTCGGCCGCGGCTACTACGATCTGGGCCGTGGCGCTCATGCCAGCGCGCAGGGCGGGGGCCGTCTCGTCGAGACTGAGCCGCACCGCATAGCTGGCTAATCCCCCCGTGGTGTCGGCTGTCGGCGCGATCCGCTCTACGCGGCCGCCCAACCGCTCATCGGGCAGCGCGTCCACCGTCACGGAGGCGGTCTGTCCCACGGTTAACCCAGCCACGTCCACCTCATCCACGGTAACGTCCAGGTGGAATCGAGACACATCCAGCAGCACAATCGGCGGGACGCCAGTGGCGGCGGGCTCGTCGGCCTTGATGCCCACGCTGGCCACTAAACCTGAAAAGGGCGCTACCAGCTCGGCCTGCCTCAGCCGCTGGCTGGCCCGCTCCAGCGCCGTCCCGGCCTGGCGCACCGACAGGTCAGCTTGCAGAAGCTGCAGCGTGGTTGGCCCGGCCAAGGTCTGCGATAGCACCGCGCGGGCCTGCGCCACTTGGGCATAGGCCACAGCCGCTGGCCCTTGCCCGCCGCCTTCCTGCGCCTGCGCCAACTGTAGGCGCGCAATCTCGGCGGTGAAGTAAGCGTTCTCCACGTTGGCCTTCAGGCTGTCTAGCGTCTCCTGGGGGGGCGCAAACCGGGGGTTCTCCTGCGCGAATTGCGCCAGGCTGTTGTACTGGTTCGACAGGGCCTGGTAGTCGGCGAGCAGGTTGCTGTACTTGAGTTCGGCGATGGCGACTTCCTGCTCCCCTGCGCCCACCAGCACATCGCTCAGTTGGGCATTAGCGCTGCGAAGGTTTGCTTCGGCCACAGCGATGTCGGCAGCGGCGGGACCGGCGCGCAGCTTTTCGCGATTGAGATCAGCCACCCGGGCGGCATCCTGCGCCTGCTGCCAGGCCAGGCGTAGAGCAGTGTCGTCGAGCCGCGCCAGCACCTGGCCGCGTTCAACCGTCTGGCCGCTTTCCACCAGCACCGCAGCCACAGTGCCTGGCACGCCGAATGACAGATTGGCCTCGTGCTCGGGCAGGATGGCGCCCGTCGCGCTGACGCTGGCGACGATGTCACCGCGCTGGATGGCTTCCGTACGGAGCGCCGCCGCCTCGGCCGCCCGCGCCTGCTCGGCGCGATAGCTCTGATAGAAAGTCCAACCCGCGTATCCGCCGGCCGCCAGGGCTAAGAGCACCAGCCAGGGAATGATGGATCGCAACCGAGCCGCCAGTGCGTTCAAGGCCGACTGTCCCGGCTACTGTCCGAAAAAACTGAACTGTTCGCGCTGATCGCTGACCGCCACGATGTCGCCAGCCCGTATCCCCTCCACGACTTCGCTGTACTCCTCGTCGCGTAGGCCCAGCGTCACCGGCGCCTCCTCGATCAGGCCATCGCGCAGCAGGCCGACAAACGCCTGCCCCGTGTCGCGGTCCCGGCGAACGGCCCAGTTCGGCACGAGAAGCACATCGCGCACTTCCCCCACCACGATGGCGGCCGTGGCCGTCATGCCGCCGCGCAAGGCGGCCTCCAGCGTGTCCAGGGAAAGGCGAACCGGATAGCTCACGACGCCGGCATTGATCTGGGCGGCGGGCGCGATCTTGTCCACTTGTGCCCTCAGCGCCAGGTCAGGCAGCGCATCCAGTGTGACTGTGACCGGATGTCCGGGGCGGACACTGGCCACATCCACTTCGTCAACGAGCACTTCCAGATAGAAGCGGCTGACGTCGGACAGCACGACGGCCGGCAGGGCGTCCGTGGCCGGCTCTCCCAGGCGCAAGTTCACGGCCGCCACAACTCCGTCAAAGGGCGCAACGATGGCAGCCCTTTCCAGATCATGCCGCGCAATCTCCAGCCCCGCTTCGGCCTGGCTGATCTGCAGCCGGGCAATTTCCAGATCTTCCTGGCCAGGCCCTGCGCGCAGGCGCTCGAGCGCCGCTTCGGCTTGCTCGACGGCAGCTTGGGCCGCCGCCGATTGCCCGTAACCTGGCTGCTCCTGGGCCTGGTGAAAGCGCAAGTCGGCGATTTGGGCCGCCTCCACCTGAGCGTCAGCCTGGGCCTGCAAGGCATTCTTTTCGGCCCAGCGGCCTTGCTCCACCAGGCGGTCCATGGCCGCGTATGTTTGGTTAAGGGTATTCTGGGCCAATACCAGGTTAAGGCGGGCGATCTCAACCGCTTCGGGCGGCTGCCCCAGAGAGGCGGCATAGACCTGGTTGCGTGCCACCCGCAGGTTAGCCTCCGCCACGGCGATATCCTCGGGTCGTGGGGGCGCCTGCAGCAGCGCCAACTGCAGCCGGGCCGCTTCCAGCGCTTGGCCGGCCTCAGTCACCGCCAGGCGCAGCTCGGCGTCGTCAAGGCGCGCCAAGACGTCGCCGGTGCGAACGTCGTCACCCAATGCCACGTTGATTTCGACGACAGGCAGGCCTGCGGCGCTTGAGAAATAGAGGTTGACCTGTTCCTGGGCTGCCAGGAACCCTGTAGCGTTTACGGTTGATAGGATCGTGCCGGGTTGGACCGTTTCCTGACGGCTTACAACCGCCACAGCGCGCCGGGCGGCGGCCTGCTGCTGCCAGAAGTAACCACCACCGCCCACCGCTATCGCCACGACCACCACGACAATCAGATTTCGCAGAGTGCGCCCACGTGCCATACCAACTCCTGTGAACCTGCGCGCATTATATCCGACTCGCGGCGCGCTTGCCGCCAGGTACGAACCATGCTAAAGTTAGGTCAAGTTTTCACAATAGGCTGAAATCGCCGCTCCTAGCGAGGCAACAAATTCGGACAGGCACGACATCCCACGACTGGAATCTTCGATTTGGAGGCATGACGGCATGACATCGGCCGCGATTCCTGACATTGTCATCAGCAGGCTTCCGGTTTACCTGCGTGCACTTACGCGCATGCTGGGCGATGGCCAAGAGGTTACGTCGAGCAAAGATCTCGGTGAGCACCTGGGCATCAGTTCCGCCCAAATCCGCAAGGATCTTTCGCACTTCGGCGAGTTTGGCAAGCAGGGCACGGGCTATCAGATCCGGTTCCTGGTCGATCAGTTACGGCGAATCCTGAAAGTTGAGAAGGAGTGGGATGTCGCACTGGTCGGCGCAGGCGCCATCGGCCACGCCCTGGCACACTACAACGGGTTTCGCGACCGGGGCTTCCGCATCAGCATGATCTTCGACAAAGACCCGTCCAAGATTGGCACCCTGATCAATGGCTTCGAAGTCCAGAACGTCAGCCGGCTGAGCGATGTCATCCCGCAGCGCGGTATCACGCTGGCCATGCTGGCCGTGCCGGCCGAGGCCGCTCAGGCCGTCGCCAACGAACTCATCAAAGCCGGCGTGCGCGGCATCCTCAGCTACGCGCCCATCAACATCTCTGTGCCCGAGGGGATCCACGTCCAACAGATCGACCCCGTCGTGCATCTGCAGCGGATCACGTATTACGTCTGAAAGCCAGGTTTCAACAGAATGTGAAACGCCCCCACCGCGGGGGCGTTCTTCGTTTCGACCTCAGAGCCGCTCACGCTATGGCCGGGTGAGCACACGCCGAAGCAGGTCGAGATGCCGAAAGGCCTTGCTGGTGCCCAGAGCCACGCAGGCCAGGGGGTTTTCGGCCACGTAGGTCGGCACGCCGGTTTCCTTGGTCAGGAGTTTGTCGATATTCCGCAACAGGCTGCCACCGCCGCACAGCACCATGCCGCGGTCGATGATGTCCGAGGCCAATTCGGGCGGTGTCTTCTCCAGGACCGCCTTGACTGCACCGACAATCAGGCTGGTGGGCTCCTGCAGCGCCTCCACCACCTCACCGGAGCTGATCTCGATCGAGCGCGGCAGGCCATTCACCTGGTCGCGCCCCTGCACCTCCATTGTCAGCTCTTCATCCAGCGGATACGCGGCTCCGATCTGGATCTTGATCTCTTCGGCGGTTGGATCGCCAATGACCAGCCCGTACTTCTTGCGCACATAGCCGATGATGGCCTCGTCCAGCTTCATGCCGCCCGTGCGCACCGTGTGAGCGGCGACGATGCCATTCATGGACACCACGGCGGCCTCGCTGGCTCCGCCACCCAGGTCGACGACCATGTTGCCTGTCGGTGTCGACACGGGCAGGTCCGCCCCGATAGCGCCCGCCAGCGGCTCGGGGATTAGGAAGGCCTCGCGGGCGCCAGCCTGCAACGTGGCTTCCTGCACCGCGCGGCTCTCAACGCTGGTCACCCCGTAGGGGACGGTGATGATCACATGCGGGCGAAAGAGCCGAAAACTGCCGCAGACTTTGGCGATGACGTGCTCGAGGAGTTTCTGCGTCACCTCGTAGTCGGCAATGACACCGTCCCGCAGCGGCCGCATCACCTCAATGCTGTCAGGCGCGCGGCCATACATATCGCGCGCCTCCTGGCCGACGGCTACGATCTTAGCTTCGGCTGAAGCAATCGCCACCACTGTGGGCTCGTGCAGCACCACCTCCCCGCGCTCACACACCAGGGTGTTTATGGTGCCGAGGTCGATCCCCAGTTCCTTGGCAAAGAGCGGCATAGGGTGAGCCGGCTGTCAGAGGTTGATGTCGATGCGTGGTACGCTGCCCCGCCGGCGCCGTGCGACCTGCAGGCGCAGATTGGACCGCCGCAGCGCCGCCTCGGCCGCCAGGTAGACCTCCGAATTGCGCGGGACCCCCGACCGCAGCGACTCTTCCGCCCTGCGGCGCGCTTCTTCGGCCCGGGAGATGTCGATTTCTTCGGCCGCCTCGGCGGCGTCGGCCAGCACCGTCACGATGTCCGGCCGGACTTCCATCACCCCGCCGGAAATGGCAAACAGCTCGTCCCGCCCGCCCTGGCGCACACGCAGCACGCCGGGTTTCAGCGTGGTCAGCAGCGGGGCGTGATGGGGCAGGATGCCCAATTCACCGTCCGCGCCGGGGGCGACAACGATATCGACGTCGCCCTCGAACACGGCGCGATCCTGGCTCACGATTTCACAGCGGATTGGCATAGTTGGTTGCTCGTCCCTGGCTGGCCGGCCGGGCGCGGGGCCCAGCACACTCGCTTGCGCCCAGGCCCTACCGCGCACCCGCCGCCGGCCTAGCCTTCGGCCAGGCGCTTCGCCTTGGCGACCGCGTCATCGATTGTGCCTACGTATCGGAAGGCCTCTTCCGGCAGGTCGTCGTGCAAGCCATCCAGGATTTCATGGAACGACCGGACCGTCTCACGCAGCGGCACATAGACGCCGGGGATGCCGGTGAACTGCTCGGCCGTGACCATGGGCTGGCCCAGGAATTTCTCGATCTTGCGGGCTCGCGCCACAAGCACCTTGTCGTCTTCCGAAAGCTCGTCGACGCCTAAGATCGCGATGATGTCCTGCAGGTTCTTGTAGCGCTGGAGCACGCGTTGAACTTCGCGGGCAGTGTTGTAGTGATCGGCCCCCACGATGTTGGGGTCGAGGATGCGGCTGGTAGAGGCCAGCGGGTCCACGGCCGGGTAAATACCGCGCTCAGAAATCGAGCGCTCCAGCGCGATCGTCGCGTCCAGGTGCGTGAAGGTCGCCACGGGCGCCGGATCCGAATAGTCGTCGGCCGGCACATAGACGGCCTGCATCGAAGTAATCGAACCGGTCTTGGTAGAGGTAATGCGCTCCTGCAGGTCGCCCATCTCGGTCGCCAGCGTCGGCTGGTAGCCGACCGCCGACGGCATGCGGCCCAGAAGCGCCGACACTTCCGAGCCGCTCATCACGAAGCGGAAGATATTGTCGATGAAGAGCAGCACGTCACGGCCCTGGTCGCGGAAGTACTCGGCCATCGTCAAGCCGGTCAGCCCGACGCGCAGACGCACGCCCGCCGGCTCGTTCATCTGGCCAAAGACCATGACCGTGTCCTTCATCACGCCAGACTCGGTCATTTCGCGCCGCAGCTGGGTGCCTTCTCGCGTGCGCTCGCCCACGCCGGCGAACACCGAATTGCCCTTGTGCACCCGGGCGATGGACGAGATCAGCTCAGTGATGATGACCGTCTTGCCCGTGCCAGCACCGCCAAAGATGCCGGTCTTGCCGCCCTTGGTGAAGGGCGCAATCAGATCGATGACTTTTAGGCCGGTCTCGAAGACCTGCACGCTGGTCACCTGCTCTTCAAAGCGTGGGGCCGGGCGGTGGATGGGGTAGTACACCTCGGCCGCCACCGGGCCGAGCTTGTCGATTGGCTGCCCCAGCACGTTGAAGATTCGGCCCAAGGTCGTCTGGCCGACCGGCACCTTGATCGGCGCCCCGGTTGCCCGCGCATCGACACCACGCCGCAGACCGTCGGTGGCATCCATGGCCACGCACCGCACCCAGTTGTTGCCCAGGTGCTTTTGAACTTCAAGGATCAGTGGGTCCTGGCCTTCGCGCAGCACTTCGATGGCGTCGAAGATCTCCGGCAGCTGCTCGGCCGGGAATTCGCAGTCCACTACGCCGCCCAACACCTGCACAACCTTGCCGCGGGCACCATCCGCCCAGCCATTCGTCGTTGCCATGCTGCCTCCGAATAGAGATGATCGCCTCGCCGCGCGAGCCGTCAGACGGCCGCCTCGGCGGTGGTTTCAGTCGCCTGTGACCGGCCGAGCGCCTCGACACCGCCGACGATGTCGAGCAGGTCACTGGTGATCGCCAACTGCCGCGCCTTGTTGTAGCCCAGCTGGAGATTACCAAGCAACTCCTTGGCGCTGTCGGTGGCGTTGCGCATGGCCACCATCCGGGCCGAGTGCTCGCTGGCGGCGGCCTCCAGGATCGCCTGGTAGACCTGGAGCGCCGTAAAGCGCGGCACGATCACGTCCAACAGGCCCTCCTGGGAGGGTTCGTAGATGTAGGCCGGCTCGGGCGCGCCGCGACCGGTCCCCAGGGTGACCCCGGCTGTCTCGTGAGCCTCCTGCGACTCGGGGCGCAACGGGAGCAGCGGCCGCAGGCGCGGAACCTGGCGCAAGGTGTTGATGTAGTCGGTGTAGGCCAGGTAGACTTCGTCCGCTCGGCCCGACAGATACTCCTGTACCGCCAGCTCGCCGATGGCCGATACATCCACGAAGCTCGGATTCCCAGGCAGATTGATAAACTCGGCGATCAAGCTCTGGCGGCGGCGGATGAGCATGTCGCGCCCTTTGCGGCCGACCGCCACATAGCTGACTGGCGCCGGCGAGGACCGCGCAAAATCCATAGCCGCGCGCACCATGTTGGTGTTGTAGGCGCCGCATAAGCCCCGGTCACTAGTGATAAGCACGACCGTGATGTTCCGCACCAAATCGCGCTGCTGCAGCAGGGGGTGCAGGCTGGCCGCCGAGCCGGGCTGCTGGCCAAGATGCTGGAGCACCTGAAAGGCCTTGCCGGCATACGCCCGGGTGGCCAGAACCGCCTGCTGAGCCCGCCGGACTTTCGAGGCGCTCACCGCCTCGAGGGCGCGAGTGACTTGCGAGATATTCCTGACGCTCCGCATGCGGAGCCGCATTGCACGCAGGGAAGCCATAGTGATGCCGTTAGGCGGCGAGCAGCCAGCGCTGCACGCGCCGGCCGCCCTGCGCCGAGCAGTTACCGATGGGTCCAGCCCGAATTGAAGGCCTGGATGGCGTCTTTGAGCCGCGCCTCCGTCTCGGGGGTCAGCACCTTCTTCTCGTCGATGTCACGACCAACCTCGGGATAAGAGGTTTCCATGAACCGCCGGAACCCGGCTTCCCAATCCTTCATTTGATCGACTGGGATCGCATCGGTGTAGCCACGCGTGCCGGCGTAGATCGTCGACACTTGGTCTTCCAGCGACGCCGGCTGGTATTGCGGCTGTTTGAGGACCTCGGTCAGGCGGTAGCCCCGCTCAAGCTGGCGTTGAGTCGATTTGTCGAGATCGGAGCCAAAGGTTGCAAAGGCCGCCAATTCGCGGAAGGCGGCCATGTCACCCTTGAGTTGCCCCGCCACCTGTTTCATCGCCTTTGTCTGGGCGTCGCCGCCCACGCGCGACACCGAAATGCCGATGTTGACAGCCGGGCGAATGCCAGCATAGAACAGGTCCGATTCCAGGTAGATCTGGCCGTCGGTAATCGAGATGACGTTCGTGGGGATATAGGCCGATACGTCACCCAGCAGGGTCTCGATGATCGGCAGGGCCGTCAGCGAACCGCCGCCGCGGTCGTCCGAAAGCTGCGCGGCCCGTTCCAGCAACCGCGAGTGGAGGTAGAAGACGTCACCCGGGTATGCTTCGCGGCCCGGCGGGCGGCGCAGGAGCAGCGACACTTGGCGGTAGGCCCAGGCGTGCTTGGACAGGTCATCGTAGATGATCAGCGCATCCCGCCCCGACTCCATGAACTCTTCGCCGATCGCGCAGCCGGAATAGGGCGCGATATACTGCATGGCGGCCGGATCGTCAGCTGAGGCCGTGACGATAATGGTGTAATCCATCGCGCCGTGTTTTTCCAGCGTGCCCAGTACGCGCGCCACCTGGGCTTTCTTCTGCCCAATCGCCACGTATACGCACAGCAGGCCTTTGCCCTTCTGGTTAATGATCGTGTCAATCGCGATCGCCGTCTTCCCCGTCTGGCGGTCGCCGATGATCAACTCGCGCTGGCCGCGGCCAACCGGGATCATGGCGTCGATGGCTTTGATGCCGGTCTGGACGGGGCGCTTGACGTCCTTGCGCTCGATTACGCCCGGCGCGATGCGCTCGATCGGGCGGTAGCGGTCGGTTGCGATCGGCCCCTTGCCGTCGATCGGCTCACCCAAAGCATTCACAACTCGCCCGATCAAGGCGTCGCCAACAGGCACCGAGGCGATGCGGCCGGTCCCGCGCACGCTCATGCCTTGCTCGATCCCGCTGAACTCGCCCATAATGATGATGCCGACGACCTCTTGTTCCAGGTTGAAGGCGATCCCCATCACACCGTTCTCAAACTGCACCAGTTCTTGAGCTTGGACCCCGCCGAGGCCAGCGACCCGCGCGATACCGTCGCCGTCTTCCAGCACCGTGCCGACATCTTTGGCCCGCACCTCGGGCTGGTAGGCGTCTATTTGCTGCTGAAGCGAGGCAGTGAGTTCCCTGACGAAATCCGACATGCTACCTCCAGTAAGGGGACGCAGTGATAGGACGTTGGGTTATCGGTCGGGCGGCAAGCCCGACCGCAGGATGACAACCGGAACAGGACGTGCTCGGACGCTGACAATCCACCCCTGCGCCAGGTCCAGCGCTTTTGGGTGTCGAAGGACCAATTTCCGGACAAAATATACAGGAGAACGAATTGTTTGTCCAGTAGTTCACAAACGGCGGCGCCGGATGATACGCCATCTTGGGTTAAGCCCGATCCACATCTGGCGTCGGCCCACGGCGGCGGCCGGCACCGAGGGCCGCGCTGCGCAAGTAGGCGGCCCAGACAGCGCGTGATATGGCCGTGCGGAAGCCGGCTTTCTCCAAGTAGTACAGCGCCTCGGCCGTCGTGCCCCCTGGCGAGGTGACCTGATTGCGCAGGCGGGCCAGGTGGTTGGGAGAATGACGATAGAAGTCGACCGATCCCTTGACCGTCTGCACCACCAATTGTTCCGCGACCCGCCGGGAGAAGCCCAAGTGCACCCCGGCATCCACCAGCGCCTCCATGAACATGAAGACATAAGCCGGGCCGGTGCCCGAAAGCGCTGTGGCCATGTCCAGTTGGTCTTCGTTGTCGGCCTCGACCTCGTCGCCCAGGGCGCGCAACAGCAGGCGCGCCTGCTGGCGCTGGCCGTCTGATACGCTGGGAGCCGCAATCCAGACCGTGATCCCCTCGCCGATCTGAGCAGGCGTATTCGGCATCGAGCGCACTACGCTGGCATGCGCCAGGCCCGTCACGACCGTATCGATCCGGGCGCCGGCCACAATCGAGAATACCAGCGCCTCGGAGTCGATCTTGCCGCGCAGCCCGGGCAGCGCGGCCGGCAAGACCTGCGGCTTGACGGCCAGAACAACCACGTGCGCGCCGTGCACGGCGGCGCAATTGTCCGTCGTCGCCGCGATGCCGAAACGCTCGGCCAGGGCCTGCCCGCGTTCTTCCCGCGGTCCCGAGGCAGTTATGTTCTTCGCCTGCGCGATCCCCTCGCTGAGCAAGCCCTGGATCATCGCTTCAGCCATCGCGCCAGAACCTATAAAGGCAATGCGTGAGTCAATGAGCATAGGTCTCTCAGCTAGAGAAATATTGCAGCGCCAGGCGTATTTTGTCTTCGACCGTCTCGCCCTCGCCCTTGGGCACGCTCTGAACTGCCGCCTGCGCCTCCACCACGCTGTAACCCAGCGCCGTCAGGGCCGCCATGACTTCGGTCTCCAGACCGGAAGCGCCCGCTGCCAGCATGCCCAGCCCGGGTTCCCCTGGCCCCAGCTTATCCCGAAGGGCAAATACGATCTTCTCGGCCGTCCGGCGGCCCACGCCCGGCACGCGGTCGATCACCTCGGCCTGGTCGTGGGCCACGGCACGCCGCAGCACGTCGAGCGACAGCGACGACAGCACGGCCAGCGCCAGCCGCGGCCCCACTCCCTGGACCGTCAGCAATAACTCAAACACGCCGCGCTGCTCTTCGGTGGAGAATCCGTACAGCGTCAGGGCGTCTTCCCGCACCAGCAGGTAGGTGTGCAGATAGATCGAGCGCCCCACCCCATCGAGCTCGTCGAAAACAGAGGCGGGCACGTTGACCTTAAAGCCAACGCCGCCCACCTCGACGACGACAAAGGCCGGCTGAACGGCTTGCACTACGGTGCCATGCAGCGAGGAAATCATTCGTCCGTCAAAGCCCGCAAGCGCGCTGAATGCAGATGACAGATCGCCACGGCCAGCGCATCGGCGGCGTCGTCGGGCCGGGGCGCCTCGGGCAGGTTGAGGATCGCCCGCACCATGCCCTGCATCTGCGGCTTGTCGGCCGCGCCGTAGCCGGCCACGGCCAGCTTGACGTCGCGGGGATTGTACTCGCCGATGCTCAACCCCGCTTCGGCCATAGCCAACAAGGCTACGCCCCGCGCCTGACCCACGGTCATCGCCGTGCTGACATTCCTCTGAAAAAACAGCTTCTCCACCGCGCCCGTGTCTGGGTGGTGGAGCGCAATCAGCCGCTGGATCTCGCGGTAAATCGCAAGCAGGCGTTCGGCCATGGGTGCGCCGGCCGGCGTCAGGATGACGCCGTAGGTCACGACTGCCGGCGCGCCCTCCATTTCGCGCACCAGGCCATACCCGGTGGTAGCCGTACCGGGGTCAATTCCAAGGGCAAGCATGCTGGATCAGGCCGCGTTTGTCCGCGAGCGTGGGGATTAAGGAGGCCCTGCTGACTGCCGATCGTCCAGAGATGGGTTCAGGCAGCCTGCATGGCCGCAATCGCCGCGTCGCTGAATTCCAGGTTGCTGTAAACGGCCTGGACGTCGTCCAGCTCCTCGATTTGCTCGATGAGCTTCATCACCTGGACGCTGCCTTCGGGGTCAAGCTCCAGCTTCTGGTTTGGTTCCATCCGGAGCTCAGACTCGTTTAGCTTAACTCCTGCTTTTTCCAGCCCTTGGACGACCGCGTGATACTGTTCGGCCGGCGCGAAGATCTCGATTTCCTGATCACCTGGCAGCACGTCGTCGGCCCCAGCATCCACGGCGATCTCGAAAATCCTGTCGGGATCATTGCCTGCGGCCGGCACGGTGATGTAGGCCTTGCGCGTGAACTGCCAACCCACGGCGCCGGCCTCGGCCATTGTCCCATTTGCGCGGGTCAACACCCGCCGCAGGTCGGCAATAGTGCGATTGCGGTTGTCAGTGACCACCTGGATCAGGATCGCGGCGCCGTGCGGGCCGTACCCCTCGTACATCATGGACTCAAACGCGGCGCCATCCTTATCCTCGCCAGTCCCGCGGCGGATCGCGCGCTCGATGTTGTCTTTCGGCATTGAATTGGAGCGTGCCTTGTCAACCGCCAGCCGCAGCTTGAAATTCGTATCGGGGTTGCCGCCGCCTTCGCGGGCAGCTATCGCGATTTCGCGCGCCAGGCGTGTGAACAGTTGCCCGCGCCGGGCGTCTGCCACGCCTTTCTGGTGCTTAATCGTCTTCCATTTTGAGTGACCTGACATCGCGAGTGCTCCTGGCAATCCAACGGGGCGACGGCACGCTCCGGGAGTTATCCTGTCGAGGGGTAAACGCGATTATACCATGAGCTATAATCATGGCCGATGCAGCGGACCGAGTTGGCAGCACTGCTGAACGCGGGAATCGCGGCAGTCCAGGCCGGCGACCTGGCCCATGGGCGGGAACTGCTGCTGCGTGTGGTCGAGGCCGACGAGCGCGTCGAGCCAGCCTGGCTGTGGCTCAGCGCCGCCCTCGAGCAGCCGGCCGACCAACTGCTGGCGCTCGAAAACGTGTTGGCGCTCAACCCAAACAACACCCGGGCGCGGTTCGGCGTGCTGGCGCTGCGGCGGCGGCTCGGCCTGCCGGAAACGCCGGCCCTCGCGGCGCCTGGGCCGCCATCGGCCACACCGGCCTCAACCGCTCGGCCGAGCACCCCGGAAGCGGCACAACCGCCGCTCCGGTCCGCGGCGCTCGCGGTGGATCCGGCTCAGCACAGCGAGCCAGGCGCCGAGGACGACCCCGACCAATGCGTCTACTGCGGCCGGGCCGTGGCCCCTGAGGCCAACCGCTGCCCGCATTGCGGCCGAGCGCTGCTGACCAGCGGGGCGTGGCGCGCCGGCGGTTACCAATATCTGCTGCTCATCATGGTTGGATTGCAGCTTCAGGGCGGCCTATTGCAGGGCATTGTCGCCTACCTGTGGGACAATTACCCGAGCAGCCTGGATTTCCTCCCCTGGGAGGCTCTGCTGGCCCACAATCCCCTTCTCCCGGCGGTGGTGCGCATGTTTGGCTGGGCCGTGGTGTTGATGATGCTGTTGTGGGATTCGCTGGCCGCCTACCGCTGGGCGGCCGTTCTGGCCCTGGTCGACCTGGCCTGGGCCGGCGCCGGCTGGGGGATCAGTTGGCTCGCCAGGGAGATCGCCGCCGTCAACGCCGTTCTG
This sequence comes from Anaerolineales bacterium, assembly GCA_020845955.1. Lineage (GTDB taxonomy): Bacteria > Chloroflexota > Anaerolineae > Anaerolineales > UBA6663 > JADLEU01. Next base: position 62,587 of record JADLEU010000220.1, read on the forward strand.
GCAGGTGGAATTGTCTTGGTGGGCTTCTCGGCCGTCATAAGCCAGGCCCAAGCGCGCCGCCGGCTGCACGTCGCGGTCGACCGGGGTATCCACAGCGGCTTGATGCTCCACCAGCGGGCCGAGCGCTACGCCCGCCGCGGAATGTGGGCCCTGGCCGCGGTGCACTGGCAGCGGGCCATCGCCCGGCAGCCGCGCGAGCCGCTCTACTACAAAGCGCTGGGCAAGGCCCAGGCGCGGCTCGGCCGCCGTGGGGCCGCGCTGCGATCATTCCAGTCGGGTGCGGAGGTCGCGCCTGGCGACGGCGATTTTGCGCGGCTGATCGTCGCCGTGAAAGCAGACGACCACGAACGCTAGGGCAGCGCTACGGCGTGTAGGTCGCGCGTGCCACCCGCAGGCCGTCACTGGCCTGAACCTCAAGGACCGGACGGCTAGCGCCTGCCAGAAGCTCGGCGGGCACGAAGAATGCCGGGACGGCGCTTTCCGGCTCCAGCAGCAGCCAATTGGCGCCCCCATCTGGTGAGAAACTGGCACGATAGGCCAGCCCTGGCATCCGCGGGGCGCTGGACAGCGACCAGAGCTGCCCGCCCGGGTGTTCCACGGCAACAATGCCGGTGCGCAAGCTCGCCACCGGACCGGACACCTGGCGCTCGTAGACGAGTTGGGACGAGCGATAGACGCGCAGGCCGCGCGCCCCGGCCGCGGGCGGGAGCGCCACCTGGAAACCCAGAGTCTCGCTGGCGGCATCCACCTCGCCCTGGGGGCTCCAGGGGTCGACAAGATATGGAACGGCGTCGAAAGACCGGCTCGCCAGCACAGCGCCCGCGCCATCAACCAGATCGAGCCGATACGGTCCCGCGTCAGCCAAGCGCGCTGCCGGCGCCTTTTGCGCGAAGGCCGGACCCAGGTGGAGCGTGCCCGCCGCGTCAACGTAACCGCTGAGCACGAGCGCCTCACGCGCGTCCACTTCCGGGGCCGCTCCAAAGGGTTGGCTGGCCCAACTCCACGCATCGTAAATCGCCCGGTAGGTGAAGTCCGACGTCCACTCGGGGCTGCAATAACTCATGTAGTCCCGATAGCTGGTGGGCGGATAGAGTTGGCCGTCAGCCAGATCGTACCCCCACTGCCCAATGGGCGCCCCACCGCCGTATGGGTACGGGCCGACCCCGTTACTTGTGCCGCACGGCGCATGCGGCCGGCCCAAGTTGTGTCCCATCTCGTGGGTGAAGGTCGGGCTTGCCTCGCCGCGGGCGCTCGGGAAGCCGGCGAAGCCAACCGCGGTCTTGCTGGCAAAGCCATACGGGCTGTTCACCCAGCCGATGCCGGCAATGCAGCCTCCACTGCAGCCATCCACGGCTACCGTGTCGACCAGGCCATAGTAGACCTTCTGCTCGCTCAGGTCCTCGACGGCGTGGATATTCGTAATCTGCCCGAGCAAGGTCGACCAGGCGCCGGTAGAGCGGAGATCGCCCGAAAAAGTGTGGGTGGCACTTCGGACAGTGTACACGACCTGCGCCACGGGAAAGACCTTTATCGGCATCCAGGTCAGGTAGCTCAAGTCGCTCGTGTCGGGCACACTCTCCGGCGCGCCCGAGCGGGCATATCGGATGGGCACCACCACGACTTCCAGCAGCGGGGCATTGACGAAATCGAACGACTGGACGCCGCTACCCGGATAGCGATTGTTGGTCTCGTCGGTCTCGCGGATGGCGTTGTCGGGGTCCAACTCCAGCGCGTATTGCGTCCCCGGCGCCAGCCAGTCGCTGGGAAGAAAGAAATTCAGTGTCTGGGCCAGATTGCCTTCGTCGGTACTGGCCGGCAGCGTGATCGGGCCCGCCTCCAGCGCGTCCTGCGGCACACCGCCGGCGGTGTGCCGTGTCAGGCGTCCAAGCACGCCCGCCAGTTCAGACTGGCCGGTGAGGCTCAAAAAGACCCGCAGCACCGCCGGCCGATTGGCCACATGTACGGTATAGCTGTCCGCCATCGTAATCCCCTGGACAATCTCAATACGGCTGACCGAAATATCCACTACGGGGGGCGGCCAATCGTGCGCCAGAACCGGCAGCCGGACGAGGTGAGGCGGCGCGGTGCCGGCGGGTCCGCCGGGGGCAGCGCTCAGCGCGCCGCTGGCCTGGGCCGGCAGGCGCGCAGGCAGCGCCGAGAGACTCGCGAAGACGCACAAGAACAATAGCGGCCGGAGCGCCGAGCTGGCCTGTTGCATGGCACGCACCTGGGCTTTGGGGTCTGCCCATTATACCTGAGTCATTGCGTGAAAGTAGATGGGTCTTGGGTCATGGGTCAAGCTCGTCGCGCTTTGCACCCAGGCAAGCCGCGCCATTGCAGCGCTGGTCGAGGACACGCCTCATTGGCGTCTTCTCGACCAACGTCCAGAGCCGGGTCGAGTTTCCGGCCGGTTGGACCAAGACGGCAAACTCAGTGGTGAATGAATAGCTTGTCGACGGCCTCGCCCAACTGCGCCAGGTTGCTGACCTGGTGGGTGGCATCGCATAGAGGCGCGTACTTATGCATGTCACTGTCGCCCGTGCCCCACAAATAGTGCTCTTCGGGGTTGAACCACACCACCCGCCGCGCGCGCCGTCGGATTAGCTCGAAAAGCTCCAGGCGGGGGTCGTTGTAGTTATTCCGGCCGTCGCCCAGGAAGATCACGGTCGTGCGCCGGTCGATCGCATCGAGGTGTCGAGCGCACAGGTTGTCGAGGCTGTGCCCCAGGTCGGTGGCATAGTAACCGGGGGGAATGCGGTGCAGCACCAGCGGGATCGCTTCACCAGGCCTGCCGGCAATAAACTCGTCGCTGACTTCCTCCAAATGATCGTTGAAGGCAAACGAGCGCGCCTTGCCGACCTGGTCCTGCAGGTCATACATCAGGCGCAGCATGAACTCGGCCACCGGCCGCATAGACGTGGACACGTCACAGATCAAGGCAAACTTGGGTTTCAGATGGCGTTTCTTGAAGTGCAGCACGAAAGGCACACCGGCCGTGCGCAGATTGGCCCTGAGGGTCGTCTTGGGATCGAGCGTCTTGCCACCACCCTTTTTCTGGCGCAACGCGGCCCGCGTGCGTAGCTGAGCCGCCAGACGGCTCACCTGCCGCCGCAGCTCGCGCGCTTCGGCCTGGGTCAGGTCTGCGAAGGGCCGCTGCATCAGGTCATGGCCGTCCAGTTTCTGTGGCGGCTGCTCCGACATGTGCCGGGCGATACTTTGGCCGACGTGCTGCGCCGCCTGTTCGGCCAGCGCTTCCCGGTTCGCGGCGAGGAGATCCAGCACAGCCTGCTGGCCCTCGGGCGTCATCCCCATGCGCTGCAGCTCGGCCAGCAGTTTCTCGATCTGCTCCGCCAGCGCTTCCAGGCCCATCCGGCGCAGCATTTCCCGCGTCAGCCAGGGTTGCTGCTCAGGCCGCTGCGCCCGATCCGCGCCTGCTGCCCGTCCGAACTGTGCCAGCTCTTCCTGGGTTGGGGCCTGGCCGGAGGCGAGCATCTGCAGCAGCCGGCCCAACTCGCCGGCGAGCGCGCGCAGCGCGGCTTCGAGTTTCTTTTGATCTTGGGGAGACAGCGCCTCCTGCGGCGGCATAAAGGGCGGGCCGCCCGAGCCGAAAAAGAGCGGGAAGAGCCTATCGAAGATGGGCTGATCCGCGCGCTCCTTGACTAGCGTCGTCCGCAGCGCCGACTTGAACTGCTCGCGATTTATCACGCCCAGCTGTTCCATGGCGCGAAAGGCGTCCTGGCTCTCGGCCAATGAGACGCGCAGGCCGGCGGCCCGCAGGCCGGCGATAAACTGCACGACGCGATCGTCCATCTCCCGCCTTCCGCTCAGCCTGTTCAGCGCAGCGGGCGCAGGCGCCGGACCTCGTTCGACGGCGGCTCATCACTGCGCCCGCGCTCCTCGCGTGACAGTCCGCGCCGCGCCCGCTGCAGGTCAGCCTCATGCTTCAGCAAGATCGACAGCGTGGTATCCAGCGTCTTCGGATCGAGCGCTTTGGCGTTGAGCAAGACCAGCGCGCGAGCCCAATCCAGTGTCTCGCTCACCGAGGGGCTCTTCTTGAGGTCAAGGCGCCGCAGGCGCTGAACTAACTCCACCGCCTGCCTGGCCAGGCTGGGCGCCAGTTCTGGCACGCGCAGGCGCACGATGCGCAGCTCGGCTTCAGCGGTCGGGTAGTCGATGAAGATATAGATGCAGCGGCGCTTCAGCGCCTCCGACAGCTCGCGCGTGTTATTCGAGGTGAGCAGCACCAGCGGTTGGTGCCGCGCGCGCAGCGTGCCCAACTCGGGGACCGACACTTGGAAGTCAGACAGCACCTCCAGCAGAAAGGCCTCAAACTCAGCATCAGCGCGGTCGATCTCGTCGATCAGCAATGTGACCGGCTTGTCAGCCATGATCGCCTGCAGCAGCGGCCGCGGCAGCAGGAAGCGCTCGGAGAAGAAGACGTCGTCTTCGCTGGCCAGACGGTCGGCGGCAGCAGTCAGCGAGGTAGCATCGGATAGCAATTGGCTGAGCTTGTCGCGCAGCAGCTGCGTGTACAGCATCTGCTTAGCGTATTCCCACTCATAGAGCGCTTTGGTCTCGTCCAGGCCCTCGTAGCACTGCAGCCGGATGAGTTCGCGGCAAGACGCCGCGGCCCAAGCCTTGGCCAGCTCGGTTTTGCCTACCCCGGCCGGCCCCTCGGCCAGCACCGGTTTGCCCAGCTTCTCGGCCAGGTACAGCACTGTTGAGATCTCCTCCGTAGCGATATACTGCTGCCGGCCAAGCGCCTCCCCGACTTCGGTCGTTGTCGCAAACATTCGTCACCTTTCGCTTTGCTGGCGGCTGCCTGATGGGTGGGCGGGCCATCGCGCCAGTGACCGTTTCACGGCACCAGCACGGCCGCGCCTTGGATTTCGCTGCGCTTTAGGCGCTGCAGCGCCCGGTTGGCCTCTGCCAACGGCATTGTCTCCACCGTCGCGTGGAGCGGCAGTACGGCTGCCAGCCGCATAAATTCTATCGCGTCCTGCCGGGTTGCGTTGGCAACGCTGCGGACCGTCCGCTCGCCATATAGAAGAGTGTAGTGGAATTCAGGGATCAGGCTCATGTGAATCGCGTTAACCGCCAGGGTTCCGCCTTTGCGCAGGCGGGCCAGGGCCAGCGGCACCAGGGGCCCGGCCGGCGCGAAAATCACGGCCCGATCGAGCGGCCAGTCGGGTTGATTGTCGGATGAACCGACCCAGGCAGCACCTAGCGATTCGGCTAGTTTACGGTGGGCGGCGGCGCGCGTAAACACCGCCACCTGGCAGCCCCAATGGCGTGCCACTTGCAGGGCCAGGTGAGCGCTGGCCCCAAAGCCGAAGAGGCCCAGGCGCTCGCCAGGCACGAGGTCAGCCTGCTTTAGAGAGCGATAGCCAATGACGCCAGCGCACAGCAGCGGCGCCGCTGCCTCCGCTGCAAGCGTGGCTGGCAGCGGCACCACAAAGCCAGCGTGCGCCAGCAGATACTCGGCGTAGCCGCCATCGACATCCCAGCCCGTGAATTGCGCCTGGTCGCAGAGATTCTCGAGACCCGCACGGCAGAAGCGGCAGCGGCCGCAGGTGACATACAGCCAGGGCACGCCTACCCGGTCACCTGGCTTCACCTCGGTACACCCGGGGGCCGTGGCCGCCACGGTCGCCACAACCTGGTGCCCGGGCGTCACCGGCAGTTGGTGGGCCGGAAGCTCGCCTTCCACGAGGTGAAGGTCGGTTCGGCACACAGCGCAGGCGAGCACGCGCAGGAGAACATTGGGGCGGCCGGCCTCCGCCGGCAGGGCAGGCGCCGGCACTTCGCTCAGGCGCAGGCCGGCGTCGTCGATCGGGCCAGGAACGGCAAGCCGCAGCGCGCGCATCAGCCCCACCGGGGGATAAGTGCCCTATAATGTGGCATCGGTCGCGTAGCCTGGGAGGACCCTATGAGCGGCACCGTCATGGATTGGATGAGCAGGCCGGCCATCGTCATCGACCCCGATGCCAGCGTTTCGTACGCCCTCACGCTCATGCGCCGGCGCAAGATCCACAGCCTGGTCGTCGATCTTTCCGCAGGCGGCCGGCCAGAGTATGGCATCGTCACGTCTACTGACATTCGCGACAAGATCATTGCTGCCGAGCGCAACACCGCTGAGACCACCGTGCGCGACATCATGAGCGCCCCGGTCATTACGGCCAGCCCGAGCTGGACGCTGCGTGAGTGCTCCATCAAGATGCAGGCTCACAACATCCACCACCTGCCGGTCATCGACGCCAACGGTCTCCTGGTCGGCCTGATATCGGCCACCGACTTGTTCACGGCGGCCGAAGAGCGCGGCTGGGGCAACAGCGGCTAGGCTCACGGGCCCTGGGGGGCACTCAACGCCTGCTCGACCAGTTTGTCGGCCGCGCTTCCGGCCAGAGCGATTCCGGATTTCCAGGCCATCTGGAACGCCGTGCCCACCGCTGCGGCGCTTCCGGCCTCGGCCGAACCCAACACGCCGCGCATCTGGGACACTAATTGCTCATACTCCGCTTGCTCAATGGCCGGCACCGGCGCGCCAATCGCCTGGCGCAGCGCCTGGGTGGCGCCTAGCAGCTGCGCCGATCTCTGGCATCCGGCTGTCGTCCCGGCGCTGGCCGCTGTCGCCGCCAACGCTTCCAGCGCCTCGGCCAACCCTTGCCGGTCGCCCATTTCCTTCCGCAGCTGGAGGCTTTCCTTCAAGAGCGCCGAAGCCCGATCCCGTTCGCCCTGCCGATACAGCAGGCTTTTCTATTGACGGCTGTGGCCGGACCAGAGGCAGCCTAACCCGCAAACGGCGCGGTCAAGAAGACCAGGCCCAGGTAGACAAGATACACGCCACAGATGACGATCAGCCATTTGTAGACAGCGTCCGTAATCCAACGGCGACCACGCCCAACCACGCCTGACAAAATACTGTCCCACAGCAGATCACCCGAGATGTGGCCCAGATAGAAAGCAGCCAGACCCGCCAACCCCAGGGCTTGCACCGCTGGGTAGGCCAGGTACGCGGCCCCGACCGTGACCCACCAGGCATACCAAAAAGGATTGACCAACGTAGCCGCCACGCCTAGCCCCAGCAGTTGCCAGTTCGACAACAGGCTGATCTGCGCTCCAGGGCGCGCCAGCCGGAGGCGGCCGCGATACGCGCCCCAGGCCATGCTGGCCCCCATCCAGACCAATAATCCGCCTCCCAGAAGGCCAATGACGACGGTCACGCTAGGCGCATTGAGGCCAGATGCCAGTCCCAGCGCCAGCAGTAGCACCATCCCTAACTCCAGCGCACAGTGGCCAGCCGCCACAAGCGGGCCGACGATAAACCCGCGGCGGGCACTCTCGCTGACGATGGCGGTCGATACCGGACCCGGCGTGATCACCGCGCCAAAGCCGATCACAAAGGAAAAGGCAAAGATCAGCGGCAGGCTCATGCAGGCTTAGCCTTCGTCGAGCGGCTCGACGTCGTCCTCTTCGACGCCGCTCATCAACCGCGCTGCCCGCTCGCCGATGGGGTCGTCATCGCCGCGGACGAAGACCTCACGCGTCTTGCCGCCGGTTTGCTCGCGCCCCACGATGCCCATGTCGCGCAGCTCATCCATCAGGCGCGCAGCGCGCGGATACCCAATGCGCATCTTGCGCTGCAGCAGCGAGGCGCTGGCATTGCCGTACTTCTTGACTATGGCGATGGCCTGCTCGATTTGGCCATCCTTGTCCTCCACCACCGCCTCGCGCGCCAGCATGGCGTCCCAGGGGGCTTGCCCGGCGGGAAGCGCGTCAGGCGGCGCGTTGGGGTCGGTCTCGACCGGCGCTGCCTGGTCGTCGTCGCTCAATTCCAGCGGTTCAGCCGACTCGGCCGCCTGCTCCTTCCAGTACGCCACGATCCGGTCGATCTCGCGATCGCTGACAAAACAGCCCTGCAGCCGCATGGGAGCAGCCGCCTCCGGGCTGAGGTAAAGCATATCGCCGCGGCCCAGTAGTGACTCCGCGCCGGGCGTGTCCAGGATCACGCGCGAATCGACCATAGAGGTTACGGCGAAGGAGATCCGGGCCGGGAAGTTGGCCTTGATGAGCCCCGTGACGATGTCGGTGCTGGGTCTCTGGGTCGCCACCACCAGGTGGATGCCGGTGGCGCGCGCCATCTGCGCCAGGCGCACGACGGTCCGCTCGGTTTCGTCCGGCGCCCGCATCATCAAGTCAGCCAACTCATCGATCATGACCACGATGCGCGGCAGCCGCTCGGTGCTGGCTTTCTTCGCGGCCTTGTTGTTGTACGTCTCCAGATTACGGGCGCCCACGGTCTCAAAGACCTTATAGCGCCGATCCATTTCCCGCGTCACCCAGCGTAGCACGCCCGTGATGCGGTCCAGGTCCGTCTCCACCTTGCCAAACAGGTGAGGCAAACCATTGAAGCGCACCAGTTCAACCATCTTCGGGTCGATTAACACCATGCGCAGGTCATCGGGCGTGTTGTTGGTCACCAGGCAGGTGACCAGGGAGGCGATGCACACGCTCTTGCCGGAGCCGGTAGTGCCCGAGATCAGCAAGTGCGGCATCTTGCCCAGGTCTGCCGCAATGGCCGCGCCCGATACGTCTCGCCCCAGAGCAACGGCCAGTGGCGAATTGACCTTCTGAAAGCCGTCCGATTCCATAACGGGCCGCAAGCTGACCGTGGCCGTGCGGCGGTGCGGCACCTCGATGCCCACGTAGTTCTGTCCAGGCACCGGGGCTTCGATGCGCAGTGTGTTGGCCGACAGCGCCAGGGCCAGATCATCGGCCAGCGACGAGATCTGTGCCACGCGCACCTTCCACTGCTTGCTGGCGCCGTCCGGCCCCGGCCGCTCGACAAAGCCCGGCTCGACCTGATACTGCGTTACGCTCGGGCCAACCCGGGCGCCGATCACGTTCACCGGCACGCCGAATTCCTTGAGCGTCTTGATGATGATAGAGCCGGTCTCGTCGATTTCCTTTTGGGCCGGGCGGCGCTGTTCCCGGTTGTCGAACAGATCTAAACTGGGCAGAGTCGCGGGCCGCTTTTTCTGCTTCGTCTTGACGACCGGCTGGACCGTCTCCACGGGAACGCGCACGCGCTCATTGGCAGCGATCTTTGCCTTGTGTTTGCGCGCTGGCGCCGTGTCACGGGTCGTTGCCGGCTCGGCGGCCGGCGAACCCGGCGCGGCCTGGCGGTCCGGGGCTACATCAGGCTGCGTGCCGCCGCCGGCGCCGGCAAAGCCGAACGACTGCAGCCAGTCGAGCAGCCGCCCAAGCCGGTCGGCGGTCACATCAGTCGCCAGGAAGAGCCCAAACAGGAACAGCGCCAATAGCAGCAGCAAGTCAGCGGGAGGCGGCAGGATGGCGGCGAGCACATAGCCGATGCCCCAGCCCACCTGCCCGCCGCCCAGGCCTGACGCGGCCAGGGCCGCATTTGAGCCGATCGCCAGGTTCAAAATCCCCAGCAGCGCGATGGCAGCGCCTTCCGCATAGATGATGCGGCCCCAGCGCAGCCGTGGCGCCGCCGCTGGCCCGCGCAAATTCGCCAGAAGCTGTACCCAACCGATCCACCCCAGCGTGACCGGCACCAGCATGGCCCCCCACCCGAGCCAGCCTCTTAGAAACGCCGCCCAGGCGCTGAGCACCGTGCCCGACGAAAGACCCACCAGACCGAACAAGGTGACCAGCGCAAGCGCCAGCACCAAGACCGCGCCCAGGTCACGCCAATACTTGTGCAGGCGCGAGACCAGGACGGTCACGCGGCCCGGCCTTGGGCTCAAGGGGGCGGCGGGATGGCGCGGCGTTTCTTCTTGGGGGTAACGCCGCGTCCGCGGCGCCGGAGATCCATTCTCAGCTTGCGTCTTTGGCTTCATGACACCACTGGTCTAACCACTACCGATTCCGACCCTAGAATCATAACGGGCCAAGACGGATTTGTCACCCGCCTCGGCCCGACCCGTCAAAGCGCCGAGGGGCCTCGCCCCCCCGGCCGCGGCTGCGCCTCAGGGATTAGCCGCGACTTGGCCGCTGGCCGCCAGGTCGCCCTGGGGCGCGTCCGCGGGCCGGTTCAGCCGGCGCAGGCTGAGACCCAGCCGGCGGCCGGGGCCATCGATACTGACGACACAGGCTCGCACGCGGTCGCCTTCGCGGACGACGTTGCGTGGATGAAGGAAATGCCCATCGGCCAATTCAGAAACGTGGACGAGCCCCTCAAGCCCTTCCTCAATACCGACAAAGGCGCCGAAGTTCACAACGTTGGTGATCGTTCCCTCCACCACCTGGCCCAACTGGAAGCGCTGTTCGACATTTGCCCACGGGTCAGGCCGCATCCGCTTCAAGCTGAGCGCGACGCGGCTCTGGTCTGGGTCAACCGACAACACCGTCACCTGCACAGATTGGTTGCAGTTGAGGACGTCGCGCGGGTGTCCCACCCGGCTCCATGACACCTCTGAGACGTGGATCAGGCCCTCGATTCCGCCCAGGTCGACAAAGGCGCCAAAGTCACAGACATTGGTGACGTTGCCCGTGACGACTGAGCCGGGACGCAAACGGCTGAGCACGGCCTGGCGCGACCCGGGCCCAGCTTGGGCGGCCCGCTCCGAAAACACCACGCGCCCCTTAGCGGGATCATACTCAATGACTTTGAGGTTGAGCCGCATCCCCACCTTGCGCGACAGCGCCAGCATCCGCTCATCTTCGCTGAGCTGATTTGGGAAATCCACGACGTGCGAGGCCGGGACAAAGCCCTGGAGCGAATGAAATCCAACCAGCAGCCCGCCGCGGTTGCAGCCCACGACGTCGAGCTGGATCGGCTCGTCCACCTCGTACAGCTGCCGCGCCGCCTGCCAATCGGCGACTGGGTCGCCGGCCGCCGTCGTTGGAGTTCGGCCATTCGCTCGTTTCGGCGTGTAGTGATCTTCCTCTTCCTGCAAGACCGCCGCCCACCACCCCTCATCTAGAGACGGCCCACCTGACTCTGACTGCCGATTGAGAGACATACGCATTACCCTCTGCAAATGTGCCTGGCGCGCACATAGCATACTCGGAATGCGAGAAAGCGCAAATCGCGGGCGGGGCGGGTAGATCCAGGGTACCAGCGGCCCGCGGCCGGCCTAGGGCACTTCGGACCGGGCCGGGGGCCTGGCCTCCGCCAGTCCCTGGTGGGCGGCCTCCCGGGCCGCCTCCTGCTCCATCTGGACGATCGCCCGCGCGACCTGTTCGACCGCCGACCGCTGCTTGCGATAAAGATCGGCCTCCGAGACAGCCAGACGCAGCGCGACCTCTCGGACGCGGCGGTTCTGCAGGAATTTCATCTCCAGGATGTTGTACAGGATCCACTCCGCCGTGAATTTCCGCTGGCCGTCAGGCTTAATGCGCTCGATCGCCTGCTGCAAGACGGCTCGCAGTGCGTTAACGGCGTTGCCGTTGTGGTCGCGCAGCGCCTGCTCGACCACTCGCAGACGCATCAACGGGCTGTTGGCCAGCCTAGGCCCTCCCCAATAATCACTCAGCGCATTCTTGATGAGCGCGGGCAGATCAGGGCTCTCAATCGGGTTGCGGGCGTCGGCCGGGGCCTGCCCGCCGGCCGTATGCGCGGAGGCGCGCAGACGCTGAATGACCTCGATTTGCGGCAGCAGCCGGTCCAGCGCCCGCAGAACCTCGCGTTGCAGCCGCCGGTCCTCCAGCGCAATGGCGGCCTGCTGCGCTACGGCGTTAACCGTCTCGGCGACCTCCGGTGTAAGCGCTCCTTGCGCCATGCGGCGCCACCCGAGGAGGCCGATCGGTTGGACGTGTCCGGCCCCGCGCAGCGGCGCCATAAGGTAGTCGCCCCACTCGAAAATGCCCGCCTCCAGGTGTCCAGTTGGATGGCCGTTGGTACGCGCCGCATCCAAGTCGGCCGCACGCAGCGCGGTGTAGGGCGGCAGCTCGCCCGCCGCGCGCGTGGGAGCCTCACTCCCGAGGCTCACCTCGTACTCCAGCTTGCCATCGTCGTTGAAGGCCGCCACAAAGGCATCGCGCACACGCAGCGCGTCGCTCAAGCTTGCTAAAAGGGCCTCCAGGAACTGCCGCAGGTCGCTGGAAGTCAGCAGACGTTCGGAAAGCACCTGCAGACGCCGAAGTTCGGCCCTATCGTCGCCGTAGAACAGCACGCGTTCGATCGGCAGACGTGCCAGGTTTATGCCGAATTGCAGCACTAGGAGCACCGCTACCAGAATGACGGGGAGCAAGCGCGGATCGTAGCCGGGCAGGCGAGGCCCAACGCGGCCCAGGAAGACAAACACGGCTAGCACGGTGGAGGCGACCACAGGGCCGCGCAGCAACCACTGGAACAGCCGTCCTTTGATCACCCGGTCAGGCAAGGCCACACCATAGTAAGCGACGGCGTAGGCCATGATGACAAGGAGTAACGTCACCGCGACGTTAGACAGGACCGCGATGGTCCAGAAGATGAGTGGGTGAAGCGCGGCAACCCGCCCCGCCAGCAGCAGGAATGGAAATGTCCCCACCGCCGGAGCCGCGGCCGAGGCCATCAGATAGAGCATGCGGCGGCGCGTGGTTGAGGTCTGCGTGCGCCGGTAGGCGCGCAGGAAGTTCCAGCCGGCCCAGAGCAGGGACCCTGCAAAGTAGGCCAGGAAGACGGGGAACAACGGCCCGGCCTGCAGCCGGGCGGCATGCGCTTCCACAATCGCGTCGTGCACCAGGGCGTCGGTGAAGGCAGCCGCCACCAAGAATGTGCCCGCAATCAAGTAAAGCAGCCGGATGGCCAGGCGGCGCCGGCCGCGCGACGGTTGTCCGGTAGTGGCCAACAGCGCATCGGAAAAGTGGAGGTACGCCACAGGGATAAAGGCGATGCCGATCCATTGCAGCCGGAGCCAGACTTCAACGCCCACCCGGCCCGCGGTGGTGGCAACGGCGTCGAAGAAATAGACGACCGTCACAAAGGCCAGCAGCGCCGCAAAGGCGCGCGCCACTCGGTCGCGCAGATTGAACGTCAGGGAATACAGCAAGAGCGAAAAAGCCGTTATCGCGATCCCGGCCGTAAGGACCTGGTTAACCGAGGTCAGACTGTCGATCAATAATTGCATAGACACACAGACACCCGGGCCGCGCCGCCCGGCACCGGCCCTGCCATCGTCAGAGCCGACCTGCTATTTGAGCGCCATACCAAAGAACAAGGCGACATCCTGGCTTGGGTAATAACGGTCGTTGTAGCCACAAAAAACCAGGCCGTGCTTTTGTGCGAAACTAATCGCCGGATAGTTCTTAGACTGCATTTCTAGGATGAGGCGCTTGAGACGGTTGGCGCGCGACCACTGTACGCTGGCGGCGATGAGCACGCTGCCGACGCCAGCGCGCCGAAAACGGCGCTCGACTACGCACGCTGTCACCCAGGCCGTCTCAGGCGACGACGCCAGCACCAGGTTCAGATAGCCCTTGACGATGCCATCCTGCTCGGCCACCAGAAAGCACACACGGCGGTTCCAGTCGGCTGCCAGGTGCCGGGGATCGCGCACACTGCCTACGCGCATCGGCCGCGGCAAGCGCACCGGCCTGAACACCGCCTGGATTTCGCCCGCGGCGCTGTCTTCGCGTAGATCCATTTGCCAAACATAGTCGGTGCTGTAGCCATGGTCGAACGCGGCCAGACGCGGCAGGTCTTCCAAGGCAGCGGGGCGCACTTGTACTTCAGCCATGCGGTGATTGTACCCTAATCAGGTGACGGAAGGTCGGGGCTGACGAGCGTGACGGCCACCACGCACGGGGGCGGCGAGTTGCCGGCGCTGTCGAGCACCACCAGCCGGAAAGCGTAGTGGCCGCTCTCCCGAGCGCTCGCGTCGAACCGGCCGAGGAAGTCATCGACCACCGGCGTCGTCCCCACTCCCAATGCCAGCCACTCGCCGCCCGTGCTGGCGCCGCTGATTTCAAATTTGTAGAAGGCAAAATTGGGAATGTCGGCCGTTCCGCGCACTTCGAAGGCGCCGGCAATCCGCTCGTCGGGCTGCGGAGCGGTCAGGGTGGCGTTTGGGTTCTCGCAGCCGCTGGAATCCACGACCAAATCATTGGCCGCCGCAACCGGGCTGGGGCTGGGCGTCGGGGTGAACTGCGGTGTCGGCGTCTGTCGCGGCCCTGTCAATTCGGGCAGGATGAGCCGCTCGGCGAGGTAGATCACAACTGCCACGCCAACCAGCAGGCTCAACACGACCAGCGCGCCATTCTGCCGGCGCAGGGCCTCTTCGCGCTCCAGGCCAAAGGGCGTGGCCGTCAGGTGGCCGCGCGCCCGCACCAACCGCGCCGCGAAGAATAGGGCCGCCAGGCTTAGCCCGCCGAGGATGTAGTATTGGTAGCGAACAATGAGTTCAAGGGCCGCCGTCATGCCTGCCGCTGCGCCGGCCACTGGCGCAGAACGCCCCGAATCAGGGCCGTGAGCTTGGGAACAATGTTCTGCCCCGCTGCCAGGACCTCTTCGTGGGTCGTGGTCGTACTCCCGTCCAGGTTGGCGGCGTTGCTGATCCCCGAGAAACCAAGCACGCGCAGCCCGCCGTGCCGCGCCACGGTTACCTCAGGCACCGTTGACATGCCCACCGCATCTGCCCCGATCAGCCGCAGAAAGCGGAGGTCTGCCGGAGTCTCAAAGGACGGCCCGCCCAGGCAGACGTAGACTCCCTGATACAGCGTTAGGCCGGCCTGGGCCGCCACCTCCAGCGCCAAGCTGCGCAGGCCCCGATCGTAGGCCTGGCTCATATCCGGGAACCTGGGGCCGAAGCTGGCCTCGTTGGGGCCGCGCAAGGGCGAGACACCCGCCATGCCCATGAAGTTGATATGATCCGTGATGAGCATGACGTCGCCGGGCCGAAAGTCAGGATTGATCGCGCCGGCCGCGTTCGTCACGATCACGGCCTCCAGGCCCAACAGCTGCATCACGCGGATGGGCAGGGTGACGCGCTGCATACTGTGGCCCTCGTAGTGGTGGGCCCGCCCCTGCTGGACCAGGACCGTCTGGCCCTCTAGTTGGCCGATCACCACCCGGCCCACGTGCCCTTCAACGGTCGAGCCGGGCCAGTGCGGAATATCAGAGGCCGGGATGCTATCGGCCTGCCCCACGGCTTCGGCCAGGCTGCCCAGCCCCGAGCCCAACACCAGCCCAATCCGGGGCTGCTGTGGCGTACGGGCGCGGATGGCCGCGGCCGCGGCCTCAAACTGCGCGCGCGTCAGCTCTACTTCCATCGACCCCATGCCTGCCTTTAGACGCTAGGCGGAAGCAGTTCGCTCGGCTCGCTCGGCTGCCGGTAGACCTGCGTCGTGGAGAGGTTGGCATGTCCCAGCAGTTCCTGAACACGCCGTAGATCCTCGCCCGCGCCGAGCTTATGTTTGGCGAATGAATGGCGCAGTGTGTGCGGGGTGACGTCGCCATCCAAGCCAGCCACCTCGGCCGCCTCTTTCAAGATCAGCCACACGCCCTGTCGGGTCAGCTTCTGGCCACGGTGGTTGAGGAACAACATGTCCGGCGATCCATCGCGCGCGAAGCTGGGGCGGCCGCGCTGCAAATACTCGCCCAACGGCTCGGCCGCGCTCGCCAGCGGGATCCGCCGCCGCCGCTCGGCCTTGCCAGGACAATCCACGAACCCAGCCTCCCAATCCAGGTCCTCGAGCCGCAGGTTAACGACTTCTGTGACCCGCATGCCGGTGGCGTAGAGCAGTTCCAACAGGGCGCGGTCGCGCATGGCCTTGGCGCCGCCGGCGAGGGCCGGCGCGGCCAGCAGGCGCTCCATGTCGGCTGGCGCCAGGGTCTTTGGCACGTGCTTCTTCACCTTGGGCGAGTTCAGACGCGCGGCCGGGTCGGCGCTCAGCAGGCCCTGCTCGACCAGTGAATGGAAGAAGGATTTCACAGCAGCGATCTTGCGCGCGACGGTCGAAGGCGCATACTCGTTCGGGCCCCGCTGCAAGTCTTCGACATAAGCCTCGACTACCTCAGGCGTAATGACGCCAAG
The DNA here is from genome assembly GCA_020845955.1 of Anaerolineales bacterium. GTDB lineage: Bacteria > Chloroflexota > Anaerolineae > Anaerolineales > UBA6663 > JADLEU01. The sequence continues at coordinate 78,567 of JADLEU010000220.1, forward strand.
CTCCACCGAGCCACCTTGCCAGGTGCGCAGGAACTCCCAAAACTGGCTGAGGTCATTGCGATAGGCGGAAATCGTATTATCGGAATATCGCTTTTCCACTGCCAAGGTGTTGAGGAATTGGGCAAGATGTTGGTCCATGACGAGCCTCCTGGATGGCGCCTGGGATGGGCAAGCCCGCACACGCAGTTGAGCGGCACGAGGATCAGCGCCGCCTCGACCCGCCCGCTCGCGATGCCAGCGTCAAATTGGATCGCGAACGGGACATATTATATTCGCTTTTCATAAAACTGCATCTGGCATGGAGCAGCCGGGGCTCCGTTATTCGCGAGCGCCTTATCCGCCTTCGGGTTGGCCTGGCTGGCACCGCCTACGCTATGACCGGCGGCAGATTCAGGGTATAAATGAGGCGGCCACATGATCAGCACACCTCACGCCGGTTACGTCGCTGGACTGGCGGGCGCCCTCTTCGACGCCACGCGCAGCCTGCACCATCAATCGCCGGCGGTGCGGACCATGCTTGTCGCCGCTGCCAGGCTGCATGAGCTGGCGGCGGGCGACAACGGCGCCGCCCCCGCTGGCGCCGGCGAGGCGCCAGGTGACGTGCGCTTGGCCGCCGGCCTGCCCCGCGGCCAGCGCGCGATCCTGCTGGCCGCGCTTAGGCTGGCGGCATGGCCAGGGGACCCCGCCAAGCCGGGCGCGTCCCTGCCCGAGGTAAAAGCTCACCAGAAGAAAGTAGTGCGCTTGATCGCCGCTCTGCTGCAGGCCGCTGACGCTCTTGATGAGGCACAAGATCAAAGCATCCGCCTGGAAGCGGTCACCATCGAGCCGGGGCGCGTCGTGGCCCGGCTGAGCGGGCCGCGCGCGCCCCGCGTGGCCCGCCAGGCGCATGACCGGGCACGCCTGTGGCGTTCGGCCTTGAGAACACGCCTGGAGTTCACGTTTACGCCGCTCTCGCCGGCCGAACTGGCCCAATTGGCCACTTCACCTCCCGCCTCTGACTGGATGCTGTCGCGCGGGCTCCAGCGCCTCCTGGCCGGCGCCCTGCTGCGCTGGCAGGCGTCCCTCGAATCGGTCGTGGCCGGGCAGGCGGGCGCAATGGTGGCCGCCGAACAGGCGACAACCTACCTGCGCCAGGCCCTGGCTGCTTTCCAGGCGGCGTTGAAGCGCAAACCGAGCCGCAGACTGCGTCAGGACCTGGGCGCGCTGGAGACTCTCCTGCGCGAAGCGAACGATTGGGACCGCCTGCGGGGCAGCCTGCTCGCCTTCCAATCCAGGCAGCGGCCAGACGCTGCTGCCGGTCTACAGCCATTCGTCGACGCCGCCGGCCAGGCCGCTCAGCAAGCGCAGGGGATCGCTTCGGCCTGGCTGCACGGGCCAGCCGCCTTCGAGTTGGCCGAGACCCTTGTAGATTTCGCTGGGCTAGTGCCAGTCCGGCGCAAGCAGGAGGTCGCTTTCAGCGCCGCCGTGCCTGAGCAGTTGCGCGCCGCGGCGGCCGCGATGGGGACAGCCCAGGCGAAGTTCTCGGCCCAAGAGCCAAAGGCGTTGCGCCGGCTCGCCAACAGCGCCCTGCGCTGCCGGGCGTGGCTTGACGCGGCTGGAGACGCGGGCAGGCTGGACATTGCCGCCGCGGATCTTGGAACGGACCTGGGCCAACTGGCGCAGCGCCTGGATGTCTTACGCCAGCTCGACACGGCCGATGCGGCTGTTGGCGCGTTCTTGGATCGCTGGGCCGTGCGCCAGGCCCGTCGCAAGGCGCCCCAACTGCACGGAGCCGAGCCTGTGCTGGCGTTTCGACAGGCTGTGCGAGCCCAGCGCCGGCAGGAGCAGCGGGCCCTGGCTGGCGACTGGCGTCCCGTCCGCGGCAGAACCCTAAACCGGCGTCTGGCGAAAGTCCTCGCTGCGCTGGCGCGCGGTCCAGCTCGACCTGACCTGCCGGCTCAGACATCCGCTTTGTAGCGCTTGGCAGGTTCTGCTCGTAAGTCAAACCCGGCTGCCGCGCCGGGCTCAGCCCCGGGCGCCCTGGGTGGTGGCGCCCGGCTGCTGGGTATCAGCCTGGGAGGTCGCGACCAGGCCGCGCGGACCCCCAGAACGGTCGCGCCCGGCCCCGGCCGGTGAGCGGCGGCGGCGCGTGCGGCGGCGAGAGACTCCGCTTTCGGCCGGCGCCTGCATGTCGGCCACAATCGTCGAGATAGCCGCGCGCAGGTCGCCGAACACTTCGGGCACGTTCCGCGTTGCGTCTACCACGTGGAACTGATACTCGGTCGCCATGGCATCGAATTGCTCAATCAGCAGCGTCTGATGGCGCACGTAGTTCTCGTACAGGTCATCACCCCGCAGGTAGTCGGTGCCTGACTCCCAATAGTCGAAGCCGCGGCTGTTGATCACGCGCGGCAGTAAGTGGTCGATGTCGATCTTCAGATAAAAGACCGCGTCGGGGATCAGGGCAAAGCCGAGCACGTCACGGATCCATTGCGGGTCGACGCCGCGCACCTGGGCCCGCGCGATAAGGGAGTAAATATAGCGGTCAGTCAGCACCACGAACCCGGCCCGCAGCGCGGGGACGATCTGTTTCTCAAGCCGGTCGACAAAGTCGGTGGCATAGAACAGGTTCATGGTCAGGTCGCCCATGGTGTGGCCGCGCTTGGCCTTCTTCAGGCCGGCTGCTGCCAGCTCAGAGCGCGTCAACCCTGTTTCGGTGGCGGCAAATCCGTTGGCTTCCAGCCATTCACGCAGCAACGCGATCTGGGTCGACCGCCCCACCCCATCAGTGCCTTCCACCACAATCAGCTTGCCCGGCAGCCGCGTGTCGGCCAGGCCTGGCAGCGGATGGCCGTAATACAGCACCTGCGTCATGTGCCTTGCTCTCCGTCGGCGGCCGAAGTGTTCAAGTAGCGGCCGTGCAGCCCTTCTCTGGCCAGCACCCCCCGCCAGGGACGATGCTGCACTTTGCGCGCCCCCTTGAGGTGAGGCGTAACCAGGCGGCGCATGCGCGCCTGCTGCTGCACCAGCGGCTGTGTGGCATCCACCACCGTCAGGCCGAACTCCGCTACGATGTGCTCGTATTCCGCCAGGATGCGGCCCTGAAACAAGCGGAACGCCTCGTAAGGATCGTCGGACAGGCCCAAGTCCTGCCCAGCTTCGTAGTACTTGAGCTCTGGCCGCCCCACGAGTATGCGCTGCAGCGACTCTTCCAGCGGCACGCGAAAATAGAGCGCCAGTGTAGGCTGGATGGCAAACCGGTAGATGGCTCGCACCCATTCCCGGTCGATGCCGCGCGCCACGTCGCGCGCAAAGGCCGTATAGATGTAGCGATCGGCCAGCACGATGGCGCCCGCTCGCAGGGCTGGCAGGATGTGGTGCTCGATGCGGTCGGCGAGGTCAGCCGCGTGGATGAGCGAAAAGGACGTCGGCGACAGCAACCGGCGGTTCTTGCCCCGCTTGGTTGTCTGCCGAACGACCGGCGACGAATTCCACTCGGTGAAGGCCACCAGGTAGCCGCGGCTGACCAGCCACTTGTGCAGCAGGTCGAGCTGCGTGCTCTTGCCCGAGCCGTCGATGCCTTCCACGATAAAGAGCTTGCCGCGCAGCGGCGTTCCGTCGGGCAGCGTCGCCATAGCCTGCTCCTGCCTATTGGGCCTCGATCTCCAGCCGGCAGTCAAACGCCTGCTCAAACAAGCCGGCGTTGCGCTGCGCCTCCCAGATCTCAACCTGGCCGTCGGCGCCGGCACGCACCAAAGCCCGGAGGCGCACCCGCCGGCCGCCGGCCGCAGTGACGCGCAGGCGGGTGATGCTTTGTGTGCGGCTGCGGTCCAGGTACTCAGCCAGCCGGAGCAAGGCAGCCAGCCGGTTGGCACGCAGCCGGTCGCCAGCCTGAGCCGGCAGCCGCAGGTTTTCCAGGGCTGGCTGCCCCTTGCGATGATACAGGCACAGCAGCGCAATCCAGGCCGTCTCGCGGTGCGAATAGCCGGGCAGCCCCGCATTGAGAATGATGTAGGCTGAGTGCTTGTGGTGATCGTAATACTCCACGATCGTGCCAATATCGTGCAACTGCCCGGCCGCCCACAGGCAGCCGCGCTCAAATTCGCCGTAACCGTGCCGGTCCCTGAGCTGGTCGTACAGCGACAGCGCCAGCCGTGTCACGTGGCTGGCATGTATCGGCTCGAAGCCGCATAGCCGGCCCAGATTGAATACGCTGAATTCGCGCAGGCGCCGGACCACCGGCGCAGCCGGCCGCAGAAATTCGGCAAAAAATAGCCCTTCGCGCAAACCGTGGCCGCAAACTGTCAGGCGATCAGCCGTGGCCCATCGCAGCGCGCCCAGCACCGTCAGCGCGCCCGCTAGGATTATGTCGGCCCGGTCCACTGGCAGCGCCGGGATCCGGCGGGGCCGCTCGTCGACCGGCAGAGCCGCTATTTGGTCGACGAGGTCACGGAGCCGCGAGCGCTTGAGTTCGTAGCCGTTGAGGAGGGGAAACGCGTAGCCACGAGCCTCCCGGTCGATGCGCGCCAGCGCGCGCACTGTTCCCCCAATGCCTACAAAGATCCCGCCTGGCGCCAGCGCCATCCCCCCAAAAGCCTCCAGGGCCTCCGCTACATGGTCTTCCAGCGCCGCAACGGCCCGAGGTTTGGCCCGACCAGAACCGGCAAGGAACATCTCCGTCAGGCGCACGGCACCCAGCGCGGCTGTTCCGCCACGCCGGAAGCGCCCGCCCACTACCTGGCTCACCTCGGCGCTACCGCCCCCCACGTCCAGCACCAGTCCATCGCGCAGCCCGAGCCCGTTGACCACACCCACCGA
>JADLEU010000221.1 GCA_020845955.1 Anaerolineales bacterium
GGACGACGATGTCCTCGACGATTTCAGCCAATCCGTGATCGGCAAACTCTGGCGCGCGGAATGTGCCGAGCAGGTTGCGGACTTCGTTTAGAGAAATTTCGAGCAGGCCAATGGCGCGGCGCAGGGTAGACGCGCCCTCGGCCGGCGTTTGGGGCAGCGCGGCCAGCTGGGTGCGCAAGAGCAAGAGCTGGCTGAGAGCGGCAAACAGGTTCTGCACGGGTCCGTCGTGAATATCGAGCACGATGCGCTGGAGTTCTTCTTCGGTGACCGCCAGCAACCGGCGCGCGGCCAAGTCACGATCAGGCATAAGAGTACTTCCGGCTAGCCGAACGAAGCCTCGATCAGCAGAAACGATTACAGCTAAGCGCCCGGGAACACACAGCCAATTATACCTCCCGTGCAACAGCCGAGCTCGATTGGCAGGCGCCAGTTGGCAGGTCCGGGCAGAACCCGTTGGCAGGAAGGCGTGTCGCCCGCCACGCAACCGTGGTCAGGCGCACCGGCGAGCGGCCAGGGCTTGGGTGGATTTCGAATGACGCCGGTTATTGGCCCGCGCCGCCCCACCGCGCAGGCGGACTGGTCACTCCGATGTTGGCACGAGCGGCCTAGGCGCGATGCAGGCATCCTTCCCCCAGCGGGGGAAGACCGGGATGGGGGAGGAAGCCCCGCCCGCTCAGGTCCCGCCGCGCCGCTCAGTGAGCGACCACAGCATCACCCCCGCGCCGATCAGGCCGGCCAGCAGCCCGCCCACGGCCCAGCCGGCGATCCAGCCCGAGGCGGACCAACCCGATGCCTCGATGACAGCCCAGCGCAGGAGGTCGGCCAGGAGCCAGCCAATCCCCCAGCCGCCGGCGACGATGAAAGTCTGTGCGCGGCCGACAGCCGCGACCACGGCCTGCCAGGCGGCCGCCAGCGCCAACCCGCCCACGGCCCCGCCAACGAACAAGCCGGCGTTGCTGGGCAATTTCCAGTAGGCCTCCAGGCTGAGCTCAGACCCAAACCGCCCCATGGCGACGGTGACCATATAGCCTACCGCCCACGCCCCGGCCCACACGCCGGCCAAGCGCCCGGCGCGGGCGCGGCCAAAAGTCGGAGCGGCCCGCCGCAACGCCAACGCCGTCAGCCAGCCCCCCAGCGCGCCACCCAGCACCCAGCTGCTGAAATCAACCAGGCCAGTGAGCTTTTCGCTTAGCCCCAGGGCGCCCGTCACGAGCACGAAGAGTGTGTGACCCAGCCCGCGCGCCGCCCCCCACCCCAGCGCCGCCAGCCCCATCGCCAGCCACAGGCTGCGGCGCGCGGCGCGCGGTCCCTGAACCGCGCGGAGGGCATCCAACCGGGCCTCGCCGGCGCCAAACGCGCGCACGACCCGCACTGTCACCAGGCCCACCAGCAGCCCGCCGGCCAGCCCGCCCCAGCGCCAACCCCACAGCCAGTCGCGCTCGTGGTAGAGCTGCCAGGCAACGGCGTTGCCCACCAGCCAGCTTGCGGCCCAGCCGCCGGCCAGCAGCCAGCGCTGCTGGGCGGCGCCTCCCCAGGCGCCGCCCAGCGCATAGCCGCCAACAGCGCTCCCCAGCATCAGGCCCAGGTGGCTAGGCAGCGGCTCGGGAACGCTAAGTCCCAAGGCCCACACGAAGTGCCAGAGCAAGTAGGTGGCGAGCCAACTCAAGGCCCAGGCCGCGGCCGCGATGCCCGCTGCCAGCCACACCGGCAGCCAATCGCGAACCGGACTGAGCTGGCGCAGCGCCAGCCCGGTGGCAGCGCCGCCGAGCGCGCCCCCGATGCCCCAATCCAGAAACCGGCTCAGGTCGAAGTATGCCCCGATGCCGCCCAGAACAAATACCGCGAGCCACCTCGCCAGCGCCCAGCCCACGCCGATGAGCAGGACCATGAGCCAGGGCGCGCGCGCCAGGGCTGGCCGCCCAGCCGGCGCGGCCGCGAGCAAGCTGGGATGGGCAGCCGGCGGCAGGGCAGCGCCAGGCCGCGGAGCGCGGAACGGCGCGGGCCGTTGCCCCGCCGCCGCGGCCAGCCTGGGTTGACTGGGGGCTGTGGGCCGGCCAGCCGCGGCGGGCGCCGGGCCGGCGATCCACAAGCTGAGCGCGCCGCCCAGCAGACCGGAGATTGCCCCGAACAAGACGTCGCCTTGGATGGACTGCCGGCTGCTCGCCAGCCATGCCGCCACCGCCAGGCTGGCAGCCCAGGCGCCAGCCATGCGCCACACATGTCCCTTGCCCCACGCGGGCCGCAGGCTGCGCCAGACGACGCCCAAGACATAGCCCCCTAGCGCGCCGCCCACGGCCGCGCCCACCACCACCACCGGCCCTTCCCAATCCCAGAGCTCCTGATCGTAGACAATTGCCAACAGCCCTACTCGGAGCGCCAGGCTGATGGCGGTGGCGCCGGCGGCGCCTCCCACCACCAGCCAGATGTGCTTCGAAGTCCAGGCCGGCTCCACCCGGCGCAGCGCCCACCCGAGAGCGGCGCCGCTGGCCGCGCCCACCAGCAGCCCATTCACGATGCCTGCCCGGATTGAGTCGGGGGGCAGCAGCAGACGGCCCAGGCCGGCGGCCACGGCCCACCCCAGGCCGATGACGGCGGCCGCCTGCACGGGCGCCGGCGCCTGCTGCAGGATTGATTTCGCAAGCGACGGTAGCGCCCGCGCCTGGTCGCGCAGCTGCGGCGCCGCCGATGTGCTCCCCTCCCCAGCCCTGGCTGGCGAGGGCAACACGGCTGCCAGGCTGGGCTCGGCGATGGGCAGCGCGACGGCCGCCAGCCGCTCCGCCGCAGCCCGCTCAATGGCCAGCCGCTCGGCCTCGGCCTGCTCGGCCGCCAGCCGCTCCGCCGCAGCCCGCTCAATGGCTAGCCGCTCGGCCTCGGCCTGCTCAGCCGCCAGCCGCTCCGCCGCAGCCCGCTCAATGGCCAGCCGCTCGGCCTCGGCCTGCTCGGCCGCCAGCCGCTCCGCCGCAGCCCGCTCAATGGCCAGTCGCTCGGCCTCGGCCTGCTCGGCCGCCA
>JADLEU010000222.1 GCA_020845955.1 Anaerolineales bacterium
GGGATAATGGTTGGTGTGGGGCCTTCGGGCTTCCCCTAATAGGCGCCTTCGGGCGATCCTTCAGCCTTCATTATCCCTCGTTTGACAGGCCACCTTTGTTTTGGTTGCGGCCGGAGGCCGCGCTATGCATGTGCGCTGGTAAATCCGTGCCTGCAAGGTGACAGGAACTATCACCATCACATTGATAGCCTGCCGAAATCCAGATCTCGCGGTGATGTAAAAGCGATTTGGGAAGGAGGGTGAAGCCAAGGATGGCTACGTGTCTGGATCGAGCTGGTCGGGCCACCTGGGTTCAACGCTGCGATAGGTGATGCCGGCAAAGGTCTTTAAGACAGCTTTCAGGATAGCCTCTGCGCCGAGGGGCGGGACGGCCATGCCGATCTGGCGGCGGGCACTTGGCTTAGGGCCGAGAAATTCGAAGCTGTCCGGAAAACTCTGTAGACGGGCTAACTCTCGATTGGTAAGTGCGCGAGGATCACGCCAATGGTAGCCATAGGTGCCGCCGCCGCCGCTGCCAACGATCGTGTAGGCGGGCCGGTCGGGGTGCAACCGGCGATAGATCTGACTGAGGTGAGCGGATTTGACCTTGAGCTGGTACTGTGATGGAATGACGGCATTCCAGGCGTTCTCACCCGGTTTGATGTAGCGTAGCCGGTTAATGACCTTCTCTGACTGGACAGTCCGCTCCTGGTTTGGCACATGCGCCCGGATGGGGGGGCTTTCCAACGCTTGACGGGCAGTCCTCGGATTATCGGGAGTTGTGGGGCTCGGCACCTTGAACGTTAAGTCGATGTCTGATCGCAGGCCCACGATGATGATGCGGTGCCGGGCCTGGGGCACACCATACTCCTCGAACTTATAGAGGTGCACCGTGAGCTTGTAGCCGGGACCGGCACGCTTCAGTTCCTCCTGGATTTTTTTGAACGTGCGGCCTTCGTTGGCACTCCACAAGCCGCGGACGTTTTCAGCGATGAACCATTTCGGCTCAAAATGGTTGATGGCATCGACGCCGTACTTGTACAAAGCGCCAAAGTGACCGTTGATGCCGCGCCGTTCGCCGACGGCACTGAAATCATTGCACGGGAAGCCAAACGCAAGAGCATCGATGGACTCAAGGCTGGAAAAGTTGAGCTTGCCGACATTCGCGCAGATGACCCGGTCGGCATCGTCTGGGCCGATATTGCGACGAAAGGTCTTGCAGGCCCACTCGTCGTTGTCAACAGCCCAGACGTGCTCGATAGTGTATTTCCTGCCGTTTCTTGATGCTTTCGCACGCTTGGCACCTAAACCAAGGCCGCCGGCGCCGCAGAACAACTCTCCCATTCGAAAGACAGTCATACATCTCCCTTGAGCCGGTCAGCTTCCGCGAGCGCGGCCAATATCCGATTGAGCACCCTGTTGGGATGGTGCTTGATATCATACGCCCAAAACCGTAGCACCCTCCAGCCGAGTTTCTTGAGCTCGCGGTTGACGGCCTTGTCGCGGGCCTTGTTGCGGGCGATCTTGGCATCCCAGTAGTCGCGATTATCGGCCGGCCTGGTGAAGCGGGTAGGGTGGCCATGCCAGAAGTCGGAGTCGATAAACACGACGATGCGGCGCCGGCGGAATACGATGTCAGGCTTGCCGGGCAGCGTACGGACATTGCCTGCAAAGTAGATTTTTTCCCGGCGTAGTGCCTGCATGACTGCCCGCTCAGGCAGGGTGCCGGTTGAGCGGATATTCTGCATATTTTTGCGGCGTTGCGCTTTCGTAAGATTATCCATCGCGGTTTGGGGCGGCGAGCAGTCCGCGCAGTTCCAGCACGGAAATCATGGGGCGGGAGCGATGAAGCATGCGATGGCAGTTAGCGCAGACGACGGCGAGATCCTCCGGGAGCACCGCGCGGGTCCCGTCGAGCTCAGACAATGGTACCAGATGATGGCACTCGGCAAAGCCATGTCCGAGCCGGCCATAAACGATGGCGAAGTCGAAGCTGCAGACCTCGCATGCGAGCCGGCCGGTCTGACTAAGGACCAGCCGCTTCTTCCGCTCAACGAGAGCCGGATTGCGCTCGCGTACCGTATGCAGGCGGGCTAACAGACGGCCTTCCAAGAACTCATTGTCCTCCTCGATCAATTGGGGCCCCTGATGGCCGCCCATTGATTGGACGTTGGAGCGGATGGCCGCGGCCGTGCGGGCGAGCAGGTCTCGCCTGCTGGCGAACTCTTCCCATACGACTTCATCCTGCTTTGAACCTGCGTCCAGCCCCTTGCCGGCATAATCGGGGTCAAGGCGCTTGAAATTCGACAGCTTCATATAAACGCTGGCAGCATTGCGGAAGTGCTGCGCGGCGGCTCGGCTGGGATGGATAGGCAGCTCGTTGAGCAGGCGACTCAGTGCGGTGATTTCGTGATGGCTTTCGGACACAGCCGCTGAACCCAGGCGAAAGTACAAATCAAGCGCCAGGATGAGTTCGTCGCGGGTCCAGTTGGGATTTCTCGGCATAGCGAACAGTTCTAGACGGCTACGGGGGTTTTCGTAGCCGTACGCAGGGTATCATCAATTAGGCTGGCACTTATCGAGCCGACCACCTGCTGGTCGAGCAGGTCGAAGGCCGTCATGGGCAGGAGGCGGCGCAGCCGTTTGACAGACTCACGGATGAGCTCTCGGCGGGCGACCCGGCCGCCGGCGGCAGTATTGCGCTCGTACGCTGCTAGAAATGTACCGCTGAATTGGACGAGTAGGCCTGCATCTGCTGCTAGGCTTGGGCGTTCTGTGAGTTGGACGATCTCATCCTCAGTGAGCAGGGCCAGCAGGCCATAGGGATCTGGCCGACCGGGAGTGTGGAAGCGGTGCGCCCGCCACCACAGGCGGCCAAACGCATTGCGCCACAGCCCGCGGCGGGAGGTGCCCACGTAGCGTTCCAATGCGGCAGGAGCTTCGGCTGTGCCGGGGAAGCGCCAGCGGACGACATCTGGGAGGAGCTGGCACGTGAGGAACGCCCACACCTCGATGTGCGAGGCTTCGGACGGATGGAGGCGCATCGTGGTGTGGAGTAGGGCGGCGCACTCGGCGTCGAACCCGGCGGCGCCTGTTTCTGAGGGCGCGCCGGGGTAACCGGCGCTGGAGGCGCGGGCCAGTACGGTGTTGCGTAACGCCTCAAGCTCAGCGCGTTCAATACGGTTGCCGCCGGTAGGGGCAAAGACGACGCCCTCGAGGCTGGGCGAGATTTGCGTAGCGAGCTCAATAACTGATTTCGACGCATGATCGCGCGCTAGGTGGTGGGCACGCAACAGGTCGAGACGGGGATACAGTGAGAACATGGCTGTTACTCTCCCCAGAAGACCTTGAGCGCGGCCTGAAGCTTTGGCTCAAACGAGCTCGGCTGTTCGGCATTGGACCGAAGGTCGTGAAGCGGCACCCCGTCGAAATAGACGTGGAGCATGGCGTGTATGGCAGCACCGACAGTGTCTTCGGCGAAAGCTTCGGGGCGGTTCACGAACTCATCGTTCTGCAGGGCACCGAGGATTAGCGTGCGGGCTAGATCGTAGCGGATGGCTTCGGAGATGCCAAAGTCCTCGGGCAGGCCGAGGGTAACGGCCTGCTTGACCCGCTCATGCCTGGAGTTGACGTAGAGGCGGACGCTGCCCAGGACTGGCTGGTGGAGATCTTCCGGATCCCAAACCAGGACCCAGCCGGCATTGTCGGGGAGTACGGTACGGCCGATGGAGAAATCTATAAGCTCCACAGGGAAGCGGCCGCCCTCGCCCTCCAGCAGCAGTCGCTGTCGGGGTTCTTGCAGGTAAAGCAGGGTGCCGGGACGGCGGGCGGTGAATGGGCCGGGATTGAGGCCGGGCTGGAGGAGGATGAGGCAGACAGCCAGCTCGAGCGAGCTGGCGAGCTGGGTGCCTTCGATCTCGGCGGAGAGCAAGGAGGTGAGCGTGCCGTCTGTGAGCGCAAGGTCGACATGGCTGCCAGTGCCGCGCAGTCCAGTTCCGGGCGAATACCAGCGGAGGCCGGCGCGAAGCCTGGCGTCGGGACCTAGCGCGCAGTCTTCGAAAATGCCGGGCACGTCGGCCGTGATGCTCGTGGAGGTGCTGAGGGTCACGCCTGGATCCCAATTGGGCAGGAAGGCGGGCATGGGTTCGAGCGTGCCGCCGAGCTGTAGCTGCCAGCTGTCAACGGTAACCCGCTCCAGATGACTCGTGAAATAGGGCAGCTGCTGCACAGGGGGCATGTTCAGACCTGCGCCTCCGCCGCCAGATCAACGTGAAGGAAGACGTCTTCGGGGATGCTCACCAGCACGCGCCAGATGCCGGTCACGCCCGCTGCGATGTAGGTGCTGGGGCTGCCAGCATAGCGGGCGCCCTGCGGGCTGACCCATTGTAAGACTTCGGGCACGACGGCGCCGGCAGGTGGCTCGGATTCGACCTGGCCGTCATCGAGCAGGGCACGGGGTGAGATCGTCACTTTGGTCCCGGCAGAGCCGGGAGCGTGCTTGACCGTGAAGCTGATCTCAAGGCGGCGGCCGCCGCCCACGGCCAGGGGGCGGCTGGAGACGACTTCGACCCGGGCGCGGGGCAAGCGAACCGGGGTAACGGTGGGTGGCATGGGCTCGGGCGGTTGCGGCGGCAGAGGAAGGCCCGGGGTCTCAATGTTGTACTCATCCTCCTGCTCATCCTTCATAGGCTTGGCGGGGCCGCCTTCACCGAGGCCGCGGTGGTCGGTGGGGCGGCGGGTGGTGAACGGCGATACTGCCGCCGGGCCCGCAACGGACGGCAGAAGGCTGGCGCCCAGACGGCGGGCGAAGGCGCCCAGGGGGGCCAGCTCGCCGGCAGGCTGGGTTCCGGTCGCCGGCTTGGCAAAGGCCTCCATGGCTGCTTTGATCTCCCGAAGACCCGCGTTCACCAACCGCTTGTGCCGTTTGTCTTCGAGCGCCTTGGGCACCCAGTCGTCATGGGCAGGCGGCTCGGAGCTGGCATAGGCTTCGTCGGCGTCTACGGAAGTAATGAAGACGCCGGCATAGCCGAGCTGACCGCTGACGGGCAAAGGCCCGGCGAGGTACTTGACGACCAGCTCCGGTTGGCGCATAAGCGCAGTGTGATGGGTCAGGCTGGCGAAATGGGCTGAGGTGTCGTCGTCGCTGATGCCAGTGTCGAAGCCGCGGTGGCTGCTGACCGGGAAGCGCTGCAGGGCCAAGCGGCCGAGGGTCATAATTGGGCGCTGACTAGCGATGTCCTGCACGGTGCCGGGAAAAATGCTTGCGCCAATTTCGTCATCTTTGATGCGGTGCATGGCCTGCACATAGCCGGCAAGGGGAGGATAGTCGGCTGGGGCTGGGATCTGCACTGGCTCACCTTCGTACTGGACGGTGAACTTCATGGTGGGCCGTCGGCGGCCGTAGGCAATGAGCTTTGGCCAGAAATACCAGAGCATGAACTCCGCCATTGTGCTGAGTGACTGCCGGGGTGTACGGTCGACGTGACCGCCGTTGAAGTCGGCGGCAGCCGCGGCGTAAACGGGTTGCAGGATCAGAATGGACGTGCCGCAGTCATTACCCTCAAAGGGAGGAAAGCCAAGAACGGCCGCCAGCTTATCGGCGGCTGTACCGAGCAGTGGTTCGACCACGCCCTTCTTTTCCTGGCCCCACCAAAAGCGGCCGGTAAACTGACCCCTGCCGTAGGGCTGGCCCAAGGCCGAGGCGATGAATCGGCTTTCGAGCCGGCCCTTCCATTCACAGCGAGTGTGAACAAGGATGGTGTGGACAGTGCTGGCGCGGTAGAGGGCGGCCTTGCCGTAACCATAGGTGCCGCCTGACAGCTTTTTCTCCGGCGGCTGGCCAACATTGCGGAGGAAGTCCACAAAATCACGAGGTTCTCCAGTTGTGGTGGGCAGGTCGGCGCGGGTGGGACCGCCAAGGCCGATGGTGCCACGGTCGGAAACGATAAGTGCATGGAGGGCTGGGGCTTTGAGCGCCAGCTTTAATGGCAGACTCTCGGCCGGCGGACAGTCCACGAAGACGAAGTCACGCAATGCCTTGCGTTGCATGTCCGTGAGCTGCCAGCCGGTGAGCCCAAAGTGGACTTGGTTGCGTGCGCCGGGCTGGCGTGCATCCCAGCTATTCTGGACGGACTCGCGGGTAAGAACTTCAAGGACGTCTAGGCCAGGCCGCCCGAGCTGGTTAATTACGCCGGCGGCGGTAATGTTGCCGCTGGGGCTGACGCGCTCAGGGCCGAAGTCGAGTTTCTCCATGGGTTACTCGTCCAGCTCGGCAATGATGGTCTGCATTAGTCTGTTAGTGTCCGAAGTACTGAGGGGATGGGGCGGGACACCGGTGAGGTCGAGCTGATACGTTAGCGTAACAATACCAGGCGGCAGGCGGCCGCCGGCAAAGCTGCTGGAGACGATCTTTGGAAAAGCATCATCCACACGGTAGAACCGGTCCTCGAGCAGCCTGAATTCAATTGCGCCGCACGCGGCGACGACATCGGGCGTGAAGCCGAGCTTGGCGAGGACTAACATCAAGGCGGGGCGGCCCAGGCCGGCCTGGACCAGGGCATCCACGGCAGAAGGCAGGCTCTGGCCGCCGGTCGGTATTTCTTCGATGCGGACGACGGCTAGATTGAGGGTGAGGCCGGCGGGCACCTCGAGCTGGTCGTGCCCGTGGATGAAAACACTGAGGCCGTGCCGTTGCACTGTGGTTTTTACCTCAATGGCCACTGTGCGCGAGTTGAAATCGAAGCGTGCGCCTTGGGGACCGGTCCAGGCGCGCGAGGCGGCGGGGCTGAGTGCCGCGAGCTGCTGGAGCACCCATAATTCACCCCAGAGGCCAATAATGGCATCTCGGCTGGGCAGGGTGCCGCGCTCGAAGGTGAACAACTCGCGCCATCGTTCGAGCACTTCGGCGCAGACCTGGGCGGGCGGCTGCGCGCCAAGCTTGAGCTCAGAAAGAATCTCGAAGACGATGATGTCGAAGAGGTCGTTGAGGTGGGGCTTGAGGCAGACGACGTCAACGAAGGGGCGCTGGCGGCCGTCCACCACCCACTGGCTTGCCAGGATGTGGATGCCAGCGCTGCGCCTGTCCTCGAGCACGCGTATTTCGGGAGAAACCGGGATTAGCAGGCGGCGCAGGCCGGCCGGATCCACAGCGAGCAGGGGCGGCTCGCCAGGAAGGCCGAGGGCATTTAGCTCATGTGCCGAGAGCTCAGTGGACGGCAGCGGCGATGCGCCAATCAGCTGCCAGACCTTCCAGACAAGCTCGCGGCTAATCATCCTTCCTCAGCCTCGGGCTCGTCGTATTCCCAGTCGGCTGGGCGAAGCGGGGCAAGATCGACGGTGATATAGGACTGTCGGCCGCGCGACCCGCCGACCGCTTCGGGAAACACTAAGCCTAGGCCGATAACGTGCTCCGCTGCTTCCAGCGGGGACTTGCCCTTGGCGCCATGGCCCGGCTGGGAGTCCTTGTCTATAGGGTAGATGATTAGCAGACCAGTGTTTGGAACAAGGGACTGCCGCTTGTCCTTGAGCGCATCTTCGCTGCTCTGGCTAAGTTCGCTGGGTGAGAGACTAAGATCGAGGCCGATATCGCCGCGGGACATGAGCACGCCGATGTGTGCGCCGTCGAGGCTGGAAGTGCTGCGCTTGGCACGCTGCAGGAGAGGGGCGGCCAAGCCGCCGAGGTTAATCTCTTCACGGAGCTCACGGCTGCGGGCGGTCACCCCGCGGACGACAACATTCCAGACGTTGAGAGAACCGTGCTGGTTCTGGTCGCGGATGTAGCCGGCCAGCAGGCCAGTTGAGGCTACCTGGCTGCCGGGGTGGAACTTGTACCGTTGAAGGAAGTCCAGCACCAGAGCAGCGGGCACGGCACGAAAGATCCAGTGGCCCGCTGGCCGGGCAGCCGGCAGACCCTGATCCTGCAGCTTTTGCAGGAAACGGTCTGTTTCAGTCAGATTCGAAGTCAGCCATGCGGCGTCACGATGCTTGAAGATGACTGTCTGGATGATCTGGCGGTCGTACGAGACCGCCGCGTCGGACACGTGCTGCATCTTCAGCGGGGCAGTGATTTCCAAGGCGGGGTGGGTCCGGATACGGACCCCGAATTCCTTGGGCGTTATACCGAGCTGGGCATAGCGCTCGATTTCTTGACGGACCTCGGCTTCTATGGTGGCTAGATCGTAAAAGTTATCTCGCAGCTCGGACGTCATCCACATCCGTGGCAGGTCGGCATAGCCAGGCCTGTATCCGAACCAGCGGCCCATCTGGAGCAGGGTGTCATATGCACCAGCCGCGCGGACAAAGAAGCTGACGACCAGCCCTTCGAGCGTGAGGCCGCGCGAGAGGGTGTTGCCGCCAATGGCGATCTGGATGCGTGTGCCGTCTTGGTAGGACAGGCGGTAGTCACTCCTAGAATTGTCGACAACGACTTGGCACTGGTTTACCACCTCATCGAGATAACCGGACAGTTCGGAGAAGCTGACCGGCTGCCCGCCCATCTGGTCCGCCGGGACCCGCTGGTTCTCCTGAGACCAGAGCTCTTCGAGCTCGCGGAATAGCTCTGGCCGGCCCGCACCGGCCAGGGCCTGCACAGAACTAAGTCGGAAGGCCTCAACCTGCTGGCGCATGGCCTCGTGCACGCGGACAAGCTGCGTGGTATGGATCAGCATGGTGCTGAACTCATTGGCCTGGCCGCGCACAGCACGAGCTGCGGTGGCGAGCCAGAAATAACGCATGGCATCTGCGAGGCTGGACGTAACTTCCGGCACGAAATCGTGCTGGTTTGTGGGCGGCTTCAGCAGCACCACCTCGTCTTCCGGCACCAAGCGGACCATATCCAGGCCTTGAAATTCAGCCTCGGTTGCATCCTCCAAGAGCCGCTCGCGGCCGAAAATCTGTTCGGTGCCGAAATGGCCGATGGGCTTGGGCAGCGTGACGATGAAGTCGCGCGGGTATAGGTCGTCCTCGGCGCGCGGATCAATGAGCACGTTGGCAAAGGGTGTCGCGGTGTAGCCGAGGTAGGCGGCCTTAGGCAGAAAACGCAGTAATTCCACCAGGCGTCTGTTGATGACGGTCCGGTCATAGTCGTCGGGATTAGCGCCGGCCTGGCCACGGGCGGTGTTGACGCTGGCCTCGTCGGCTTCATCGTCGATCACCAGGAAAGGGCACTGCTGAATATTGGCAGGCGAGGCGCCGCGCAGCCAAGCGGTGAGTTTGCGCAGAATTGTGGTGTTCTTCTTGACGACACAGAGGACAAACCCCTTTTGGGTCAGGAAGAAGTCCACGTTGTTGCCCATCGGCTTGAAATCGGAGACGGAAGTCGGGCTGAACCAAAGGCCCGTATTCAGCTGAAGCAGTTCAGCTTCGAGACGGCCTTGGGTTTGACTCCGCAGGGCAGTTTTGGTGCCGGAGAGCACTATGAAGAACCGGTATCCCGCGTCGGCGGCCTTGGCGATGACAGCCGTAAAATTGGCAGTCTTACCGCTCTGCACGTACCCGACTACTAGTCCGCGCGTATTAATCTTAGCCGCCCAGGGGGTCTGGAGCCAGGCCACGATTTTGTCGGAGGCCGCGTGGAGTGAATGGACCGCGCTGGTGGGCCAGTGCTTTTCTTCAAGGAGATACCTCTTGAGCGCCGGCCAGACACGGGCATCTTCAATAAGGTCGGCACCGGGATACCAGCTTTGGGCTGTCTGCTCGGACTCGACCAACATCGGCGGGGGGGACAGCCGCTTGACTCGGCCGGCGAGCTTGAGAAATTCGTCGTGCGCGGCGCGGATAGCAGTTTCGTCGAAGCCGCCTTCGCGGAGATTCTTCACGACGTCTTCTGGTGTCCTGCGCGAATGGATGAACTGCTGAACTAACCAATCTGCATTCATGGACCGCGATTCCTCAATGGACTGGCACCTGCGACGTTATGAAGTGGCCAAATCAGTTGACCTAAACGGGATACCAGCGATCGGATCCTTGCGGCCCAAGACGGTTGGCCAAGGGGAGTACCCCGTGTGCGTGTTGGAAACGCTCAAGCAAAGAGCACTCAAAGCTCTCTCCTCGCCTGACGGACAGGTTTGGATCAGCAGGCGCGTCGTCTTGGTTCCCTGCACCTGCCAAAACCACTCGCCGCCATGATTCTCGGCTTTTCCCACTCCGACCCGGGCGAGAAAGCGAACCCGTTGTTTAATGCTCTCCCCTTTGCCAACATAGAGGGTATCAGTGGGACAAGCTATACAGGTCTGCTGCCATCTGCCTTCCAGCAACTTTGGACTGACGCATTCGGCATAGATTGCCCGGCCATGGTGCGGCAGAAAGGCTGGCGGACCTGATTGAATCCAGCGGACGACATAGGCACTGGCCTGGTTAGGCAGATCGATCCATGATGCGCGGGCATCGCCGGCGGCGCGTTGTAAGAGGTCAAGCAAAAGGACCTGAATGCGTTTGTACCAGACGACGGGCGGAATATCGAAGGTAAGCACTATGGCCTCCCGCCTGCGGCAAACTGCCTACAAATTAGTATTCGCCGCATTTAACGCATGCCGGCTGGATTGCCATTGCCGGTCACCTGCGGCCAGATGGCAGGCCGGAAAATGTGAATATCATGGCGCATTACTACTGGAGGCTACAATTATAGTCGGGGTCGGCGATGCGGCAAGCGACGGCCGCGATTATTCTCCATTCTGTTGAGCTGCTTGCGCACATCCAGCGTCCCTAGAAACGCCCGCCCAATGTCCGACCAGACGTCTTGTTCTTCCGATATTTGCAGGCGACGCCAGCAGGTTAACGGGCTAGGGTATTGGTCAGGCAAATCCTGCCAGCGCGCGCCCATCCGCAGGATCCACAGGATCCCTTCCAGACGTGTCCGGTTAGGGCTCCATGAATGGCCGCCTTTCTTCGACTTGGGCGGCAGCGGCAACAGCGGTTCGATCTGCGCCCATTATTTGTCAGTCAAGAGTGGCTAACGACGTCGGCGAGTTATGGCTTCACCTCCGCCACTCTAAGGCCACACTTTTTCGTCATGCGCATCTCACCAACTGGATTGTGAAACCGCTTCAAGTCTATTAGGTGGCAATGGAGCCCAGGCGGTTACCATTTTCTCTAGGACGGCAGACTCACCTATACCGAGGTTGACCTGGCACACCGTTTCAAGCGCTCACGGAGCACACAGGCGGTGCCAGGAAAAGGCAACTTAGTGCAAGCCAGCCGGTTGTTACGCCGCGGCGCTACCACGGTGCCACTTATCCTGCATCCGACTCGGAATTATACGCAACGTTGGCTTAGCGGATAGTGCGCGCCTCTCAGGCCCGGCGGCTAAGAAATTGCCGCGTAAGGTGTATTATTGGGGACGCGAACGCGGGGCATCTCTGCCGGCAGGACCAGCTTGGTCTTGCTGAGAGGGACAAGCTACCAATGAGCGGCGAGCCTAAACAAACAGACTCTCAGTGGAGTAGCGGATCTTCTTTCGGCCAGCAGGATGTCCATGTCGGCGGCGATGTTGTTGGCCGCGACAAAATCAGTGCTTCCGGTGGACAATTCATAGCCAGCGACCGGATTGTTCACCAGATTCAGTCAACTTCGTTAACCGCCCTGCATCAACTGCCTGCGCCGCTGCCCGACTTCGTGAATCGAGAGCGTGACCTCGCCGGCTTGCTTGAGAGCGTCGATAAGGGGGCTAACCTTCTTAGCCTGCATGGCATGGGCGGCGTAGGCAAGACGGCCCTGGCTCTGGTGTTGGCCAGGCGCCTCGCGTTGCGTTACCCCGATGCGCAGTTGTTCCTCGACTTGCGTGGAAGTAGTCCGGACCCTGTGTTGCCTGCAGAGGCGATGTTGCAAGTGATCCGGGCCTACCACCCAGTGACAATACTGCCCGAGAAGGAAAGCGAGCTCGGCGCACTTTACCGCAGCCTCCTAAACGGGCAACGTACCCTATTGCTCTTCGATGATGCCGCAAACGCCGAACAGGTTAAGCCCCTCATCCCGCCCACCCACTGCCTGCTAATTATCACGTCCAGGCGCAAGTTTTCGTTGCCCGGGCTGCGCCCGACAAGCCTCGAGTTACTCTCAGCCGAAGATGCGCGCGAGCTGTTGCTTAGAATTGCACCTGACATAGGCCCGCGCGCTGGTGCAATTACCAAGCTGGCCGGATACCTACCGCTGGCCCTGCGGCTCGTGGGGAATGTATTGGCCGAGCGGCCAGATCTGACCCCAGAGGACTTGGAACATCAATTGCGCGATGCGAGCCGGCGACTGCAGCTGACCGGCGTCGAAACCTCGATGGGCGTGAGCTATGGGACGCTGGATGCTGACCTGCAGTGGCAGTGGCGCATCCTGTCCGTTTTTCCCGGTTCGTTCGATTTGGCGGCGGCGGCTGCCGTTTGGGAAGCGGAGCTCGAGCCGGCCCGCGAGTCGCTATCGGCGTTAATCCGCTATAGCCTGCTAGATTTCGAGCCTGACCAGGAGCGCTACCGCATACCGACCCTGGTACGGGATTACGCTTTGGCGCGCTTGGCGCCGGGCGAGCGTGATGAGGCCGCACTGCGCCACGCCCGGCATTTCTTGCGCGTGTTGCGGGACGTTGACGCTCAGGAACTTGGACTTGTCGACAGACTCAGGCAGCTTGATAGTGATTGGAACAACATTCGCGCCGGGCAGGCCTGGGCAGCCGCAAATCAGCAAGACAATGACTTGGCCGCGCGCCTCTGCACAGATTATCCGCTCGGCAGCGAGCCGATTCTGACTATCCGCCTGGCTCCGCGCGAAATGGTGCGCTGGTTGGAGGAGGCCATAACCTCCGCGCGCCGCTTGAATGACCGGGCCGCCGAGGGCCAACATCTCAGTGCCCTCGGCCGCACCCACGCCGACTTGGGCAACACCCGCCGCGCCGTGGAGTTGTATGAGGCAGCTCAGCTCATCGCCCGCGAGCTCCGCGCCCGTCCAGCCGAAAGTAACCTGCTCGGCCGGCTGGGCAACGCTTATGCCGAATCCGGCGACTCCCGGCGCGCCATTGGCCTTTACAAAGAGGCTTTAGCCATTGCAAGCGAGATTGGGGACCGGCGCAACGAGAGCAGTCTGCTCGGCGGCCTCGGCAACGCCTATGCCGACCTGGGGGAGATCCGCCGAGCCATCGAGGTATATGAACAGGCAATAGCGGTCGCTCGGGAATTCGGCGATTTGCAGGCTGAGAGCGCGCATCTGGGCAACCTGGGCCAGGCCTACGCCAGTCTGGGCGAGATCCGCCGTGCCGTCGAGATCTATGAAAGGGCGCTAAACACTGCCCGCGAGATACGTGACCGGCGAAGCGAAAGCAATTTCCTCGGTCGGTTGGGCGTGGCAGCGGCTGAGACAGGTGACGCTCGCCGGGCTATCGCATTCTATGAGCAGGCATTGGCGATTGCACGCGAGGTCGGCGACCGGCTTAGCGAAGGCGCGCACCTTGGTAATCTGGGACTAGCCTATTCCGCCCTGGGCGAGACCGGGCGGGCCATCGAGCTCTACGAGCAGCGCCTGGCAATTGCGCGCGACGTCGGCGATCGGCGCGGTGAGGGCAATGCCTTAGGCAATATCGGCAATGCCTATATGGCCCAGGCCGAGCGGCAGCCGGCCTTGAAATACTATCAAGAAGCGCGCGTGATCGCGCGCGAGATTGGCGACCGCCTGGGCGAGGCGACCGCCTCAGGCGGTTTGGGCGACGCGTATTTGGGCCTAGGTGACGTGGATGCGGCCATTAACCAGTATGAGCGCCAGCTGGCCATGGTGCGTGAACTCGGCCATCGGCCCCAGGAGAATATCGCGTTGCGGGCCCTGGGCAAGGCCTACGCGGCGCAAGGCGACGCACAGCGCGCCGTCGGGTTCTTCCGCCAGGCACTGGCCATCGTCCGCGAGCTGGGTGACCTGCGCAGCGAAGGAGACGTATTGTGGGAGTTGAGCGAGGCGGAGCGCGAGCGTGGGGATCACCTAGAGGCGGCGCGCTCGGCCGCCCAAGCGCTGATTATCTACAACCGCATTCAGTTGCCCAACCAGATTGATCAGGCCAAAATCGCCGTCCTAGCCTACCTGGAACATGAGCAGTCCGAAGTGCGGCAGGTCGCGCTTGCTGCGGTCGCCGAGCGCGCCGCTGACAACGATCAAGTGCGGATAGCTATCCAGCTGCGCCTCGACGACTCAGACGAGCACGTGAGACAGTTGGCGGTGGAGACCCTCGCCGGGCTGGCCCCCGATGACGCCGGAGTGCGCCAGGCACTCCTGGCTAGACTCAACGACTCAAGCCCGGTGGTGCAGCAGGCCGTTATCCAGGCGCTGAGCGGCCTGATGGCAAGCGACCCGGAGGTGCGCGCCGCCCTCTTCCCGCGCCTAAGTCGTCCCAGCTATGAAAGGCCGTCCCTAGACCTCATCGCCCGCGAATTCTTCGCCGCGGCGGGGATAGAAGTGCGCCCCCTGACAAACCCGCTCGAATTCGTATGTCACCCCACCGCCGATTTCTGGCGGCCCATGATTGTCGCCCCGGTTTACACTAGCTGCTTGCTGGGCCACCCTTTGAACCGCAACAACGTCATGGCGGTGTATGAAGCCGCGCGTGCCATCAGTGCCGCGCCCAAGCTCATCTTTGTCGTCATCGACCAAACGCCCGACGAAGGGGGCTTGATTGAGATTGGCGCGCTGCGCGCTGCCGAAGGCGTGCAGGTCATCCCTGTTGACGATGCCGTCATCCAGCAAGGCCGCGAGCTGCAAAAGGAACAAGAGAAGCTGCGCGAGCACCTGCAGCGCTTCATCGGCCGCCGCAACCATTACGATGTACGCAATCCCGTTGTCGATCGCCTGAATTTCTTCGGCCGAGAGCCGCGCGCCAACGAGCTGGCGGAAGTGCTGGAGCAGGGCCGACCGCTAGGGCTATTCGGCTTGCGCAAGATGGGAAAGAGCTCATTTATGCGGCACCTGCGCGACCGAGCGACATTTCCCGTCGCGTATGTGGATTTGCAGGCCGGCGAGGAGTTGACTGCGCTGTACAATCGCATCCTGGGCTCTTGGCAGCGTTCATTGCGCGTGCGCCTGCCGCAATTTAACTGGACACCGCCGGTAATTGTAGCTGAAGCCTCAAGCAGCTTCGTGACCGCTGTGCACGACTTGATCGCACGCCTTGAGGTCCTGGGGCATACCTCCCGGCTAGGGCTTTTCATTGACGAAATAGAGGTTATGGTGCCGCGTCCTAGCGCCGGCACCGGATCGTTGAGCCTGGAAGAGCTGAATCGGTACCTGTCGTTTGCCCGTGCCCTGCGCGGACTAGTGCAGGAGACCGACCGGCTCTCTCTTCTAGTGGTCGGGGTGGACCCGCAATTCAACCGTGTGAGCCGCTGGCATGGTCAGCAGAATCCTTTCTACCAATTCTTCCGTGAGGAGTATCTGGGGCCGCTCAGCCGCGACGAATGTGTACAGATGGTGCGTAATATCGGTCGCCAAATGGACCTGGACTATACCGACGAGGCGGCCAGCTTCGTGGCCGAGGTGAGTGGGGGGCATCCGTTTCTGGCGCGGCAGTTGTGCAGTTCGGCCATAGAGGCGCTGGGAACTTCGGGTGTAAGTCGGATCGAACTTAGCCACTTGGTTCAGGCAGCGGAGCGCTTTATCCGCCAACCAGGCACGGCTGATCTGCTGAACGAGAATGGCCTGTGGGGCGAGGTGACCGATCCGGCTCTGTGGCCTATGCTTCAGGTCATCGAAAACAGGGCTATCTTGACCGGCTTGTCGAGATCGGACGGCCAGCCCGAGGCAGTTCTGGTTGCCGGCGGCAGCGATCGGACCGCGCGTGAGAAGTCAGTGTTTGAGTTGGAGCACCGTACTGTGCTGGGCCGGTTAGAGCAAATGCTCATGATCCGGTTCGATCTGTTCAAGCAGTGGATCGAACGGTACCAGGTGCGGATGGAGTAAAGCGTCGTGAAACCCAACCCCTTCCAGTATCTTGATCCCGTAAGGCCAGAGGCGTTTGTGGGCCGCTGGCCGCTGGTCAAAGGCCTTGACCTGAATCTGCGCCTGGAAGGCGGCAACTCGCATGCCTTCATCGCCGGCCGGCGATGCGGCAAGAGTAGCGTGCTGGCCACGGTTGGCCATCTATTGCGCCAGGCGTCTGCTGACGCGGCTGACTGGGAAGCCTGGCCGATTCCCTTTGACATCAAGAGCGGCGAGTTCGCGGCGGCCGGGGAAGTCTTTGCGCGCTTGCTTTATGAGACGGTCCGCCGGATCGACGTCAACGCACGCCGCCGGCCGGCCGATGCCTGGCCGCACCCCATCCGCCTGGAGGCGCCCTGGTTTGCCGACCTGGCCGGCGCCAGTGCGCTCAATTTGCAAGGCTTTGAAGATTGCTTGGATTACATTCTGCGGCAGCTGGAAGCCGACGGCCATCAAGTGCGCCTGGTCTTTCTGATTGACGAGATTGATGACACGCTCGACAAACCCTGGACAGAGGGCTTGTTCAATAATCTTCGCTCGCTTGTGAATGCCAGTGAGCTCAAGTCGCAAATTCGCCTTGTGTTTGCCGGCTCACACCGCTTTCTAGATCAAGTCAGCCGGAGAGGTTCGCCGCTATGGAACGTCTTGAAACTGCACTACCTTGAACCGTTTGACGAGAGCGGCTTCACTGAGCTGATGAGGCGGGCGCCGGAGCATAAGCCTGAGTTGGCCGCGGCCGTCTGGCAGGAGAGTGGCGGCCATCCGTTCGTTGCCCAGTATTTTCTTCACCATCTTTATTCCGATGACCAGGGGCTGGCCGGCAAAACGCTGGCGCAGGTGACGGCCCTCGCCGGCAAATTCATCAGCGAGCAGATTCACGACCTGGAGGGATGGGCGCAAGGCGTGGACCTAGGCGGTTTTCACGCCTATAGCGTGTTGGCCGGGGCCAATGACTGGATCGAAGAACGCGACATCCTGCGCGCCATCAACAACCCAGAGCTAAATATCAAGCGTGGGCTGTTGGCCCTGTGCTATCACGGTCTGGCCGTCCACGATGACGGCTGGGCGCACTACCGGCGCGCGGGCGACTTGTTCCGAACCTGGTTCTTAGACCATGGCCCGGCGTTTCTAGCCTCGCGAAAGGTGGCGGAGCCCGTTATCGGTCAAATGGTTCAAATCAGTGGCGAAACCGTAATCGTCGGGTCGCACGCCCAAGTCCAGCAAGATCAGCTGAGTGTCGGCAACATCACGGACGCCAACGGCATCGCCATTGGCAGGGAGTCCTCGGCGGAGGTGAAGGGCAAGAACGCGCCCGAGGCGCCATCTGGACCGTAAGTTGGGGCGATGCAGGCTGGCGCACAACTACTGTCCATTTTCTGTGGCCAGTCATGGAGTGCCGTTCGTCCGTCCCTCCGCCTTTCACAGTGGGCTAATCTGCATTTTGGCCAGCTTCCAGGGGATTCATGTTTGCTGAAGCCGCGCTCGGTGCCATAGCCCAAACCATCCTTGCAACTGCCGCCGAGGTCTACGACTTCGAGAGCAAGGCGCGCCAGTGGCTGGGGCGTGACCCCGCTCAATTGGCGCTCAAGAAGGCACTGGCCCGAACCTACACCGCCTTCGCCCGACAATACCCTGACCTTGCCGCCGGCCTCTTCAACGAAAGCTTTCTGAAAACCGAAGCTGCCCCTGAGTTGGCGCGGCTGTTGGCACGGCACAGCCACCCCGATCCCGCGCGGCTGGCCGAGCGTTGGGCCGTGTCGGTATGGGGCGCGGGCGTCGCCCCGATGACGGCCCAAAAACGCGAGGCGTGGCGGGAGCACGCCATGCCGGCGGCCACCGACTTCCTGCTCTGGTTCGAGGCCGAGCTCAAGGCCGAGCCGTCGCTGCAAGCCCTTTTTGACTCGCGCAACCTGGAAGCGCTCGAGGCACGGATGGACGAATTGACGGCCGAGCTGCGCCGCGCGCTCGACCTGGCACTGGAACGCGCCAATGCTCAGCCTGTCTTCGAAGGTGGGGTGAACATTGCCGGCGACTTCGTCAGCGGTGACAAGCACGTAAACATTGGAGCCATCTACAACACCTATTACACTGGCACCGGTGACTTCAACACCCTGCGCGACCTGTACATACCGCCGGACGGCGTGTTCCAACGGGTGCGGGCGGCGGACTTCGTGGGCCGTCAATGGCTCGAGACAAGGCTTGACGCCTACCTGAATGACCCAGCACAGCCCTACGGTGCGTTCGTGGTAGAGGGCGAAGCAGGGGTGGGCAAGACGTCGTTCCTGGCGCACTTGGTGCGCGAGCGACGGTATCTACACTTGTTTGCCGAGCAAGCGCCAGGGGATGCCAATCTGGTGCGTGCGTTGCAATCGCTGGGATCGCAGATCGTTAGCCGCTACCGGCTGGAGGAGTACGCTCAGCGCAACACCTTGCCCGCCATCGCCGCCTACCCAGACTTTCTGAGCCGGCTGCTGCGCGCTGCCGCCGAGACCCTGACAGCTGGCGAGAAGCTGGTAGTGGTCTGCGATGCGCTCGACGAGGCCGGCACAGCCCCCAACGGAAACGTCTTCGGCCTGCCGGAGGTGCTGCCGCCGTGCGTCTACCTGGTTCTCTCGCGCCGGCCCGCGCCTGCCAGGCGGCTGCACTTCAAGGAGTTCCAGCCCCACGTAGAGGTGCTGAGAGCAGAGAGCGACGACAACCGGGCCGACATGAGCGCCTACCTGCACGGCGTAGCGCGCAAGCCCGCGATCGCGGCGCAATTGCAGGCGCAGGGCTACACTGAGTCTGAGTTCGTGGAGACCTTGGCGGCCAAGAGCGGCGGGGTGTGGATGTATCTGCACTACGTGCTGGACGACGTGGCACGGGGCCGCCGCGCGCCACTGGACCTGGGGCGCCTGCCGGGCGGGTTGGTGAGCTACTACGCCGACTACTGGGGTCGGTGGCGGGCTGACATAGAGAAGTGGGACACGCTGTACGCCCCGCTGCTGGCGATCCTGGCCATTGCCCAAGCCCCCATCAATGCCGAAATCTGGGCCGAGTGGTCGGGCACGGCCACGACGACCTTTGCGCTGCAACGGCTCGCCGGTGACGAATGGGGGGCCTTCGTGCTCAAGCGTGAAGGCAGCTACCAGATTTACCACGCCAGCCTGCGCGACTTTCTAAGCGGGCTAGGGGGTGACGACGCCAACTACCCCGATGACTTCGCCGGCGAAATGCGCGAGCGCGCCCAGGCCGCCCACGCCCGCGTCGTGGCACACTACCGACAGGTATGCAACGGCGACTGGCCGGCGCTGGTAGAGGAAGAATACCCGCGCCGCTTCCTGGCGCTCCATATGGCCGGAGCGGACGATGAAACGGCTCTGCGAGGCCTAGTGACACACAGCAACCTGTGGGCAGAGTCGCGCGAGCGCGTAGAAGGGCACTTGGCTGGATATCTGGCAGACCTTGTCCTGGTATGGTCGCGAGCGCAGCGACGCGGTACCTGGGATATGGGACAGCAAATACGCTGCGGCCTGATCCAGTCTTCCGTCAATTCCCTGGCCGCCAACGTTTCTCCTGAGCTCCTGGTTCAATTAGTTGAGGAACACTTGTGGAGTCCAGCCCAAGCTTTGTCGCGAATCGGATACTTGGCGAATAGTTGGGGTCGGAGTGATAGCTTAGCCAAACTTGCACCGCTTTTGCCAGAAGAGTTACTAGCAGACGCGCTAGCGATCGCGCAGGGGACAAATCATGAAGCGGCACGCGCTGCAGCGTTGAGCAGGCTAGCTATCTACTTGCCCAAAGCACTCCTGTCGACAGCTCTGGCGGCGGTGCGTACCATTCACGGTGAGTGGTGGCGAGCTGTGGCATTAAGCGATATGGCTTCCCGTTTGCCGGACGGGCTGCTGACAGAAGCCCTAGCAATGGCGCGAGGGATGAGAGATGAGTCTGCGCGCGCTTATGCGTGTGTTGTGTTGGCGGGTCAGTTGCCTCAAGCGGTGCGGTCAGTGGTGGTGGGTGATGCTTTGGCAGCAGTCCAGACAATCCAGGGCGACTTTACGCGCGCAACGATTCTGGTTAGGCTGGCTCGCCACTTGCCAAACGACCTGAGGATGACGGTGGTGAGCGAAGCCCTGGCGATAGCACGGGTGATCAAAGATGATGGGAATCGTGCAGCCTTGTTGAGTGAGTTGGCATCAGTGTTGCCCGACGACCAGAGAGCAGATGTAGTGGCGGAAACCCTGGCGATAATCCGCAAGAAGAGTGCTGACGAGAACCGGGTAAGACAGCTAAGTCGGCTCGCAGAAAACCTGCCAGAAGCTGAACGGCGAGCTGTGGTGGCAGAGGCTCTTTCAACCGTGACCAGATTGGGAGATGAGTGGGAATGTGCACGGGCATTGGCCAACCTGGTTGAACACATGTCTAGCGATTCGCCTGATGAGGCGGCCGCAATTGTCGTAGCCGCACGCAAGATCCAGGATTCGTGGGCGCGTGCTTTTGCATTGAGCCACATAGCACCGCATCTACCAGACCATCACCGGGCCGCGGTTGTGGCGGATGGGTTGGCGGCTGCGCGAGAGATCGGGGGTGGAGAGGCGCAAGCAGAAGTAATGAGCAGGCTGGCTGACTGCCTGTCAATAGGACAGCGGACAACGGTGATACTGGAAGCACTAGCGGCATCGCGTACGATCAGAGATGAGGTGGCACGTGCCATTGTTTTTGTGAGTCTGGCAGACTATCTGCTAGAAGGGCAACAGGCAATAGCAGTGTCAGAAGCATTGGCAGTAGCACGGGGCAATGAGGATAAGGAGAAGTGCGCAAGTGTGTTGAGCAACTTGGCTGCACAACGCTCAGGTTCCGAGCGGGCAGCGCTGGCGGCTGAAGCATTGATGACAGCGCGGATGGTAGCCAGGGAATGGCCACGCTCAAGGGCGTTGATCGGTGCGAGTCCTTATTTGCCAGAAGGACTGCTGGCGGAGGCACTTCAGATCGTGCGCGACATTAAAGACGAGGAAGCGCGTGCTGCTGCTTTAGGTGACCTTGCAGAGTATATGTCGGAAGGGCTGCTAGCGGAGGCCCTTCTGACAGTACGAGAAATCCAGGACGAGGAGGCGCAAGCTCATGCGTTGGGTCGTCTTGCAACGTATTTGCCAGAAGGGCTGCTAGCGGAAGCGCTTGCGACAGCGGAAGGAATTAGGAATAGTGATGCCCGTGTCATAGCATTGAGTGGGTTGGCTGCATACTTGACGGAAGAGTTGCTGGTCGAGGTCGTGGCAGCGGTGTGGGGAATTGAGGATGAATGGGAGCGTGCCATTGCCTTAGGCAGGCTGGCCGCCAAACTGCCCGAACGGCTGCTGGTCGAAGCCCTAGAGGCGACTCAGGCGATTGAGAATGAGATTGATCGTGCCTTGGCGTTGAGCGGGATAGCCGAACACTTGCCCAAAAACCTGCTGCCTGATGCCTTGGTTGTGGCGCGAGGCATTGAGAATCAGTGGGCGCGCGCAATAGCGTTGAGTGGGCTCACTCCCCACGTATTGGTTGCTGACCGAACGGCAGTTAGGGAAGAGGCATTAGTGGCAGCGGCAGCTTCTTACAACCCCGAGTTTTATGGTAGCGACCTGGTCTTTTCCAGACTACCTGCTCTCCTGGCTGATTCAACGATTGACTGGTATGCACTATGGCCACAAACCTTGCAGGCCTTAGCCCAGCATGGTCGCCCTAGTCTCTTGAACGCCCAGGCCGACCTCGCGCCGCTCATTCACTTTCTCGGCGGCGACGAAACAATTGCTGAAACTTTCCGCGCCATCCGCGATGTGACGACGTGGTGGCCCTAACCTTACCCCCACCGACGGGCCTGGATTGTGCAACTTCAGGATTGATGTCAGATTGATGTCAATTGGGGAAACAAAACAAGCCCTCTCTCACGAAAGGGCTTGTTTTGCAGTGCGGCTAGAGGGACTCGAACCCCCGGCCTTTTGGTCCGCAACCAAACGCTCTAATCCACTGAGCTATAGCCGCATTCTGGCTGTTGAATTGGCGATGGCCCTGCCCCCATCTACAATCCCGGTCTCTAAGGCGGGGAGGCAGGGATTTGAACCCTGGGTACAGGGTTAAGCCCCGTACAAGCACTTAGCAGGCGCTCCCGATCGACCATACTCCGGCACCTCCCCAAGTCTTTAGGCCGGCGCGGCGCCTCGCGGACCGGGCGGCCAGTTGTTAATCAGGCGGAGGGAGAGGGATTCGAACCCCCGGTGAGGTTGCCCCCACAGTTGTTTTCAAGACAACCGCCTTAAGCCACTCGGCCATCCCTCCCTCAGGAGGCGACTCCCCCGAGCCAGCCAATTCTACCATGCCCGCTCTCTGCCTGTCAAAGCCGACTTGTTGCGACGCCTAGAAGCCCATCGCGCACCCATCGGCCCGCGGGTCGCTGCCTCCCCACAGCACCCCGTCGGGCTCACGCCGGATGATCTGCCCCCGGCCAAAAAGCGCCCGCTCGTAGCCCTCTATCCCGGCCCGCAGCGGGTGGCCGCGCGCCTCCAGGCCAGCGACCAGCGCCTCCGGCAGGCCGGCTTCCAGCGCGACCGCCCCTCCGGCCTGGCCCGCGTCGATGCAGAAGCGCGGGCGATCAAGGGCGGCCTGTGGATCCAGGCCGTCGTCGGCCATGGCGACGACGACCTGCAGGTGCCCCTGCGGCTGCATGAAACCGCCCATCACGCCAAACGGCGCGTAGAGCGAGTTGTCGGCGTCCCGCGTCAGCAGGCCGGGGATGATGGTGTGGTAGGGCCGCTTGCCGGGCGCCAGCGCGTTGGGGTGGCCAGCCTCGAGCGAGAAGTTGTGCCCGCGGTTCTGCAGTGTGAATCCCCAGGGCCCCGCTGCGCCGGCGGGCACCATTCCGGTGCCAAAGCCCAGGTAGTTGCTGTTGATGAACGAGCAGGCGTTGCCCTGCCCGTCGACGGCGCAGCAGTAAACCGTGCCGGCGCCCGCTGCCGGCGCGCCGCGCCGTACGTCGAGGCTGGCGCGCTCGCGATCGATCAGCCGCCGCCGCTCGGCGGCGTAGTCTGCCGACAACAAGCCGGCCAGCGGCGCCGGCGCAAAACGGGGGTCGGCCACGTGCCAGCGGGTGTCCGCGAAGGCCACGCGCAGCGCCTCAATCAACAGGTGCCAGCGCTCGACGCCGAGCGGGTCCTGGCCCGCCAGCTCAAAGCCCGCCAGGATGCTCAGCGCCAGCAGCGCCGTCAGGCCCTGTCCGTTCGGCGGGCACTCCCAGACCCGCAGGCCCCGATAGGTGACGCTGATGGCGTCATCCCAGGTGGAAGTGTGCTGAGCCAGGTCCTCGGCGGTCATCACGCCGCCAGCGGCCTGGACCGTCGCCGCGATGTCGCGGGCGATGTCGCCCTGGTAGTAGGCGGCGGAACCCCCCTCCGCCACGATCCCCAGTGTGCGCGCCAGGCCGGGGTTGCGGAAGACCTCGCCCGCGCGCGGAGCGCGCCCGCCCAGGGTCAAAGCCTGCCCGCCGGGCGCGGTCTTGAGCTGCTTAGCGGCCCCGCGGCTCCAGTAGTGGGCCGTCAACGGCGCCACCGGGAACCCTTCCTCGGCCAGCCGGATGGCCGGCGCCAACAGGTTGCTTAGCGGCAGCGAGCCGTGCCGGCCGATCAGGTCGCACCAGCCCGCGCAGGCGCCCGGCACCGTCACCGTGTGGGCGTGATAGGGCGGCAACGCGCCGTTCTGGTTCAGCCCTTGGCGCTCAATCAGGTCCAGCGTCAGCGCGCCCGGCGCCCGGCCTGAGCCGTTGAGGGCCGTCACACGCTGCGTGGCGGCCTCGTAGTACAGCGCAAAGCAGTCGCCGCCAATCCCGGTCGAGGTCGGCTCAGTGACATTGAGGGCCGCCGCCATGGCGACGGCCGCGTCGGCCGCGTTGCCGCCCTGCATCAAGATCGATAGGCCCACCTGCGAGGCCAGCGGCTGGCTGGAGGCGACCACGCCGCGCCGGGCGAGCACCGGCGAACGATTAGAGGCAAAAGCTAGAGCGGAGGGGGTGTTGTTCGACATCCAGGCAGCTGATCCTCGTGAGCGGGTTTTCGGCGCTCCGGCGCTTGGCAGCCGCGCTCAGTTCGGCGCATGAACCGGGCGCGCGCCAATTGGAGTGTAGCCGGGCCCGCGAGGATGGTCAATGGGCGGCTGGTGGGCCGGCGTTCAATAGAGTAAGCCTGGCCGCGATGAGCGCGGCGA
>JADLEU010000223.1 GCA_020845955.1 Anaerolineales bacterium
GCCATCTGGGCCGGGAGCCGGTGCAGCACCTGCACCCCGCGCTCGCCCCGCTGCTGCACGACACGCACGGCGTCATCCTCTATCAAGAACAGGTGCTGCGCGTAGCTCACGAGCTGGGAGGGTTCGACCTGGCGGAGGCCGACCTCCTGCGCCGGGCCATGAGCCATTTTGACCCCGGCAAACAGCTGCAGACCCTGCGGCAGCGCTTCGTGGCAGGCGCCGCCGAGCGCCACAACGTACCGGCGGATACCGCCGGGAGAGTCTGGGAGCTGATGGCTGCCTTTGCCGGCTATGGGTTTCCCAAGGCCCATGCCGCTTCTTATGCTCAGGTGGCGTGGCGCGCGGCCTGGTGCAAGGCACACTTCCCCGCCGAGTTCATGGCCGCGGTGCTGGCAAATTGGGGCGGTTACTATCCCCAGAGCGTGTATCTGACCGAGGCGCGGCGGCTGGGACTGGCGCTGCGGCCGCCGCACGTCAACCATGCCCGCCGCGAATTCTGCGTGGCGATGGCGGCGGGCGAAAAGCAGCTCTTCATGGGTCTGAACCAGGTGCGGGAGTTGACCGCGCGCACGCAGCAGAGGATCCTGCGCCAGCGGCCGTTTATCTCGCTCAGCGACTTTCTGGCGCGCGTCGATCCGCGCCCGCAAGAGGCCGAAGCGCTGGTATCGGTGGGGGCCTTCGATGGCCTGGGCACCATCCCAGCCTTGTTGCGGGAGCTGAAGGTGACAGCCCACCAGCCAGGCCAACTATCGCTGTTTGAGACCGCCGTAAGCGATGAGGCCGACTGGTCCCTGGCCGAGAAGGTCGCCGCTCAGGAAGTCTGGCTCGGGGCCAGCGTGTCGGCGCACCGCCTCGAGCTGCTGGCCGACCAGGTGGCTGCGGCCGGAGCGATCAGCACGGTCGCGGCCGCGGCCCGCCTGGGCCAGCGCGTGCGCGTGGCCGGCATGCGCCAGAGCTGGCATCGCACCCGCAGCGGCCGAGGCGGTTACGTTTACTTTATGTCTCTTGAGGACCTCGCAGGGATTCTCGACGTCGTGATACTTGGCGATGTCTATCTCCAACACCGCGCCGCCCTTAAGACACCCGGCCCATATGTGCTGGAAGGCACCGTGGAGTTCGACGCAGGCCGCGGCGAGCCGGCCATTCGAGCCGAGCGGATCTGGCTGGTCGATCAGGCCGGCGCCGGAGCGGGGGGGAGCGCCCGGCGCAGCCGCTAGCGGGTCCGCTCGTCGGCCGCGGCTGGCGCCGGGCCCATTGGCGCGCTGGCTGGCCCAAATTCCAGCGGCGGGCGCGCGCGACCGGGCACAGCCGGGACGCGGCTCATGGCATACTCCGCCAGCGCCGCAATTGTCAGGCTGGGGTTAACACCAGGGTTGGCTGGCATGATCGATCCATCGGTCACGTAGAGCCCGGGATAGTGGTGCACCTGGCAGTTTAGGTCGACCACGCCCTGGCGGCTGTCCAGACCGAATGGGCAGCCGCCCAAAATATGGGCCGTCATGGAGATGCCCAGCAGCCCTTCGTTGATCGTGCCGGCGGGGATGCCGCCCGTCTTCTGGGCCAGCCGGCGGGTCACTAGGTGCCCCAGGCGGCTTTGGCCGGGAACCGGCTGGTGGGCGTCGGCCTGAGACACAAGGTTCCGCCGCCCGAGAGTGAAGACACTTCGTCCAAAGCGCATCTTGATGCGGCTCTCTTCGGTTTGCATGACCAGGATGATGGTTGAACGCTTGGCCCAGCCGGGTCGCACGTGGGTGATCAGGAAGTCGCCGGGGCGGCGGAGAAAGTCGAGCAGCGATTGCCACAACCGCTGCGCCACGGTCCCCGCCTCGATGAGCGGTCCCTGCAGGATGCGCATCAAGTCCGAGCCGGCCGGGTAGCGCACCGGCTCGACCGTCGTCACGGCGTCGGCGTGGAAGATCGAGGTGATGGCAATGCCCTGTGAACAGTCGACGTCCGTGCCGCGGTTCGTGACGCCTAGCAAGGCTTCGTTGTTGGTGCGGACGAGGTCGCCGAGGCGCGGTGAGAGGCGGGGCAGCGAGCGGGTGATGTCGCGGCAGCGAAAGAGCAGCCGCAACGTCCCCAAGGTGCCGGCGGCGCAGATGACGTTGCGGGCCCGGATGCGCCGTTGCGGCGCCCAATGCCAGGCCGTGCTGCGCCGATAGATGACTTCGTACCGCGCCCCATCGGGCTGGCCTTCGGGCAAGGGGCGAATGTCGCTGACTTGGGCTTCGGCCTGGATCTGGGCCCCCCACTTCTCGGCAAAGTACAAGTAATTCTTGACGAGGGTGTTCTTGGCGTTGTGCCGGCAGCCGACCAGGCAGCCCCCGCAGTGGGTGCAACCGCGCCGGACTGGTCCTTCGCCGCCAAAATAGGGGTCGGGCACCTCTTCTCCTTCGCGGCCGGGGTCGCCAAAGAACGTGCCGACTGGAGTCGGCTGGAAGGTGCCGCTCTGGCCAAGCTCACCCGCGATCTCGCGCAGCCAGGCGTCGGCCGGCCAAAGGCGGGGATTGCGGGCCACCCCCAGCATGCGGCCGGCCGTCTCGAAATGCGGCGCCAGTATCTGCTTCCAATCGGCCAGGTGCCGCCAGGCCGGCGCGGCGAACATCTCCTCGCCCGGCACCATCAGGACGTTGGCATATCCCAGGCTGCCGCCGCCCACGCCCGCGCCGTGCAGCACAAACACATCTCGAAACGGGCTGATTTGAAGGATGCCAAAACAGCGCGCCGCTGGCAGCCAGAGGTAGCGCCAGACGTTCCAATTGCTGCGCGCAAAGTCCTCGTCGCGAAAGCGCCGGCCGCGTTCCAGCACTAATACGCGGTAGCCCTTCTCGGTCAGCCGCATGGCCGATACACTGCCGCCAAACCCTGAGCCAATCACGACGTAGTCGTAAACATTGGCGTTCTCGCCCTGCGCCATCCTAGCCGTCCTTGAGCTATGCCAGGTGGTTTGCACCCGGCGTGAAAGGGCACTCCTGCCCCTACCTTGATTGTAACAGACTGAACAAGAGCCTCTAGAGTGGCCCAGCAATTCTCAATTTGGAACAAGGCGCTTCCGTCGCTCTATGCAGGGGATGAGGGATGCGGTACGCTGGGCCGCATTATGTATGAAGCTCTCAGCATGCCTCGCCTGCTCAAGCAGATGGAA
>JADLEU010000224.1 GCA_020845955.1 Anaerolineales bacterium
GATCCAGCCGTAGCCGATCGCCAGCGCGGCCGCGATCAGCCCGATGACGGTCACCGGGATCAGGATCAGGGTAAAGGCCATCACGACCAGCAGCGCCGGTCCGACAATGCCGGCCAGGAGTCCCATCGCCCCAGCGATGACGGGGTGGCCCACGGCAGCCTGCCCCACGCGGCCGACGGGCGCCGGCCGGCCGAGAACCAGCCAATAGGCGATGCCGGCCAGGATCAGCGCCTGGGGCACGAGCCAGATCAGTTGGGCAGTCGACGACCGCGCGGGCGATAACTGGGCCGGCGACACGCCGCTTGCGGTCCCGACCAACACCTGCCCCCGCACCGTGGCCTGCGGCGAGCGCCGGAGCGTGCCGCCCCCCACCCGCAAATCGCCATCAA
This sequence comes from Anaerolineales bacterium, assembly GCA_020845955.1. Classification (GTDB taxonomy): domain Bacteria; phylum Chloroflexota; class Anaerolineae; order Anaerolineales; family UBA6663; genus JADLEU01. The sequence goes on from JADLEU010000224.1 coordinate 390, forward strand.
TCACGGCCTCTGGTCCCAGGCGGAGCTCGCCACCAATAACGGAGAGGTCGCCGGCGATCTCGCCGTCCACGGCCAGTGCCCCGCTCAGCACGTAGGCGGGCCCGCTCACGCGCGCGCCAGCCTCCAGGACGGCCTCGCCGTTGACGACAACCAGCGCCCCGTTGAGCGCCGCCCCGCTGGCGTAGCTGTGCCGTCCGTCCAACACGATCGTGCCGCTGTAGGCCCCCCCGCCTTCGCCGGCCGGGGCGCAGCCGGCCAGCGGCAGCGCCGCCAGCAGAGCCAGCCCGATGAGCCAGCGGCGTTTCACGTCTTGCGCCTGCCGGCAGCGCGGCCAGCAGGCAGCTTGCGGACCCGGGCCGGCGGGGCGAAAAAGATCAGCAGCAGCACGGCCAGGAAGAACAGCAGCGCCAGCGCGTCCACGATGCGCAGGTGCAGATCCAGCGGCACCCCCTTCAGCCGCAGCTGCAGTGCCAGCGCCGTGCTGACGAAGGTGGCTGTCCAGCCCGACAGGGCGACGCCCACCGCGCTGTTGGCGCTGATGGTGTCGGGCGTGGAAACGTCGGCCCAAAGCGCAAAGTTGAGCACGGTATAGAGGCTGACCGCCACGGCATAGAGCAGCGCCTGCCCGAGCACCGGCTGGCCGGCGCCTGCCGCGGCCGCGCGGGCGGCGAAGGTGTACATCAGGTGCACCAGGGCAAAGAGGCCGAAGACCCACAGGAACAGCTCCTTCTCGTCGAGGGCCGTGTACAGCACACCGGCGATGAGGGCGGCCAGCGCGTGGGCGAGCCCGATGGCCAGCCGCGGCCCCAGGTGTGGGGACTGCCAGGCGGCCTCGAAGAAGACGGGAGTCTCGGCCAGGCGCAGGAACCCCAGGCTGTCCACGAAGTAGATACCGAACATCAAGCCGATCCACACCAGCAGGCGGCGCCGTACCCGCGGCCGGCCGGCCTGGTCGGGGCGCACGAAGCGCCCCTGGCCGTAGGCGGGCTGCACGTGTTGGATCGCCAGCCGGTCCGCCAGAGGCAGCGGCAGCCAGGCCAACGCGCCCAGCGCGGCCAGGCCGGCCAGCATGAGCGGCAGGAGGAAGGCCCTGAAAGCGCCAATGGTCCAACTGGCTGAGAGCGCCGCGGCCGCAAGGTAGGCGCCCGCCGTGATCGCGGCGCCGATCAACCCGCGCCAGCGCACCGGCGCCAGGTCCACGGCCAGGCTGAAGGTGGCGGGCACCCCAATCCCGAGCGCAATCGACGCCAGCACAATCCAGGCGGTGAAGGCCGGCGGACTGCCGACGGAGGGCGCCAGGGCCGTCAGCAGGGTCTGCGCCGCCACCACCCCAAACGCCAGGCGCAGCTTGGCGCGCAGGTCACGGCTCCAGCCTTGTCGGCGCATCAGCCCGCCGGCGAGCAGGGCGGCCGCCGCGGTGATGCCGGCCAGCAGCGCCATGTTGGCCGCAACGGCCTGCGCGCTCATCCCCACCAGGCGCGTGCCGAGGTCCAGCAGGCCAAACTGAATGAAGGTGAGGTTGTAGTAGTAGCCCGCGGCCATCAGGCCGGCGAAGAACAGCATCCCGGCCAGCGGCGCCCAACTGCCAGCGCTGCGGTCCCACAGGGTAGGGCGCAAGTGCTTCATGCGCAACCCGTTCCGCTCAGACCACGATGTGGCTCTGCACCGCTAGCGCCACCGCCTCGGTGCGGCTGGCCACGCCCAGTTTGGACAGGATGCTGCTGACGTGAAACTTGGCCGTCGAAGCGCTGATGACCAACCGCCTGGCGATCTCGGTGTTGTTGAGGCCGCGCGCCATCAGGGCCAGCACTTCGCGCTCGCGCGGCGTCAGGTCGTGGCCGGGCGGCGGCGGCGCCTGCGTGGCCCGAATGAGCGCCTGGGCTGCCTCGGGCGCCAGGGTGGGCCGGCCGGCATGGGCGGCGTGGATGGCGCTCGCCAGCTCCGCCGCGCTGACGTTCTTGAGCAGGTAGCCGATGGCGCCCGCCTTAAGCGCGCCCTGCACCAGGTCTTGCTCGCGGAAGCTGGTCAGGGCGATTACCTGAATTGCCGGGCACGCTTCGCGGATGTGGCGCGTGGCCGTGGCGCCGTCCATCCCGGGCATCACCAGGTCCATCAGCACCACGTCCGGCCGCAACTGCCGGCACAGGCTGACCGCCTCCGGCCCGTCGCGGGCCTCCCCAACCAGCGCCAACGCCTCCCCTTCCGCCAGCAGGAAATCCGCCAGTCCGCGGCGCACGACCGTATGGTCGTCCACGATCAGGACGCGAATGGGGATGTCTTCTGTCATCACGCCTCCTTCCACTCGACCCGGACACTCGTCCCGGTCCCCGGGCGGCTCTCCACCGCCAGGGTGGCGCCGATGGACTCGGCGCGCTCACGCATGATGCGCAGACCCAGGTGATCGCGTAGATTGGCCAGCGGCTCAAAGCCGCGGCCGTCGTCGCGAACGGCAAGACGCGCCACGCCGGCTGCGACGCTGAGCGACACCGTGGCGCGCGTTGCGTTGGCGTGCTTGGCGACGTTGTTCAGCGCTTCCTGCGCGATACGGTAGAGCGCCACCTGCGCCTCGGGCGCGAACGCTCGTTCGGCTCCGCCCTCGACCTGCACCTCAATCGGCACGCCCGCGCGCCCCACGATCGCCTGGGCCAGCTGGCGGAGCAGATCGGCCAGGCTGCTTTCGGTCAGCGCGGCCGGGCGCAGCTCCAGCAGCAGCGTGCGCATCTCGGCCAGCGCGCCGCGCGTCAGCTCGCGCAGCGCCTCCAGCCGCTGCCGGCCCACGTCCGGATCGCGTTCCCACAATTTGGGCAGCGCCTCGGCCGTCAGGCTGGCCGAAAACAGCGTCTGCGTCACGGCATCGTGCAGGTCGCGCGCCAGGCGGTCGCGCTCGGCCGCCACGGCGCTGGCCTGGGCCTGCCGCGCCAGGGCGGCTTCGTCCTGCTTCTGTTCGGTGATGTCCTGGCTCGCGCCGACCAGCCGCACGATGCGGCCAGTCTGGTCACGCACGGGGGCCAGTGTGGTCCGGAAGGTGCGGATCCGGCCCGTGTCCCAATACGGCGCGGGGCCGCTTTCCTCGTACTCGATCGGCTGGCCCGCCACGACGCAATCGCGATAGTGCCGCGAAACGGACTCTGCCACCTCGGGCGCCAGCAATTCGTCGAGCGTCTTGCCTTCGATTTGCTCGCGGCTCACGCCCGAACCGCGCTGGTGGGCCGGGTTGGTGGTGATCACCCGAAACGAGCTCTCGGGCGACACGTCGATCAGAAACAGCTGCAGCGGCGAGTTTTCGAACACCTCGGCGTACAGCGCCTGGCTGAGGTGCAGCGCCGCCTCGGTGCGCCGGTGCTCGGCCGCCTCTCGACGCAAGGCCTCGTTGGCCGCGGCCAACTCGCGCGTGCGCGCCTGCACCCGCTGCTCCAGGTTCTGGCTGGCGTGCTGGAGCGCCACGAGCGCCCGGCGGTGCTCGATGGCCACTCCGACCAGGTGCGCCGCGGTCTCGATCGTGCTCAACTCGGCTTCGGTCGGGGCGCGCGGCTGCCGGTAATACATCGCGAACGTGCCGGCCACCGCGCCGTCCGGCGCCAACACCGGCTGTGACCAGCAGGCGCGCAGACCGTGCTGCAGGCCCAACTCGCGCAGCCCCGCCCAGCGCGGATCCACGGCGATGTCCTCGACGATGACGCGCTGGCGGTGGTAGCAGGCCGTGCCGCACGAGCCCGCCTGCGGCCCAATGGCCAGGCCCTCGATCGATTCCACGTACGCCTTTGGCAGACTCGCCGACGCGCCAATGTGCAGGCGCAAACCGTCGGGGTCCAGCAGCAGGATCAGGCCCAGCATGCCCGGCCACTGCTCTTCGATCAGGCTCACCAGCGTGTGCAGGGTTTCGTAGAAATCGCCGCCGGCGGCCAGCAGTTCCAGGAAGCGCCGCTGGCCGGCCTGAACCGCCAGCGCGCGTTTGTGCTCAAGCGCATTGATCAGGATATCGCCCACCGGGCGGAGCAGCCGCTGCTGAGCGCCGGTCCACGCCCGTGGGCCGCGCGCGCTTTCCAGGCCCAGAAAGCCGGCCAGGCTGCCGCCATAGGTGACCGGCGCCACCAGCGCCGAGCAGAGGCCCAGGCCATGGAGCAGCGCCTTCTCGGCTGCTGCGGCAGCCGGCAGATCGTCAACACGCTCCACCGCCACGACCTCGCGGCGTTTCAGGCGTTCCAGCAGCCAGGGGAATTCAGCCGCCGGCCGCTGCTGCCACCCGTCCAGGCCAGGAGCGGCGCCGGCCGCGCGCCATGCGTGGGTCCGCGTCACACGGCTGGCATCGCCCGACAAAAGGCTGATGAAGCTCCGATCGGCGGCCGTGGCCTCACCCACCAGCCGCAGCGCGTGCTGGATGGCCGTGTCCACCTGCTCCGGCCCCAGGTCGATGAAAACGGTTGAGATGCTGGCGATCAGCCGCTCGAATTCCAGTCGTTCTTGCAGCGCCTGTTCAGCGGCCTGTTGGGCTGTGACGTCGACCACCATGCCATCGAAGTAGGCCGGCTGCCCGTTTGCGTCCAGAACCGGGTGCGAAATGGTGCGGACCCAAAGCCAGGCCTGCCGATGGGGGTGGTAGACGCGGACGACCTGGTCGTAGGGCTCGCCCTGCTGCCAAGCGCGGCGGTTGGCTTCGCGCACGCGGGGCAGGTCGTCGGGATGGAGGTTGTCGAACCAGGCTTCGAAGCGGTAGGGGTCCTCAATGCCCGCCAGATCGCGCAATGACGGGCTGACCAGCACGACCCGGCCGCCATAGGCGCTGTTCGGATCTACGGCCACCCGGTAGATGGCGAAGCCGATGGCGCTTTCCATCAGCGCCCCCCAATGCGCTTCGCTCCCCAGCCCGGCGGGGCCGGCCTGGGTCTGCGCATGCCGGGTTGGCTGAGCGCTGGTCATGTGGTATCACGCTGGCAGGCCATCCCGGGCCGGCCTTCAGAACTTCTGCCAGGCAAGGCGGGTCCTCCCGTCTGGAGGGTAGCACAGCCAGCCGAGAAGTTGTCTGACAAAGGTCACGTGCTGCGCATGACAGTTGTCGTGACGTTTCGGGCACTGGTCATTTGGCCAGGCGCGAGTCTCTGTGCCTGGCGGGCGCAGGGCCGCCGCGGCGCCGGTATGCTGAAGCCAGCCTGGGTGCCGGCGCTGCAACGCGGCGCCGGGAGCGCGGTCTGCCAGCGGGAGACGAGATCCAAATGCGAACGCACGCCTGGAGGATTGATGGGCTGAGGGGCCTTGGCCTCGGCCTGCTGCTCAGCAGCGTCCTGTTCGTGTTCAGCAGCCGCCTGGAGGCATTTATCGGCGTGCTGGCGGGCGGCGCCGTTGGGCTGGCGCTGGGCGTGTGGCGCGAGCGCCGCGGCCGCGCGGGCGGCCGGCCAGCCGCCGCGCCGCGCCCGATGCCGCCTTCAGCGCCGCCTGGCCGGCCTGGCCGGTTGGTCCACCCGCGGTTGGCGGTGCGCTTTGGCAGCCTCCTGGCGATTGGGCTGCTCGTCTTCGTCTCGGCCTGGGCGCTGGGCTATTGGGGCTTGCCGGAGGGGCTGCTGCGCGGCCGCAACGCCGCCGCCGTCCTGGCCGGCCAGGCCGCCGCCCCCAGCTTTGTCCGCGAATGGGGCCGGCTGCTGGCCGTCAATCTGCTGATGGGGTCGATCATCGCGCTCGCAAACGGCCTGTTGCGCGTCAACGGACTGCCGTTGGGCTACCTGATCCCGCTGGTGTGGTTCGGCATGTATGGCCTGACCCTGGGCACCAACTCGTTTGCCATCCCCCTGCCCGCGCGCATGGCGCCCTCCCTGGCGGTGTTGGGCCGGTCGGGCCTGTACGAATTAGCGGCTTTCACATTGGCGGCAGCGGCCACGAGCGGCCTGTCACGTTACACCCTCAGGCGATTATTCGTGACCAGCCCAGAGCCCGTGACCGAGGGCCGTTCCAGCCTGGCCGCGCCTGGCGTGTGGGCGCCGCTGTTGGCCGCGGGGCTGCTGCTGGCCGCCGCCAACGCCTGGGAGGCCTGGCAGATCGTGGCTCGGGCGGGCGGGTGAGGCTGAGCGATGGAAACGGCCGGGAGGCAAGCATGAAGAGCCTGTTTGACGGCGATGCGCTGGCGCGCTTCGCCCGGCTGTGGCTGCTGTTCATGGCCGTCACCTGGACGGTGTTTGGCGCCGGTGTGCTCACGCATGGGCAGGCCTGGCTAGGCGTGCCCGTCATCGAGCGCCAGGTCGGCTGGCCGGTGCTGGGCACGATCCTGGGGCACAACCTGCTGCTGCTGGCCCTCATCGCCGGCGGCAACCTGTTCGTGCGCTTCGGCACGCTCACGCCCGGCCTGGTCATCCTGCTGGTCCAGGCGGTCGTCATCGGCTGGACGGCCGGCGCCAACCGTTTTGCCGAGCCGTTTGCCAGCGTGGCGGCGGCCAACCTGGCTTTTGTGCGCGTCGGGTTGTGGGAGACCACGGCCTACGTGCTGATTTGCGCGGCCACCCTGCCGAAGTCGTTGTACGTCGCCAGCGCCTTCCCCGCGCGACAGTGGGCCGAGACGCGGTCCCTGCGCAGCGTCGCGCCAACGCTACCCGAAGCGCTGATGGCCGGCGCGGCGGTGGCGTGTGTGCTAGGGGCGGCGTGGGTGGAGGCCTTTCCCCGTGCTTAGGCGGGCCTTCCCAGGCGGCGTCAGGGGCGGCAGCACAGGGCGGGGTAGGTGACCATGCGCATCTTGTTGGCCGGCGGCCAGCCCGAGGCGAGAGCGTCGCTGCGCCTGCTCCTGGAGGCCACGGGCGGCGACGCCGGGTGGGCGGTCGCGGGCGAGGCGGCGGCCGGCCAGGACGTGCTGGCCCAGGCCCAGGCCCTTGAGCCCGACGTGGTGCTGCTGGATTGGGAATTGCCGGGCACGGGCCGCGCGGATGGGTCACCGGCGTCGAGCACGCCAGCCTTGCTGCTGGCCGCCTTGCGGGCGGTCTGCCCCGCGGTTAAGGTCGTGGCGCTCAGCGTCCGGCCCGAGGCGAGCGCCGAGGCCCAGCGGGCGGGGGCTGACGCATTTGTCGGCAAAGGGGAAGGCGCCGGGTTGGTCCTGGACGCGCTGCGCGCCCTGAAGCCTGAATCCCGCCGTGGATTCGCAGACCGCCTTGACCTGTCAGGCTGACGCCGCAGCAACTGCTCCCTGCTTCCCGATCGGCCGCGCGCGAGCAGCCTCTCGCCGCTTCAGCCCGGTCTTCAGCCCCGCGCCCGCCGCCTGGCCGCCGATGCCGGGCGCCTGCGCCGAACGCGCCCCACCGCCGCTCACACCGGGCAGGCCTTCATCACCCCTGACCTCCTGTCTCTCGCACAGGACGTCATTGGAAATCCCCCGCACGACAAGCTGATCCGCGGCCTCATGACGACCATGACGCTCGGCCCCGCGCGCAGTAGGCGCTAGCCGATCGGCTCGACGCTGACCAGTTTGCCGCTGGCGGGCAAGTAGTAGGCTCGGTAGACGCGGCCGGGCTGGAAGGCGTCGAAGGCGGCGCGCGGGATGTCGAAGGAGTGGTCCGAGCCGAACTGAACCGTATAGCGGGTGTCACTGCGCCCTCGCAGGGTGCGCGTAATGGCGGCCGTGCTCGCCTGGCCGACCTGCTGGCCGACGGCGCCGGCCAGGGCGTCGCGCAGCAGCGCGCGGGCGGTCCACAGCGCCGTCGAGCCCAGCAGGAACAGGGGCAGCGCCGCGCACAGCAGGACAATCCACGGCTCAGCGCGCGGTGGGCCGGGCGTCGCCAGTAGCCAGATCAAGAAACCAACCGGAAAGAGCAGTGTCAGGCCGATGAAGGCCAGGTAGATCAGCAGCAGGGCCAGGCGCTGGCGGCGTGCCAGGCGGCCGGCTCGGTTGGCCTCCAGGTCTTCCAGGCGAAAGGCGAGGGCCGCGGCCAGCGCGCGCGCCAACTCGGGGTGGGCGGCAGTCGGGACGGCCATGCCGCGATTATACGTGGTTTGGGCGGCGTCAGACGATGGCCTGCACCCCGGCCGTGATGGCGCCGGCCAGCAACGCCACGATTAGGCAGAAGACCAGACCCTTGAGAAAGGCGCGGAAATGGAAGCCATGGTCGCGGTAGCCGGCCATTCCCTCGGTGCCGGGCAGCACGATCAGGCGCGGCTGCCAGGTGACGAAGACCAGCCAATCGATGATGAGCAGATCGACCAGGTTGAAGACCAGCGCCATGGCAAAGACGGCGACGACGGCGTTGGCAAAGTTGATGGCGAGGCCGGCCGCGGGCAGCGTCGCTACGGCCGCCGTGAAAGCGGCCAGCATGACGCCGAGAAAGGGCAGGGCGATGAGCTTCTTCTGCCGCTGTCTGCGTGCGTCGGGTGGTCCAACCTTGGCCTTGATGTCGGGCGGGTAATCGCCGGCCCAGATGGCCGGGTTCCAGACCATGCTGAGGAGCATGATGGCCATAAGCGCGGCGCTCATAAGCAGGCCGTAAAGGATGCTGTGCTGGAGGAGGGGCAGGAAGGTAGACATGACGGCCTCCGCTATTTTAGGAATGCCTAAATACTATATTAGGTGGATTGGGGAGTCAATCGGACTTAAGGCGGAGGGGGCGCGGGTGTGGACGGTTGTGTGTAGGTGGGTGTAGGGGTGGGGGGCGAGGCGGCGAGCCGCCCTAGAGCGGGGGCCAGGGGTAGTTGCGGCCGGGACCGGGCTCGGGGAACTTGCGGGTGCTGAGGAGTTTATCGGCGCGGCGGCGCAGGGCGGCGATCTCGTTAGCGGCCAGCAGGTCGCGGTAGGCTTCTAGCAGCCCGGTGTCGCTGTCGAGGCGCTGGCGGAAATCGGCCATGTCCTTGAGCAGCTCAGGAGGGATGGCCTGGCCGCCAAAGTCCCAGACCACCGTGCGCAGCTTGGGCTGGGCGTTGAAGCAGATGCCGTGGTCGATCAGCCATAGCTTGCCGCCGGTGTCGCGCAGGATGTGGCCGCCTTTGCGGTCGGCGTTGTTGACCAGCAGGTCGAAGAGGGCCACGCGCGGTAGTTCGGCCTTCTCGTCGTTGGAGAAGGTAAAGTAGTGGCAGTCGGGCTGAGCCTGGATGAAGTACTGCACCGAGCCGGCGCCGTGCGGTCCATCGGCGCGGTGGACGGTGGGCGGAACGAAGTCCCAGCCGAGGGCCTCGCTGGTCAGGTAGGCGGCGACTTCGCGGTAGGCCAGGGTCTCTTCCGGGAAGTCCCACAAGGGCTGTTCGCCGCGCGTGGGCTTGTAGACGGCCAGGGTGCGCAGGTTGCCGCGGGTGAGCGTGGCCAGGAAGGTGTAATTTGAGCCGTGGGGCAGAAGCCCTTCGACCTCGAGTTTGCCTTCTTGGAGCAGGATCAGCAAGGTATCCAGGCTGACCGGGCGGGGGGGAGGCGTAGAAGCGGTCATCGGCGCCGGGCCGGCCGAGGTCAGTGTTTGTGGCCGTTGCTGCGCGGGCAGAAGTGCCCTTCTGGATCGATGGGCTGGCCGCAGTTGCCGCACTTCGGGCGGCCTTGCTTGACCAGCTCCAACCCATAGGCGCCCAGCGCGCGCATCTGGGCGCGGGTGGCAAAGAAGCGGGCGGTATGCGACTCCTCTGCCGGGCGGCCTTCGGTCACGATCTCCTGGGCCACCAGCACCAGCATGTCGCGGTCCTGGTCGTAGCCCAGCCCAAGCTGCCCGACGCGAAAGGCGGGGTCCACCGGCACGGTCAGCGACATGTCGGCCGGGCTGTACTCGGCCGAGGCCGCGGGCAGGTCGGGGAACTTCTCGCGCAGCTCGGTTAGGAACTGCTCGATGCCCTGGGCCAGCGCTTCGACCTGCTGCTTCTCGACGATCACGGTGATGGTGTCAGTCTCGCCGTGGGCCTGGAGGTAAAAGACGCGCTTGCCTGGCTGGCCGATGAAGCCGGTGGTGATGGTCCGGACTGGATTGAGCTCGAAGAGCGTGCCCGCCATTGGATCGATCCCCGTGGATAGCCAGTTCAGCGCGGCAGCGCCAGGGCGCCGGTGTCGTTCAATTTTACCAAACTCGGCTGGCCCTGGCCCAATCGGAGCACGCTGACCGAGCCGGTGCTGATCTGAATGCGCTGGAAGAGGTCGAGCGGCATGCCCAGGTAGTAGGCCACGGCCATCTTGATGGGGTCGGAGTGCGAGAAGACGGCGACCATCGCTTTGGGATAGGCGCGGGCGATCTCGTCGAGCGCGTCGACGACGCGCAGTTGGGCGCCGCGCATGGTCTCGCCTTGGGGGAACTGCATGACCGATGGCAGGCCCTGGACCACGCGCCAGAGCTTCGTGCGCGCCAGGCGCTTCAGGCTCTTGCCGGTCCAGTCGCCATAGCGCACTTCGCCCAGCGCGGGGCGGATCTCCACCGGCAGCCCCAGCGCCGCGGCCAGCGGCGCGGCGGTCTCTTGCGCGCGTTCGAGCGGGCTGGAGTAAAGACGCTTGATGGGCGCGCCCTTCAGGCGCTCGATCAGGGACTGCGCCTGTTTCTGTCCGGCTTCGTTCAGTCTGACGCCTGGGGTCCAGCCGGCCAGCTTGCCCGTGCGCGTGTACTCGTTTTCACCGTGACGAATGAGGAGAAGGGTAGCCATGGCGCGAATCAGTGTACCACGGGTGGGGATTGCGGCCATGCTGCTGTGGCCGCTCGGGAGTGTGGCCGCACAGGAGGCGGCCATGACGGCGGCCGGGATGGCGCGACGGCCGGGCCGCGGCCGGGCTGCCGGGCGCCGGTGGTGGCTGGCGCTGACGCTGGCCCGGGGTCGACATCGCCAGCCGGCAATAGCCCGTGGGCGCTAGGGCGCGGCGCTTGACTAGAACGCCTGTTCTTGATAGAGTCAAGGGCATCAGCACAAGCTGAGTGTGCGGCGCTGGTTCCATCTGAAGCTTTCGTCGCCCGTGAAGTGATTAGAGGGCTTATGTTTGTTGAGAAGCGGGAACTGGTTGCGATGCATGCCGGTGAGCTCGACGCCTGGGAACGCCTGTTGGCCAGCCTGAGCGCCGCGCAGATCACGAGCCCGCTGCTGCCCGATGGCCTGGCGGTCAAAGATATCGTGGCGCACCTGGGCGCCTGGCAGGCGCGGACCGTCGCCCGGCTAGAGGCGGCGGCGCAGGGGCACGCGCCGCGGTTTCCCCAATGGCCGGTGGCGCTGGACGAGGCGGAATCGCCCGAGACGGTTGACCGGGCCAATGCGTGGATCTTCGAAGCGAATGGCCGGCGGTCGTGGGCAGACGTCTACCAGGAATGGCGGCAGGGGTTCCGGCGCTTTCTCGAGCTGCTGAGGGCGGCGCCGGAACCCGATCTGCGTCCGGGCGGAACGCTGGCCTGGCTGGCCGAATACCAGCCTCTGGAGGGCTATCCTGGCTTCCTCGACTACCACCACGCCGAACACCGCGCCAAGCTCGAAGCCTGGCTGAGAAGCCAGGCCGCTCCGTGAGCGGCTGGCCAGGCGGAGCATCGACCTGGCAGCGGCGCGCCGCTTCGTCCTGGGCAAGCAGGGCTCGTGGCCGCTCGCCCGCGCGCGGGCTTCGTTTTTCCGCCGCCTGGCGCTTCGCCGGGCCAAGGCGATGCGAGAGCTGCTGCCGCGCCGCCACGCGGCGGGCATACGCTGATCAGGAAGGGAGTGAACGCCATGACGCGGGCCAGGTCGACGTTTGAGGTCACACGCTGGGACGAGAAGCCGTACCAGGAGGGCGAGGGCGGGTTCAAGCTGACGCGCGCCAGCGTGAGCAAGACGTTCCAGGGCGACCTGGAGGGCCAGAGCACCGTGGAGTACCTGATGGTCTACCCCGGCGAGGGGCGCGGGGCCACACACTTCGTGGGGTTGGAGCGCGTGGAAGGCAAGCTGGGCGGCCGGCCGGGGTCCTTTGTGCTGCAGCACACCGGTACCGACGACGGCCACACGGCTGCCAGCCGATACTTTGTGGTGCCGGGTTCGGGCACTGGCGAACTGCAGGGTCTGCGGGGCGAAGGGGGCGGAGCGATTTCGCGCACCGACACGGCCTTTGCCTTTGAGCTCGATTACGTGCTAAGCTAGAACTGAGCCGCGAGCGGCGACTGGAGCACGGCAGCAGGCTCCGCGGCCATGATCCACAAGGGGGCTGCCTCCAGGCCACCGCCAGGGGTGGCGCGCGTCCAGGAGCCAAGCCATGCTGCCTCGCGTGTTGGCTGCGGTTGCCTTGTTTGGATCAGCGCTAACGGCTGGGGCGGGCGCCGGGCCGCCGCGGACCACGCCGGCGGTCCCCAAGATCGACGCGCCACGGATCCCGGCCGGGTCGGCCGGCCTGGATTTCTTGGCCGAAGTGGAGCCCAACGATACACCTGGCCAGGCCGCGATCCTGCCCGGCGCCGGCGCGGCCGCGTTGGGCAACCTCTATCCGGCTGGGGACGTGGACTACTACGCCTTCACGGCCGGGGCGGGCGACCGGCTGTACGCGGCCGTGATGACGAGCTTCTCGGCCAGCGGCAACGCCGACGCCACGCTGCAGGTGATCGCCGCCGATGGCGCCACCGTGCTGGAGACCGATCTGGACGACGGCGCCTTTCGCGCCAACGCGCCCAGCCTAGCCGGCACACCGCTGGCCGAGGCCGGCACATACTATCTGCGGGTGGCCGGCTCGGCAACCAACACCATCCGGCCGTATCACCTGCACGTGCGCGTGCAGAGCGGCAGCCCCGCCGCCGAACTGGAGCCCAACGACAGCCTGGCCGCCGCGCCGCCGCTCCCGGCCTCGGGCTGGGTTGCGGGCAGCACCGCCAGCACGGCCGACAGCGATTGGTACTCGCTGGCGCTGCAAGCGGGTGACACGCTCTTTGCCAGCCTGGATCTGGACCCCGAGCGCGACAACCAGCAGTGGAACGGCCAGCTCGGCCTGGGCCTGTTCGGCAACTACGTCCTGATCGCCAACGACACCAGTACCGGCGGCTTCAGCAACCCCTTGTCGGAAGCGCACTTCATTACCGTCCGCCAGGCGGGAACCTACTATGTGCAGGTCAGCGCGCCGCCGGCCGGCGTCACCTCCGGCACTTATCACCTCAGCGTCAGCGTTCAGCCGCGGGCGGCGCCGGCCGCCCTCTGCACGACCTATCCCAGCACGGCCGCGCCGCAAGTCATCCCGACCGGGCCGGGGCAGATCAGCGCGACGCTGGCGATCCCCGACGACACCCGCATTGCCGACCTGGACGTGAGCCTGTCGCTGACGCATACGCGCATGGCCGATCTGGATGTCACGTTGACTTCTCCGGCGGGCAACGAGATCGGCCTGTTCACCGATGCCGGCAACTCGGTCACGGGGTCGCCCAACGTGACGCTGGACCTGGTGTTGGACGACGAAGCCGCGCTGCCGCTAGACGCGTTCGAAGTGCTTGACGGCTTGCGCGCGCAGCCCAAGTCCAGCTTCCGGTTGGACTGGTTCGACGGCGAGGCAGCCACTGGCGCCTGGACGCTCACCCTGCGAGATGACTCTGCCGGCGACGGCGGCCGCTTGCTGAGCTGGGCGCTGACGGTGTGCGCCGCGCCCCTGCCGCCGGTCTGCCCGGCGGGCACGGAGCCGCTCGTGCTGCTGGCCGCCGACTTCGAGTCCGGGGCGACCGGCTTTACCCACTCGGGCAGCGCGGACGAGTGGGAGTTGGGGCTGCCGAGCTACGCGCCGCTGACCCGCTGCAACAGCGGCGCCCACTGCTGGGTGACCGACCTGGACAACACGTATGAACCCGGCAGCAGCCAGGACTTGTATTCACCCAGCCTGGCGCTGGACGGCGCCATGAGCGCCGCCCGGGTGAGCTGGGCGCAGCAGTATCAATTGGAGAATGCGGCCTTCGATCACAGCTACGCGGCCGTGCAGCCGGCCGGCGGGGGCGCGGCGCGCCGGCTGTGGGAGTGGCTGGGACCGAACATGAACGTGACGGTGGGCAGCCCGCCCGTGACGGTGCCCGAGAGCGCCGGCTGGGGTGTGCACACGGCCGACCTCAGCGGCTACCTGGGGCAGACGATCGCGCTGCGCTTTCACCTGGAGAGCGACACGATCGCACAGTTCGCCGGGCTGGCCATCGACGACGTGCGCGTGACCGCCTGCCTGAAAAATGTGTTCCCACTGTACGTGCCATGGGTGGCGACCGGCGGCCTTTGAATCCAGGCCCTGATGAACAATGACGAACGCCTCTGGCCATGGCGGCGACGTGCCCGCGGGCCTGTGGCGGAGGCGCGCCGCGGACCGGCCCCCGCGAGCGCAGGGGATTGCAGCCGCCACGGAGCTCGCGGGCGTTGGCGGCCTTGAAGGCCACAGCCCGTTCGGGCTTCTCGCCTTTCGCGAAGCGTGCCGGGCGGTTTCGCGCCCGGCGGCGTCCATGCCCGCGTGCCGGATCGCGCGGGCAATGCGCTCCCACGCTGATGGCGGGGGTTGGCGTTCGCCGGATCGGGCGCGGCGATCGTCGAATAGGAGGTCGGGATGGGTACGCGAAAAACGCAATTGCCTGTGGCGTCTCCAAGGGCGGTCCAGTTGCGACGACCCTCTGAGCAGCCATCCGGTGTGGTGCTGGAGCTGTTGGGCGCCGCTTACGATGCCAAAAGATTGCTACGCGCGATCAAGCGGTTCCAGCGCGACTCGTTGGCGGGCAAATACTACGCGCCGTTTATGCGCCGCCACCAAGGCGCAAAAGGCGCACCTTGCGGCCGTGATTGGGGGGCCGCAAGCGCCGACCCCGCTGGGCAAGTCTACGAAGCGTCCGCGAGGGCGCAAGTGATTGGCGTGGTTTCGGCGCCGTGGGTAAAGTTCGTGCCTGCCGTTCGTGTCGACTGGCCGGCAACTGAAAGGTCGTCAATTGGAAACGACGACTGGGGCCTGCTTTGCCGTGATACGGGTCGCGGACACTTACGTGACGATCCGGCGGCAGCGCGGCTTCCGGAATTGCGCGCTGTCGATACCGGGTGAATTGGAGCGTGGCGTGGCCGTGTACGCCGGCGCGCCAACCTTGCTCGCAATCCTACGCTGGCCGCGCTATCCGCGGTTTGGCGAGCAGTCAATCGGCACGGCCACTAACCGCGCCAACCGTCCGCCGACTGCCTGTCGTCGTCCTCTGGCTCAACTTCTTCGTCCCGCTCGTCTGGCAGGTCGTACAACAGGTCGAGCAAGCGTTCGCTCAATTCCGCCGCTTCATCTTCACGTCCCTCGCGTTTGGCTGCTTCGAGATCGGTTACCAGCTGGCTCAAACCCGCCACCTCCTCCCGCTGTTCCTGCAAGACCTGACGGGCGCGCGCCAGCAGCGGATCGTTGTCTGCTTTTGCTGCGACAACCACGCCCTCCAGTTGGGCCACGTGACGGATCGAGGCTTCTTTCGCGCTCGGGCTGAGGCGCGTGTGCGCCGCCCGCAGGGTCACCTGCCGCGTCGCGCCGCTGCCGCGGTCTACCGCCGCGACGTGCAGGATGCCGTTCAGGTCCAAATCAAACTCCACCGTGATGCGCGGCGGCTCTCCGCGGCTTTCTGGCGCCAATCCCTCGAAGAGAAATTCGCCCAGCAGCGTATTGTGCGAGGCGATGGGCGCCTCCCCTTGGTAGACTTTCACGTTGATGGCCGTCTGGTCTGGGAACAGGGCGGAGAAGACCTGGGCGCGGCGCGTCGGCAGGGTCGTATTGCGTTGGAGGATAATGCCGTAGCGGTCAGGCACGATCTCGCCCAACTGCCACTCCGCCACCTCGATGCCGATTGAATGTGGGGTTACATCGACTAGGACCGTCTCGATTGGCTCGCCGGCCAGGATGGCGGCTTGCACACCCGCCCCCAGCGCCACGGCCTCGTCGGGATTGATCTCGACCATCGGCTCCAGCCCGGTGTGTTCGGTGACCATTTGCCACACCAGCGGGATGCGTGTCGAGCCGCCGACGAACAGGATTTTGGCGAGCTCGGAGGCTTGCAGCCCGGCGTCGCCGAGGGCCTGGTCGAACGCCGTCAGCGTCTCGGCCAACCGGCCGGCGATCAACGCCTCAAAGGTGTGGCGCTCGATCTCCACGTCCAGGTGCAGCGGGCGATCGCCTTTCTCGAGCAGGTATTCCTCCCGCACACGGGCGAACGGCTGCGCCGAAAGCTCGATCTTGGCCTGAGCGGCCGCCCGGGTCAAGCGCGCTAGTGCCTTGCGGTCCTCGCGCGGGTCCAGGCCATGCTCGCCTTGGAACAACTCTGCCAGATGGTCCACCAGCAATTGGTCGAAGTCGTCGCCGCCCAAGTGCGTGTCGCCGTGCGAGGCGCGCACTTCCAAGACGCCCTGGTTGAGCTCGACAATCGAGACGTCGAACGTGCCGCCTCCCAGGTCGTAGACGGCGATGATCTGTTGCTCGTCCACGCGGTCGAGGCCGTAGGCCAGCGCGGCGGCGGTCGGCTCGTTGATGATGCGCTCGACTGTGAAACCGGCGATCTCGCCCGCTTCGCGGGTGGCCTGGCGGGCGCCGTCGGAGAAGTAGGCCGGCACGGTGATCACGGCCCGGTCCACCGCTTCGCCCAGGTTCGTCTCGGCGATGCGCTTCATCTCACGTAGAATGATGGCCGAGATTTCAGCCGGCGTGTATTCGCGGCCCAGTAGTGAGACTGTCTCGTCTGTGCCCATCTTGCGCTTGATCGAGCGAACGGTGCGCTCCGGGTAGAGCACGTACTGGTTGCTGGCCGGCGTGCCGACCAGCAGCTGCCCGGCCGGGTTGAAGCCCACGACCGAAGGCACGATCCGCTCGTGGCCGTTGGGCAGGATAAGGGGCCGGCCCTCGCGCACCTGGCCGACCGCCGAGAAGGTCGTTCCTAGATCAATCCCGATAACTGCGGACATCTACCCGCCTTCCCGCGGGCCGCGGGCGACCACCACTTCGGCATAGCGCAGCACGCTGCCGTCCTCCCGGCGATAACCGCGGCGCAGCTCACGCACGATGCGCCCGGGCGCCGAACCATCCGGGGCAGGCACGCTCTCCACTGCGACGTGTTGGCGCGGATCGAACGTCTCGTCTTCGGTCTCAATAGGATAAAGGCCCTCGCTGGCCAGCAGATCGAGCAGCCGCCCCTGGACGAGATCCAGTCCCTGCAGCCAACCCGCGACAGCCTGGCGCGCTACCCCATCAGATGGCCGGGCCGCGTGCGGCGCGGGCATGGCGGGCGCCATGAGTAAACTCACCGCCGCGTTCAGGCGCTGCCCAAAAGTGAGACGCGGGCCTCCTGGCGCGTCCTGTGCGGCTGCGCCTGGGGAGCGACTCGGCGGCGTTTTGCCCTCCTCGATGGAAGGGCGAGGCGCCGATTGGACAGCCAATAGCCGCTCACCCGCGGCCAGCGCTTCGTCCAGCCCATCCAGCGCCGGCAGCACGCGCTTGACGACCTCCAATCGCCCTTCGGCGCGCGACCGCAACAAACTTTCACGCAGTTGCGCCAGTTCTCGCTCGCGCTGCTTGGCCGCCTCGCGCAGCTCGTCCAGCAGGTCGGCAGCGTTCTGGCGTTGGGTCTCGGCCAACAAGTTGGCTTTGAACTGCTCTTTGCCAAGGCGAGCGAGCTGTTTTTCTGCCTTGTCGACCGTCGCGTTCAGGACATCCAGCGCGTGATCGCTGCCGGACTGCGCCTGCGTCAGGGCGGCAACGGTTACCTGCATTTCAGCCAGTCGTTGGGCCACGTCCGCCGGGATCGGGGCCAAACCCAGGCGGTGGGCCAGACGCGCCAGCAGGCCGCGGCCAGGGCGGTGCGCCTGCCCCGGCCCGCGGCTGGCCGCCGTTTCAGCCACGGGGTAGTTGTCGAGCGTCATAGGTTTACCTCGCGGTCGTCTTCACGCCACTCCGTGCGCGCCAGGTCGCTGAGGGCGCGGGCCGCGTAGATGACATCGTCCGGCGAGACCGAATAATCCAGCGCAGCCGGTGAAATCAGGTCCGGTTCCGGCCAGGGTTGCAGCCGCAGCATATCTGTTTCGAGTTTCTTCTCCGGGGTTCTTAACTGCTCGTAAGCCGCCCGGATCTGCTTGAAAGCTTCCGGGTCGCGCTCCGGCGGGTGCGCCCGCACCTGGGCAAAATACGCCTGCTTAATCTCCTCCGGTGCAGCCGATGGCGCGACGCCCAACAGGGCATAGGGATCCATCCGGCGCGGGTTTTTCACCGCGCGGGGCGGTTCAGGAGTCGTCATCGAAAGAGCTCCAGATCGTCGAGGTCGTCCAGCATCTCGGGGCCCAGGCTGGAGAGGAGCGGCCCCATCAGCCCAAACAGCGGCGAGCCAATCTCCTGCCGCATGTTGTGGATGTCGCGGGCGAGGTCGGACCGGCCCTGCTTACGGGCCATTTGTTCGGCTTTGCGCAGCGTCTCCTTGGCGGCAGGCGTGTCCTGGCTGAGGGCCTGCACCATGCCCAGGGCCACAAGAGCGGTCGGGTCTTGCGGTTCCAGCACAATCAGCTGGCGGGCGTACTCGATGCCCAGCGCAGGCTGCTGCAGCCCGAGGTGGGAGACGAGATAACGCAACACTTCGCCCCGGTTGGGGACGCCCGCCAGCCCTCGCTCAATGAGCTCGCGGCCCCAAGCTTCCCATTTCCCTTTGGCGGCTTTGCGCGGTTTGGGCGGCCTAAAGAGATCGGGCATAGACGGTGGCGGCGCGCCATGCGTGAGACAGGCTACGCCTATGTCAACGCACAAGTGCGGCGTAGCGACCCCCGCTGCCTCGGCACGCGCCAGCACCTGGCGGGCCTCGTTCTCGCGATCGTGCTTGAGCCAGCAGTCGAAGACTTTCACGTAAGCCTCTGGCTTGCCGGTCGCCAGCGCCGTTTCAAAGTGCCCGTGCGCGGCGGCCTCGTCTTTCAAAACCCATTCGGTTTCGGCCAGGAAGACCAGCAGTTGCGCGTCTGCCGGCGAGAATGCCAGGGCCTTTGTATAGATGGCGCGCGCCAGGTCGTAACGGCCTGCATTGTAGGCCTCCACGCCGCGGTCCCGCATGATCTGAGCCAGCCCGCGCCGCGCGGCTTCGTGCGCCGGATCAATTTCGAGGACTCGGCGCAGCGCCTCTTCGGCAGCGAACCACTCTTCCCGCGCCTGATGGATCTCCGCCTGAAGCAGCCAGGCGCCCACGTGAGCGGAGTCTCGGTCCAGGATGCGTTGCGCTTCGTTGCGGGCTGCGATAACCTGCTCGTTGGCCAGCAGGGCCGAAACCAGTTCCAGGCGCAGGTCTAAGTCGTCCGGCGCTGCTTTTACCGCCTGTTTGTAATAGGCGATGGCTTGATCCGGCTGACCCGCGCGCTGGTAATTGTCCAGGATGCGGCGGCGCAGCCAAGCGCGCAGTTCACCCGTCGGTTGGGCAGAGGGCGCCGGCTTCCCTTTTCTTGCCGAACGTCGGGGCAATGTCTTGAGGAGCGCGGCCCAGGCCTCAGCGGCCGGCTGCCACTGTTCGAGCGCCTCCCGCGCGATGGCGAGATTACGAAGCAGCGGCGGGAGCGGGCCGAGGTCGGCCTGGCCTTCCACGACTTCGCGCATCGCCTGCCAGTGCGCGATGGCGGCAGGCCAATCCTCCGCTTCTACTGCCGACTGCGCCAGGCGATTCCAGGCTGTCAGGCTGAGGCGCAGCAAAGAGGTTTCGTTCGGCGTCGCGGCCAACGCAGCTTGTGCTAGTTGCAGCACTCTTGCCCAACGGCCAGCCGCCAGCGGACCTTGGAGCTGTTGCCACTTCAGAGCAGCAAGCCCCCCGGCCAGGCGAGGCCACGACGGCCGATTGGCCTTGGCCAGCCCGCGCGCCGCCTCCGTCCACTCGTTCAGTGCAACCTCAGGCTGCCCGCTGGCAGCCGCAGCCAGGCCGTGGTAAAACACGCGCACACTTTCCGCGCCCGCGCGCATTTGCTGGCCCTTGGGCAGGGTGAGCCTGGCCTGCGCCCGCGCCGCGTCGCCGGTTGCCAGCCAGGCCAGTCCCTCCCATAACCCGGCCGCCGTGTCACCCTGGCCCAAGGGTTTCAACTGTGCCAGCCACCCCTTGGACGCTGTGTTGATGATCACTTCGGGCGTTCCGCCGACGAGCGCCGCGATGGGCCTGAGGGCAGAGCGATCCTCTTCCGACAACCAGGGAAGCGTCACCAACAGGCGCGGGCCAGCCTCGCGGCCGGCCAGCCGCGCCAGTTCGATCTCCGCCAGTCCACGCACAAAGCCAAGGCCGCGACGCGCCAGGCCGAGGTCGGCGGCGCGGGCATAGGCGGCGCGCGCCGCCTCGACCTGATCCGCGCGATGCAGCGTCAGACCATAGTGGTACCACAAGCGGGCTTCGCCCGGCCAGAGTTCAATGGCCCGGTGCAGATCGGCGAGGCTGTCTTGGATGTTGAGGCGAGAAGCGAGGCCACGGCGAAAATGCGCTTCGGCCAAAGCCTGACGGACCGCCAGGTCGTCCTGTGACTCGCGCTGGCTCCATTGACGGATGGCTTCGGTGTAGTTGCGCTGGCGAAAGGCAGCCAGGCCAAGTTGACGTGGGGAGATGAGGCGACCGTCCAACGCGGCGCGGCCATGTTTTCGCCTAGGCATCCGTGTCCATTCTATCACATCGGGTCGCTCCAAAACACGCGAAGATGGATAGAGCTGTGTTTATGAATGATGAGTCACCCCTTGCCCAGGAGCAGGTTGGGCCCGATTGGCGCCCAAGCTAGTTGTTGTGGCGCGCGCTATTCCGCTTCGGCCCGGCGCCCAAGCCGGCGTTTAATGCTGATGATCTCTTCCTGGCTGATGTCGGGCAAGCTCTCGGTCCGCTCCAGGCCCAGGGCCGCTTCCTGCGCCGCGCGCCAGCGGGCCAGCCGGTCCTTCACCTGCGCTTCGTAGCCTTCTTCGGAGGGGGAATAGAAGTAGGTTCCCAACAGTGCCGTGGGTAAATACTGCTGCCCCACGTGATGGCGGGACTGCTCGTGGGGGTAGATGTAGCCCTGGCCGTGGCCCAGGCCGCGCGCGTCGCGGTTGCCGTCCTGCAGGTGTTGGGGCACCGCCACCTTGCCCTCTTCTTCCACCTTGGCCACTGCCTTGAAATAGGCCCCGGCGCTGTTGGACTTCGGCGCGGTGGCCAGGTAGAGCGTGGCCTCCACCAAGGCATAGACCCCCTCGGGCAGCCCCACGTACTCGAACGCTTGGGCGGCGGCGCTGGCCACCACCAGTCCCATCGGATCAGCCAGGCCGATGTCCTCGCCGGCCAGGATCAGCAGCCGGCGCAGGATGAAGCGCGGGCTCTCGCCGGCGTAGAGCATCTTGGCCAGCCAGTAGAGGGCAGCATCCGGGTCGGAGCCGCGCACGCTCTTGATGAAGGCGCTGATCGTATCGTAGTGCGCGTCGCCGTCTTTGTCGTACAAGATGGCGCGGCGCTGGATCGACTCCTGGGCCACGGCCAGGGTGACGCGCACTACGCCCTGCTCGCCGGGCGGGGTGGTCTCCACGGCGAGCTCAAGGGCATTCAAGGCGTTGCGGGCGTCGCCGCCGGCCACGTGGATCAGGTGCGCCAGCGCGTCGTCGTCGATCCGCACGTCGAGCTTGCCGTAGCCGCGCCCAGGGTCGCCCACGGCGCGCAGCAGCAGCCGGCGCACGTCGTCGTCGGGCAGCGGCTTGAGCTGGAAGACGCGCGAACGCGAGACCAGCGCGCCGATGACCTCGAAGTAGGGGTTCTCGGTGGTCGCGCCGATCAGGACGAAGGTGCCGTCTTCGACGTGCGGCAGCAGCGCGTCTTGCTGGGCTTTGTTCCAGCGGTGGACTTCGTCCACGAACAGGATCGTGCGGGTGTGGCGCAGCTTGCGGCGCTCCTTGGCCTCGACGATGACCTTGCGCAGCTCGGGGATGCCGGAGAGAACGGCGCTGATGCTGGCGAAATACGACTGGGTAGTGTTGGCGATGATCTGGGCCAGGGTAGTTTTGCCGGCGCCGGGCGGGCCCCACAGGAGGATGGACGAGAAAAGCCGGTCGGCCTCGATGGCGCGGCGCAGCAGGCGGCCAGGGCCGACGATCTCTTCCTGGCCGACGAATTCGTCCAACGTGCTCGGGCGCATGCGTGCGGCCAGGGGGGCTTCCCGGGTGAGCCTTTCCTTTAAGGCGTGGTCGAACAGGTCCATCGGGGGAAGTATAGCACGCGGCGGAGGACGTCTGGTGGTCGGGCGCAGCGCATGGGATGGGCGGGGACGGAGAGCCGTCAGCCGAACTCCCTCCACTCCGTTTCGCGACGCTAAGCGAAGAGGCGGCTTCGGGATGATATGGCCTGGGGGGGGGTAGGCGGCAGCAGCGCGGCTAAGAGCTGTTCCTACAGGAGGGCGCCGACACGGTCAGGCGGCCTCGAAGCGCTGCAGCAGGCGACGGGCGGCTGCCAGACCGCTGTTGATGGCGCCTTCCACGAAGGGGCCTCCCAGGTAATCGCCGGCAAAGACCACACGGCCAGTTTCGACGCGCTCTTCGGCAAAGCGCTTGAGGCGGCGAATGTGGCCGACGTCAAACTCGGGGATAGCCCGCGGCCAGCGGTAGACGTGATAGAAGTCCGTGCTGGAACCAGGATCATAGGGAGCGCCAACCGCGGCCAGGTCCGCGCGCAAGGCGGCGTGGGCGGCCGCGTCGTCTTGCGCGAGCAGGGCTTGCGCGCCCGCGCCCGACGAGGCGAGCAGCACCAGGTCGCGGCTGGCTGGGACCTGCGCTGGGTTCTTCAAGGACTGAAAGGCCGCCGAGGCCAGGTGCGGCGCCTCGCGGCGCGGGACGAACAGTCCATAGACGCTGACCGGCAGGCGATGATCGACGCCCAGCGCCAGGGTGAGGTTGGCGGCGTAGCGCACTGGCGCAAAGAATTCCCGCTGCGCCGTGGTAAGGCTGGGAAACAGCCCGTTGACGGTCGTGGCCGGGACCGCGCACACGACGCCGTCAGCCGCGTAGCGGCGTTCGGCGCCGTCGACATAGGCCAGGACCTGATAGCTGCCGTGCGGCTCGGCGGCTACCTGGCAGACGTCAGCGCCGAGTTGGACCGGCAGGCCGCGTGCCAGCGCTGCGGGCAAGGTCTGCAGCCCCTGGCGCAGGGTGAACAGCCGGATGCCCAGGCCAGCCTTGAGCAGCAGGAAGAGCATGGCCTGAGAAAGGTGCTCGGGGGCCGCGCTGAGCAGGCTCGCTAGCGGCGGCTCGATCATATATTCCAACAGGTCGTCGTCGAGGTAGCGCCGCGCGTACTCGGCTATCGACCGCGTGTCTAGCCGGTGGGCCTTGGTGAAGTCGGCGAAGTCGAGCTCGCCCCAATGCCACAGCAGGCGGCCAAGAGTCCCCAGGCTGCGGAGCTTGCTGGAGAACGGCACCAGGCGCGTGAGGACCAGACGCGCGTCGGGCCACAAGCGATGGACGCGGCCGGCGCGCAGCACGCTGCCGGCGCCGGGCACGCCCACGACCTCGGCCTCCAGGCCTAGCTCGCGGATAAGGCGCCGGGTCTGCGTGTAGAAGCCGGCCAGGAATTGCGCGCCGGCGTCGATCCGGCAGCCGTGGCGCACGTCGGTGAACAAGCGGCCGCCGGCGTGTGGGTTCTTCTCTAGGACCGTCACCTGCACGCCGGCCTGCGCAAGGTGCCGGGCCGCGGCCAGGCCGGCGACGCCCGCGCCGATCACAATCGCGCTGCGCGCCTGGCCCGCCGTCACTTCAGCCACGCCATCGCCAGGAGCCCGGCGAACCACTGTAGCTTCATGATCTGGCGCGCCCGGTGCACGGCGGCCGGGGTGGAGCGCAGGCCAAGCCAGACGACGATGCCGAGCATGGGCAGAGCCAGCGTGGGCACGGCCACCCACAGGTAGCGGCCGGGCGCTTGGCGCAGCAGCGCCGGCGCCAGGCACAGCCCCACCAGCAGTAGGCCAATGACGCGAAAGAGGCGCAGCGCCGCGGCCCGACCCAGGCGGGTGGTGATGGTGCGCAGACCAGCGCGCGCGTCGCCCGGCCCGTCGACGACGGTGCCCAGGATCTCGCGCGCCAGGACAAACAAGAAGACGAACAGCGTGGCCAGGCGGGCGGGCCGCGTCAGCCCGCCCTGCAGGGCGGCTCCATAGGCTACCGGCGAGGCGCACAGCAGTCCAACCAGCGCATTACCGAACAGGACCGTGTTCTTAAAGAAGAAGGAGTAGGCCGCGCCCAGCAGTCCCAAGCCGGTGGCCACGGCGGCAAGGCGCGCATCGAGGCCCCAGGCCAGAGCGGCGGCCCCTGCCGCCAGGAGCAGCGCCCACCCGCCCACCAGTGGGCTGGAAACGCGGCCGGCGGGGATGGGACGCCACGGCCGGTTGAGGCGATCGACGGCCACGTCGCGATAGTCGTTCAGGACGTTGCAGGCTGCGGCAATCAACGCCACCAGGCCGGCGGCGCGCCACGGATAGATCGTAAGCGCCAGCGGCTCCGGGCCGGCCAGGTAGGCGCCCATCACGACCAGCAGGGCAGTGCCCAAACAGGTGAGCGGCCGCGTAAGCTGCAGCAGCCCGGCGATGGCGCGCGCTGCGCGCTCAAACCCGCACACAGACCAGCATCCCCGCCAGCCGGTCTTCCGCGACCGGGTCCGCACACTGCTGCTCGATGGCGAAGCCCGCCGCCGAATGCAGCGCCGCCCAGGCAGAAAAGTGCCCCGGCGCGGCGCTGAAGAGATCGGCCGACAGCAGGCACCCCCCTGGGCGGAGGAGGCGGGCGCACTCGCGCAGAGCGGCCAGGGGCTCCGGGTGGTCCGCCCAGGTGTCGACGGCAATCACGAGATCAAAGGCGCCCACGGGGTAGGGCAGCGCCCAGCCGCTTGCGATCACCCAATCCGCGCGCGGGCCCAGGCGCCAGGCCGCAAACGCGCTGCGTGCCTGCCGGAGCAGCGGCGAGCAAAGGTCCAACCCGCAGGCGTGGGCGCGGGGAAAGCGCTCGAGGACAGCGCCAGCCAGGAGTGCGGCGCCGCTGCCAAGGTGGCCCACTCGCGCCGGCTCGAGCCGCAGCCGCGCCAGGCTGGCCAATAAGAAGGCCTCACGGCCCAGCACTGCATGGCGGAAGGCCTGGCGCACGAGGGCATCGCCCAGCGACGGCGGGCCGGGCAGCCGCCGCTCGGTGGGGTCCCAATCTTGTGCCAGGAAGTGCCGGACCAGACGCTGCCAGTAGAACAGGTCCCGGCACAGGCGTGCCAGCGCTTCCGTTCGGCCCAACCCAACGGGGCGAAGCCAGCTGGCGCCCAGAGCCGAGATGACGCCGGAGACGCGGGGAAAGCGCTGCCGGCGCCGGGCGGCCGCGAGAAGCAGCCGCAGCCCGAGCACTGGGCCGGAGAGGAACTCTAGGTGGGTGAGCCAGGGCAGCAGGTACACTGCCAACATGGTGACCAGCAGCGGAGCGGCGGCCCTGAAGGCCAGCAGCGCGATCAGGGCGCCCAAGACGAGGGTGATGTGCAGGGTTCCGGCGACGATCGACAAGCGGTGATCGCCGGCCCAGGCCAGCGCAGCGTGCAGCCAGAACAGGCTCAACAGCGCGATGACGATCAGCAGGGCCGCGGCGGCGGCGCGCTCGGCCGCCGAGTACGCCAGCGCGCGGGCCGGCACGGCGGCGAACAAGATGACCAGCAGCACCGCCTGCAGCCCGAGCGCGTAGAGCACTAACCGCGGGGGGATCACAAAGCCATTGCCGTGGGGCCGGGCGCCCAGCAGGATGGCGGTCGAGCGCAGGCCGCAGGCCAGGTCGTTGACCAGGTCACGCAGGCTGGCGTGCACGCCATTGATGAGGATGATGAAGACCACCACGTAGGCGGCGGCCAGCCCGGTCAGCGGGTTGGCCGCGCCGGCAGTTAGGGCGGCGCCATAGATCAAGTGCGCCCCCCAGCTCAGGCCCTGGATTAGGTCGGTCAGCGGCCCAAAGCGGAGCCGTTTGCCCCACAGGTCGTAGACCGTCATCAAGCCGAAGCTGGCCGTCAGGGCCGCGTAGGCGAATGGGCCACCGCCCCGCCAGGCTGTCAGGGCCAGGGCGAGTGGGATTTGCAGCAGCGCGAAGGCCAGGGCCTGCCCAGGCTGGATCGTGCCCCGCACGAGAGGGTAGGCAGACCGCAGCGGTTCGGTCCGGTCCACGGGCAGATCGGCGACGTCGTTGAGGACGTAGGCGTAGATGTGAAAGGTGACGGCGATGCTCAGCAGCGCGGCAATCTGGCCGGTGGGCAGATGGGGTGCGACGGTGGCGGCGCCCACGAGCGGCAAGAGGGCTGAAGCGCCGATGACGGGGAAGCGGATGAAGCGATACCAGAAACCGGCCTGGCTGGCGGCTGCCTCAGCCAGCCGCCCAAGCACGCCAGCACCTCGCCGCCAGCGCGGCAGGCACAAGGTCAATTGGGCAGCGTCCACCGGCGGAGCTCATAGCCAGCCTGGCGCGCCATCCGAATGGGCACCAGGCTGTAGCGGGCCATGAAATCCTGCGCGCCGCGGGCGTTGGCCAGGCTGCTCAAGCTGCCCATCAGCAACTGTTGGCGCATCTGAGGATAATTCAGCGCTTGATGGACGCTGGTGTTGTAGATCCCCAGACCGTAGATGTAGCGCCGCATCAGGTCCACGTCGGCCGCGGCGGCCACTTGGCGCTGCAAGGCTTCGGCCGCCCCGATCTGGGCCAGGAAGGCATCCACCGCGTCGACATGCAGCAGGCGGATGGCGCCCAGGCAGCTGACCAGGGGCGCTTCGAGGGCGGGTTCGTCAAACCGGCGCACGGCCCCGCGCAGGGTCTCAAAGACGGCCACGGGGTAATAGAACCCTAACGGCCCCAGCCCGGACAGGCAGCGCGCGGCCAGCCGTTGGTCGTTCCGTTCCAGGGCGTCTTGGATGAGCTGGACGAAGAACGGCATGTGCGGCCCGCGCTTGGCGTAGGCCAGGCCGAGTGGGATCCAAAGCAGGTCGAGCCTGGCCAACAGGGTGGGGGTTTCGCCGAAGACGATCTGGGCATGCTCGGCGCACAATCGGCGCGTAAACTCTTCCAGCATGTCGACCCAGGCCGGCGGCGTGCCGGGCAGCAGCACGCTGAACCCCAGCAGCACCGCCAGGCGGCCGGTGGGCGGCAGGCGGTCGAACAGGCTGCGCAGTAGCGGCTCGGTGCCCGCGAAATCGCGGCAGGCGTGGACGGCCAGCACCAAGGCGCCCAGCAGGTGGCAGAGCAGGCTGCCGGATTGGAGCACGGCCGCCAGGTCGGCCGCGGCGGGGTCGAGCGGGGCAGCAGGATCGACGCAAGGCAGGACCCGCTCGAACAACGCTTTCTGCTCGTCCGAAAGCCGGAACAACTGCTCGGGTGGGATGAACTCGGTGAGCGTGCTGACCAGCCGGCCGGAGTAGCCGAAGGACACCGCCGGGACCAGCACGGTCTCCAACACGGGCGCGAGCCCGTCGAAGCGATCCAGGTGCAGCCGGTCCTTGAGCACCTTGTGCCATAGGTCGGAGGTCTGCTGGATCATCCCCTCCCGCTCGCATTGATTGATGTACAGAGTGATGGACAGGTCAAGGATGAAGGAGAGCGTGTCGACCAGGGTGCGTGGCGCTTTGTAGCTGATGCGGCTGGCCAGGTCGTCGAGCACACTGAAGACGAACTGTGGGTTTTCTTGGCCGATCAGGTACAGGGTGTCGCGCGCGGCGGCGCGCAGCTCGGGCGAACCCTGCAGGGCGGCCGAGATGAAGTGGGCGCGCGCGCCCTCCCCAATGCGGTAGGCGGCTTTGAGCGCCGTGCGCTGGGCCAGGTCGGAGGCCAGGCTCAGCAACTGCTCGATCTGAGCGCCGGCGGCGCTGGGCTGATCGACGTATCGATCCAGCAGGCCGTCCACGGCCAGTTCGCGCTGCTCCAGGTTAGGCGACTGCGCTAGCGCCGCGAGCGCGCCCTCGGCCGCGCCCACCGACAGCAGCACGCGGGCCGTGTCGTAGGCCAGCGGAAACGCGCGCGCGTCGGCCAGCAGCGAGGTAATGACCTCTACCGCAACAGGCCCTGTCCGGTGTAGCGCCAGGGCGAGCGCGTAAGCGCCAACCTGAGTATAGGTGAATTTGACGGCCGTATCGATGGGAAGGTCGTTGGGGGAAGTTTCGGTGAGCAGCCCCGCATCCAGCACCCGGTAGTAGCTGGTGCTCTTGTCTTCCTGGACGATCTCCGGCCCCAGCCGCGCATCCTGCTCCAGGTCGCTGAGCAGCAGCGCGGCGCGCTTCTGGCGCAGCATCTCGGCGGCCAGCGCCAAGACGAAGGCCTGGTCCTGGCGCTGCTTGACGCGCTCGTTGAAATAGCGCTCGTACACCTCCAGGGTGAGGGCGTTGGGCTGGATGGGCTCGTCCTTATCCTGGTAGGCCTCGGCCATCAGCCGTAGGAGGAGCGGGCTGCGCAATTGCTCACGCACCTGGGCGGGCACCTCCGCCAGCGTGGACTTCAGGCGGAAGTGCGCCTGGTAGCGGGGATAGGCCTGTTCCAGTTCGGCCGGCTCGAAGAGCGACAGCCGGAGGAAGCGGTCGGGGTCGCCGTAGTACCGGCTCCAGGCGAGCCGGGCGGCGTCGCGCCGCTCCAGACGTTCCCAGGTGGTCGTGTTGCAGCTCAGCACCAGGCGCACGTTGGCGTCGGGCAGATCCTCGACCAGCGCATCGAGGTTTCTCAGGATGTCGTCCGGGCCCTCGTCGCCGCCGCCGCGGAACTCGTTGATGGCGTCGAAGATGACGATCACCTGCGCGGCCTCGGCGCCGGCCAACTGGCTGACGCGCGGTAGGTGGGGGATCAGGGCGGGAACCTGTTCGAGGAGCAGGTCGCGCAGGATCTCGCGCTGCACGTCGACGCCCACCGATCCGCCGCAGTCGTAGAAGAAGACCGCCTGGCCGGCCGCGAGCAGGGTCTGGGCCCAGTGGCGCAGCAAGCTGGTCTTGCCGCTGCCGGCGGGGCCAAGCAGCAGGCAGGCGGCCCGCGGGCTGGCCAGGAAGGCGGCCAGACTGGCTTCGGCAGCCGCGCGCGCAACATAGATCTCGGGGATAAAGGCGCGCAGGCGCCCGAAGGCCCGCTTGGTTTGGAGCAAGGCCCGGTCGCGGAGGTCGTTCCAGTAGAAGGGCGAGGCACTGCCTTCGATGACGAGCTTCTCAATATACGGCCCGCCCTGGGTATTGATGACGCGCTTGTCCCCGCTAAAGACGTCGCCCTCGACGTGGGCGTGATCGCCAATGGAGAGGTTGTGGTCGTCGGGTAGCTGTGGATCGGTGGCCATGCGGCACCCTGGTGGGGCGGAGGTCGGGCTGATGAGCCGCGGCGCCATGGCGAGGGTTTCGCCAGCGCCGAGTCTACTCGCCCTGGGCGCAAAGGCAAAATGGCGCGGTTCAGGGCGCAGGCGGCCGGAGCCTGCGCAAGAGGGCCTCGAACCCGGCCCGGGCGAGATACATGGGCTGGTATTGGGCGCCGGGGCCGCCGACGAGATCGCCGAAAGGCGTGAAATTTAGTTTCCGGTACAGCTTGAGCTGCCGCACGGTTCCAGAAATGAGGGCCAGATCGTAGTCGCGCTCCTGGCAGTAGGCAGCCAGCCTCACGAGCAGGCCCCACAAGACGCGCGACCGGCGGTAAGCCGGCTGGACAGCCAGCAGCCGGATCTCGCACGGCCTGCAATGCGGGGGAAGATACTGGTCCAGGTCGACCAGTTTCGCCTCGAGCGAAAACGGACGCTGATCGCGAACGGCCACCATGCCGGCCAGCTCGGCGCCGCGGAGGCAGACGATGTAAGTGTTCTCGGCGTGGAACTTGTCGATGAGAAGCCGGCCGGGGACCGGCGCGTGTTGGGGAATCTCATCGACAAACGTGGCGTAGTTGAGCCGGTGAACCTGCTCGAGCTCGCCGGGTTCAGTGGAAAGCTTGAAGACGAATGCCGGCGCCGTATCGGCCATGCTCGCGGCTGTTGGCTGCCCCTGAACCCGGGCGGTCTGCGCCAGCGGTCTGGCTTCCCGGTAATCGTTTGCCTCGCCCGGCTGGCGCGCGGGCGGTCAGTGGTAGCACTGTGGTTGGCCCACACCCAGAGCCGCAGCGACGCTGCCAGTATAGCATGGCCGGTCCTCGCGACCAACATTCGGGCATGCGGGGCGAGCTGCAGCTGGGCACGACCGGCCTAGCCGTGCCGCGCGACGGGGCGGCCGCCGCGTCGCGCGTGTTTCAGGAAGCGCTGACCAACGTGGTCCGGCACACGCGGGCCAGCCAGGTGCGCTTCCACCCATATGCGGTTGGCCCGGTGCAGATGCGCTCTCACAAGGTCCTGCCACCAAGGCGGCGCGGCAGCTGGCGGGAGCCGCTGGGAGGCGGTTCTATTCGGCGAAGCGGCGCCCTAGCAGGGCAATGCTCTCCAGCAGCCCCTGCTCGGGGTCAGGCTGGAGGGTCTCGGGCAAGAGCTCGAGGATGAAGTTACCGCGGAACTGGCGCTCGCGCAGCACCGCAATGATGGCCGGCCAGTCTACGTCGCCGCGGCCGGGTAGCACATGGCGCCGGCCAGGCCCAGGCGTTTCCTGTGCGCCTGTGCCATGGCGGCCAGGTCGGCCAGGGGGTTGACGACCGCGATGTGGACCAGGTGCTCGCGGCGGGCCTCGGCGATCAGCCGTGAGACGGTCGGGCGCGAGACCCCCAGCGCCCTGGCGGTCTCGTCCTCCATCCCGTCTTCTACGTAATATTGATGCGCCGCGAGATACAACAGCCGCAGACACTCGGTCGGGTTCATTAGTTCAGGGCGCGGCCGGCGTCAACCAAAGAACGATCGGCGTCTTAGCCGGCATCGCCTGATCGCGTGGCAGCGCAGGGCGCGAATGGCGCTGGCGGCAAGATGAGAGACGAAGCTCAGTTAGCGCCGGTAACGACAGCCGCAACCGAAAGCGGAGCCATGGCCATCGACCACCTATGCCTTTGCTGCCGGCACGTTGGAGCGGACGGTTACCGCGCCGGCGGCCTTGCTCGTGGCCTCGCGCGCAGACACCGCGCCCGTGATCATGATGGCCAGGTGCATGCCGATGAAGGCGATGTAGCCGACCGCGTCGTAGCCGCGCGCAATCAGATACACATCGTCCAGAACGCCGTGCAGCAATTCCAGCCAGATGAGCAGCCAGGCGGCGCCCACATAGCGACCAGGATCGCGCGAGGCCCACAGCATGAAGGTCCCGATGCCCAACACCTCGAAGGCGAAGGGCGACCAGCCATCGGCAAAGGCCTGCGCCGAGTCCGGCGTGACCAGGAACGGCATCCTACCCATCCCCGTGATGGCGCCTGGATTGAGCAGGACGAAGTACAGATTCATGACACCCAACAGCAGATAGAAGGCGCCGACGATGCGAAACCACCAGGTGAGCTTTTTCATCACGAGGCCTCCTTGAGCATAGCGGATCTTGACTATTCAACTGGCGCCGTCATGTAGGTATACAGCGCTGCCAGGTCGTGGTCGTCCATAGCGGCGGCGTTCTGCCACGGCATGGTGGCCGGGAAGGGGTCATCGCCGGGGCGCACGCCCGAGCGCATCATCTCGATGAACTGGGCCTGGCTCAAGGTGCTCACCAACGGCCGCGGGTCGGGGATGGCTGGCCCCAACGCGCTGGCGGGCGTGCCGGTCATGTCGGGACCGTGGCAGCCGCGGCACTCTCCGAACGTGGCCACGTACCGGCCATACTCGGCGGTCTGGCCGCGAGGTGGCGCGGTGACCACGCCATCGACCGGCGGCTCGGAAGGGAGCATGCCTGCGCCCACCATCGCCAGACCCACGAAGTTGATGCGGTCGCCCGTGGGGCCGGTCGTCGCGGCGGGCGGCAGGCTGCGCAAGTAGGCCACCAGGGACTGCAAGTCGTCGTCGCTCAGTTGGCGGTAGGGCAGGGCTCCCATCATGCCCAGCGCATGGCCCTTCTGATCCACGCCGTGCCGCAGCGCCCGAAAGATCTCGCCGTCGGTGTAACCGGCGAGCTTGCCGGCTGGGGTCAGATTTTCGGTCGCGAGCTGGCCAATGAAGCCGAAACCTTCCGCTTGGACTGCTGGGCGGGCTTCGCCGTGCTGCGCGACGCGCCCCAGTTCGACGAGTGGCTTCTGGGCCAGCGCCAAGCTCCTGCTTGCTGGCCGTCGTGACGTGCGCAGACGAGTTCTGCCAGGCGGCGGAGGTCTGGTGGTCTGTGGGGCGCGAGACTACGCAGGGGCAAGAGCGCCAGGCAGCAGGCGGCCTGCCTTCATTTATCGGGCCTATGTGGAGCCAGGGTCCTTGCAAAGCCGGTTGTCGTAAGCCCTAACGACTTCCGGCCAAGTCCGCTGGTCGGCCAATAGCGCGCTATCCGTTGATCCGTTTCCGATCCGGTGACGCCAACGAGAAGCAGTCGGAACTTAACGCCGACAACCAAGCCGCCAACCGTTTCGAAGGCGGCCTGAAGATGCTTGGGCTTGGAAGTCACAAAATTGAGTTTCTCAAAGCCAATCACCCGTAATTCTGGTCGACGGAGTGCGGGGGCCGCTGTGGCTCGGCGTCCGCGTGGCAGGGATAAGCGAACAGCGCCGGCTGAGCGGGCTAGGACGGCTCCAACGTGGCTTCAATGAGAGCGGCGTAGCCGCGGGCGGCGGCTTCGAGCTGCTCCAACTCGATGTACTCATCGGTGACGTGGGCCTGGCCCTCGGCCGAAGGGCCGTAGCCGAGCGTGGGCACCCGCGCCCGCCCGGCGCTGTAGGCGGCGTTGGTGCAGAACTGGTAGGCGCCCAGGCGCGGGTCCTGCCCGGCGGCGCGCAGCCCGGCCAGCGCGCGCTGGACGAAGGGGTGCTCGGCCGGCAGCTTCCAGGCCGGAAAGAACTTGTCGCTGCGCAGTTGGGCCCCGGTGTAGCTGGTGTGCACGCCGAGGGCGATGGTGGCCCCGACCGAGGCGAGGGCCGGCAGCGCTCGCAGCGCGCCCAGCACGCTCTCCGGCGTCTCGCCCGGCAGCAGCCGCCGGTCGTAGGTGACGCGGCAGCGGCTGGGGATGACGGAGTAACCAGGATAGGGGTCGGAGATGATGTCGGTGAGCGCCAGCAGCGCCGGGCCGAGCAGCGGGTCGCTGGGCAGCGGCAGCGCCTCGACGGCCTGCACCGCGGCCAGCATCAGGTGGACGGCGTTGACGCCCAGGTGCGGGGTGGAGGAGTGCGCCGGCTGGCCGATGGCCTCCAGGTGGATCTCGGCCCGGCCGCGGCCGCCGTGGTTGAGGTTGAGGCGGGTCGCCTCGCCGATGATGACGAAATCGGGCCGCACGGCCTCCATGACGGTCTGCAGCGCCACGCCCTCCAGCACTTCTTCCATCACCGTGGCGCTCACCGCCACGCGCCCGGCCAGCCGCGCGCGGTCGACCGAGGCCGCGGCGTGGAGCATGGCGGCCAGGGCGCCCTTCATGTCGGAGGCGCCGCGGCCATACAGGCGCGCGCCGTCGCGCTCGGCCCCGAATGGGTCGTGAGACCAGGGCACGCCGGGCGCGATGCCCACCGTATCGCAGTGGGCGTCGAGGAGCAGCGTGGGGCCGGGCCGCGCGCCGGCGATCAGGCCGATAGCGCTGCCGTTGGCGTCGACCCAGGCCTGGTCGAAGCCCAGCGCCCGCATCTCGTCCAGGATCAACTGGATGACGGGCTGCTCTTCGCCGGTCAGGCTGCGCTGGCGCACCAGCGCCTGGGTGAAGGCGATCAGTCGCTCGGTGTTCATACCTGGCTCCACAGGCGCTCGGCAGCGGCGTGGGTACGGGCGCGGATCGCGTCCAGGTCGGCGCCGAGCACTTCGCCCTCGCGCACGCGCACCTGGCCGGCCACCAGCACGGCGCGCACGTGGGTGCGGTTGCGGTAGAGCAGGAGCTGCTCGTACAGGTTGTGCTCGGCGACCGGCGTGGGGAAGTCGGCGTCGATCAACTGCAGATCGGCCTGCCAGCCCGGCGCCAGGCGGCCGACCTGAGCCAGGCCCAGCGCGCGGGCGCCGCCCTCGGTGGCCAGCCGCCAGACCAGGCCGGCCGGCATTACCCGCGGGTCCTGCCGGTAGGCCTTGTGGATCAGGAAGGCGCCGCGCATGACCTCGAAGAAGTCGTTGATGTAGCCGTCGCTGCCCAGGCCGACCATGACGCCGGCCGCCACCAGGTCGGGCACGGGCGCCACGCCGCCGCCCACCTCACAGTTGGAGAGCGGCATGTGCGTCATGCGCACGCCGCGGGCCGCTATGAGCGCGATTTCCTCCGGGCTGACCTGGACGCACTGCGAGGCCAGCATGCTCGGACCGGCCACGCCCAACTGATCGTAGTAGAAGAGCGGGCGCGCGCCGAAGTGCTGCAGGGCATACTCGGGCTCGTGTACGCCTTCGGAGCAGTGCATGTGAACGACGCTGTCGAGGTCGCGCCCGAGGGCAAAGGCCTGGCGGATGAAATCGGCCGAGCAGGTGAAAGTGGTGTGGAAGCACATCAGCCCCGACACCAGCCCGCCGGCGCGGCGCGAGGCGGCGACGAAGTCGGCGTTCTCGCGCAGGCCCAGTTGGCCGTTTTCAGCGCTGACGCGCTCGGTGGCCTCGAAGGACAGGATGGCACGCACCCCGCGCCGGCGGGCCACCTCGGCCTGGGCCGGCAGGCTGCCCGGCAGGCTGTGGGGGGCCTCCAGGCAGTCGTAGACGGTGGTGATGCCGCTGCGCAGCATCTCGACCAGCAGGCTGTCGGTGGCGGCGCAGATCATCTCGTGATCCAGCCGGTCCTCGACCAGCGGCCACCAGAAGTCCTTAAGGAAGGGCCAGAAGCCCGAGGGGGCGTGGGCCAGCGGGATGCCGTGGGCCAGCACGCCGTAAAGGTGGGCGTGGGCGTTGACGAAGCCGGGCGCCAGCGCCTGGCGCGGGGCCTCCCAGACCGCGTCGCCGGGGTATTGGGCGCGCAGATCGGCGTGCGGCCCGACGGCGGTGACGTGCGCGCCGGCCACGCGCACGCCCCAGCCGCGCCGCGGCGGCTCGCCGGGCTGGTCGATGAGGAACTCGGGCAGGATCAGGGTCCCCGCGGTCGAGGTCTCCAAGGTCAATGGTCCTTTCCGTAGGCGCGTTTGAGAAAGCGGCCGCCGCCGGGCGGCCCGACGTAGGCGCCGTCCTCGGCCAGCACCTGGCCGCGCGCCAGCGTCAGGCGCGGGTAGCCGCGCAGCGCCAACCCGTCGTAGGGGGTGTAATCGACGTTCTCGTGCAGGCGCTCGGGGCTGAGGGTGACGGCGGCGTTTGGGTCGAAGAGCACCAGGTCGGCATCGGCGCCGGGCATGAGCGTGCCCTTGCGCGGGTACAGGCCGAAGATGCGCGCCGGGTTGGCGCAGCACACATGCACCCACTGGTTGAGCGTGAGGCGCCCGGTCCCGACGCCAAAGGTGTAGAGCAGGGCCAGGCGCGCCTCTACGCCCGGCAGGCCGTTGGGGACCTCGGTGAAGACCGCCCGGCCCAGGTCCTTCTGGCCCTGGTAGAAGAAGGGACAGTGATCGGTGCCCACCGTCTGCAGGTTACCGTCGGCCAGCCCGCGCCAGAGCGCATCACCGTGCCCGGCGGGGCGCAGCGGCGGCGAGCAGACGAACTTGGCGCCCTCGAAGCCGGGCCGTTCGAGCTCGGCCTCGGTCAGCAGCAGGTACTGCGGGCAGGTCTCGCCGTAGACGGCCTGGCCGCGCCGGCGGGCGCGGGCGACGGCGGCCGCGCCGCGGTCGGTGGAGATGTGCACCACGTAGAGCGGGCAGCCGGCCGCCTCGGCCAGGGCGGCCGCGCGCTCGACGGCTTCGGCCTCGGCGCCCACCGGCCGCGAGCGGGCGTGATAACGCGGGGCGGTCTGCCCGGCGGCGGGCAGGCGCTGGCGCAGCCGCTCGATGAGGGCGTGGTTCTCGGCGTGCACCAGCACCAGGCCGCCGGCCGCCGCCACGCTTTCCAGCGCACTGAGGAAGCTGTCGTCGTCCAGGTAGAAGCCCTCGTAGGTCAGGTAGGTCTTGAACGACGGGCAGCCGGCCTGGACGACGGCCTGGATCTCGGCCAGCACGGCCGGGGGCGTTTTGAGCAGCGTCATGTGCAGGCCATAGTCGATGACGGCGGCGCCCTCGGCCTGGGCCTGGCGCGCGGCCAGGGCTTCCAGCAGCGAGGCGCCCAGGTCCGGCTCGACAAAGTCGATCAGGGTGGTCGTGCCACCGCAGGCCGCCGCGCGGGTGCCGGAGGCCCAGTCGTCGCTCGATTGGGTGGCGCCGACGGGCGTCTGCAGGTGCACGTGCGGGTCGACCGCGCCGGGCACCACCAGCAACCCGGCGGCGTCGAGGCTGTGGTCGCCGGCCAGGCCGCGGCCCAGCGCGGCGATGCGGCCGCCGCGAATGCCGAGGTCGGCGGTGAAGGTTTCGGCGGGCGTCACCAAAGTGCCGCCGCGGATGACGAGGTCGTACATGGTTCCGGCGATCCTATTGCCCGGCCGCGGGCCGGTCCAGCACGGCCTGGGCCGTGAGCGAATCGGTGATGAGGGGTGGACGCAGCCGCCGCGCAGCGCGCCTGCTGCGACAGGCGGTCGGCGAAGAACATGGCCGCCAGGTGTTGGACCTCAAAGTGGCCGATGCCCACCAGCGCCAGGTGTGCCTGGATCCACAGCCGGGCCACCTGCTGAACTTCTTCCAGCCGCACCAGCGCCTGCCAGACCGCGCCGCCGTTAGTGAAGCACGGCCTCGCGCAGGTCGGCGGCGCCGACGTCGATGGTGGCCTGGGCAAAGCGCGCGGCGGCCGCGGCCAGGCGGCGCGGCAGACGCGCCTGCTGCGCCAGCCCGCTCCGCGCCAGGCTATTCTCTACGAGGCGAGTGCACAGGGTGGGTTGGTGGTGCAGGCAGTGGTAGCAGGCGCCGCGGGGGACCCTAGGGGCCGCGACGACTGGCTGGCCAACGGACCAGCGCGCAGCCAGGTCGTCCGCCACGCTCCGGCCAGCCAATTCACGGCCGAGGGTGTAGCGGTTCTTCTCGTTCGATCCCTGCTTGA
The DNA here is from genome assembly GCA_020845955.1 of Anaerolineales bacterium. Lineage (GTDB taxonomy): Bacteria > Chloroflexota > Anaerolineae > Anaerolineales > UBA6663 > JADLEU01. Next base: position 37,244 of record JADLEU010000224.1, read on the forward strand.
CCATCTTGACGCCGGTGGCGCAGATGCCGCAAGCCAGAGACGCCAGGAGAACGTCACCTGAGAAAAGGGTCGGCTCGTCATAATCGAGCCAAAGGACTTCGCCGGGTTGGCCGACAGTGACACCCTTCATGTTGTGCTCATTGTGGCCTTGACCTATCTATTCTTGTTAACCTATAGTACACAAATGGGAGGTAAATGATTATATACTTGACAGGGTCGACATATGGTATAGGCTTTTGCTCACAGCGCAACAGGCAAAACAGAAGCGTACTTCTTCGAGCACAGCGGCCCGGCCTATCTGAACAGCATCACTTTCAAGTTCATCCCCGAGAAAGCCAGCCGCGTGGGCACGCTCGAGGCGGGCGAAATCCTGGTGGTCCAGGACGTAGCCTGGCCGATATCGATCGCCTGGCGGGCCGCGACGACCTGGAGTTGTGCCTCCGCGCGCTGCCCGGCCAGCCGAGGCCGCTGTTTATTGATACCGAGTGCGGCCCGACGGTCGATCTGGCCGTCCGCCAGGCGCTGCAGTGGGGCGCCCCCCAACAGCAGATGATTGACGCCATGTGGGGCGGCATATACGATGTGGCCTACGGGCCGTTGACGCCCGAGATGCTGGGATACGACCCGGCCGTCGAGACCATGTACGGCTACGACCCTGACCGGGCCGTGCAGATCCTGGAAGAGGCCGGTTGGGTCGACGCGGACGGCGACGGCATCTACGAGAGGGACGGGCGGCCGCTGAACCTGGCCTTCAACGCCATGGGCTTCAACCGCAATCTCGAGGCGCCGCGGTTCCCCTGGCGGCCTGGGCCCAGTCTGGCATCGGCGCCAACCTGACGGTGATGGACCTCGGGCAGTCCTTCTGACGATGGTGTCCACCGCCGTCAAGAACTTGACCTTCGAGACGCTGCGGACGCTGACCACGAAGCACACAAGGACGTGACGATGAAACCGCGCATGGCGCTGTACATGCAGGACAAGCACGAGATGCGCTACGAGCTGGAGATGGCCCGCTACGCCGAGGAGCGGGGCTTCAGCGAGATCTGGCAAGCCGACACGCGCCTGGCTCGCGACTGCGTGGTGATGATGTCGGCTTTTCTGGCCCACACCAAGAAGCTGCGGCTGGGCGCAGGCGTGCTGCCCATCTGGACCCGCAACGCGGCGGTGATCGCCGCCACCTGGTCGACCATGTGGGAGTTGGGCGGGCTGGTGGACGGCCGGGGGCGTGTGATGCTGGGGTTGGGCGCCTGGTGGGAGCCGATCGCCAGCCGGGTGGGCGAGCAGCGGCGCAAGCCGCTGCAGGCCATGCGCGAGTACGTGGAAGCCTGCCGCCAGCTCTTCACGATGGAAGAGGTCACCTACCAGGGCGAGTTCGTGCAGCTCGATCGGGTGCGCATCGACATGGTCTACGGCCCGGCCGGCCCGCGCGACATCCCGATCTACGTCGGGGCTACCGGCGACAAGATGCTCGAGCTGAGCGGCGAGATCTGCGACGGCGTGGTGCTGAACTACATCGTCTCGGTGGACTACATCCGGCAGGCCGTCGAGCTGGTGCGGCGGGGCGCCGAGCGGGCGGGCAAGACCCTCGACCAGGTGGATCGCCCCGAGCTACTGGTGTGCTCGCTGTCGGACGACGACCCGGCCGCGGCCGTGGACGAGGGGCGGCGGCTGGTGGCCAACTACCTGGCGATGGAGCCGCACATCATGAAGGCCAGCGGCGTGGACCAGGCGTTGATCGATAAGGTCCAGGGCGTGCTGGGCTATCCGCCCACGCGCGCGGGCTACGACGCGGCCATGAAGTTGATCCCCGACGCGGTGGTGCACCACCTGATGGCGGCCGGCACCACCCGCCAGTGCCAGGAAAAGGTGCAGGCCTATATCGACGCCGGCGTGACCTGCCCTATCCTGTATCCGCTGATGGACGATATCCGGCCGGTGATCGACGCCTTTGGAGGGTGGTGAACCATGCTGCCAAAACTGACCCGCTACACCCGGCCCGAGAGCCTCGAGGAAGCGTTGAAGCTGCTGCGCGAGCCGGGGAGCGCGCCCCTGGCCGGCGGCACGCAATTTCTGGCCGCCGCCAACCCCGATATTGAGCAGGTGGTGGACTTACAGGCGCTCGACTGGCGCCGGATCGAAGTGGCGCCCGGCTGGCTGCGGCTGGGCAGCCTGGCGACGCTGGCCGAGCTGGCCCAGGCCGAGGCGCTCAGCGGCCCGGCCGGCGGTTTGCTGCGCCAGGCCGCGCGCCGGGCCGGGCCGAACACGTTTCGCAACGCCGCGACGCTGGGCGGGCTGGTCGGCGCGCGCCTGCCGGTCTCAGAATTGCTGGCGGCGCTGCTAGCGCTGGGGGCCGAATTGGAGCTGGCCGGCGAGGCGCCCGAGACGGTGGCGCTGGACGCTTACCTGGACGAGCCGCGCGGGCTGATCGCGGCCGTGCGGCTGCCCTGGCCGCAGGCCGGCGCGGGCGGCGCACACGCCATCGGCCGCACCCCGGCCGACACGCCCATCGTGCACGTGACGGCCTGGGCCGGCGCGGACGGCACGCGGCTGGCGGCCGGCGGGGTGGGCGCGCGTGTGGCGCGGCTGGCGAGGGCTGAGCAGGCGCTGGCACAGGGCGTGGAGGCCGCGGTGAGCGCGGCGGCCGCGCTCGAGCCGCCGGGCGATTTTCGCGGGAGCGCTGAGTATCGGCGGGCCATGCTGGGCGTGCTGCTGCGGCGCGTGCTGCGGGACTGCGGCGTCAAGGATTGAGGTGGATGGACATTCAGCTAACCCTAAATGGTGAGCGCCTTACCTGGGCGGTGGGCCCGCGCGAGCGGCTGCTGGACGTGCTGCGGCGGGAGGGCTGCTTCAGCGTCAAGCACGGCTGCGAGACCGGCGAGTGCGGCGCCTGCGCGGTGCTGCTCGACGGCCAGCTGGCGGCCACCTGCACGCTGCTGGCGGCGCAGGCCGACGGCCACGCGCTGGAGACGGTGGAGGCGCTGTCGCGCCCGGGCCAGCCGCTGCACGTGATCCAGCAGGCTTACGTGGATACGGGCGCCATCCAGTGCGGCTACTGCACGCCGGCCATGGTGATGGCGACCCTGGCGCTGCTGCGGCGAAACCCCGACCCCAGCGAGGCCGAGGCGCGCGACGCGCTGTCGGGCGTGCTGTGCCGGTGCACGGGCTACGTCAAGCCGGTGCTGGCGGCGCTGCGCGCCGCGCGGGCCATGCGTGGCGAGGCCCTGCCGCCGATCGATTTTGGACAGGGGCACGAGGCGCCGCCGGGGCTGTTCGGCGGCCGGCCAGGCGGTGGCGCGCCGAGCCAAGCGGACGAGCCGGCCACGCCGCGCGGCGACGGGGCCAGCACCCTGCTGGCGCGGGTGATCCCTGATCTGTTGATCCGGGCCGAGGGCCGCAAATCGGTGGGGCAAAGCGAGCCGAAGAAGGACGCGCTGAAGCTGGTGAAGGGCACGCCGAGCTTTACGGCCGACATGGAGCAGCGCGGGCTGCTGCACGGCAAGCTGCTGACCAGCCCGCACGCCCACGCGCGCATCCGGCACATCGACACGCGCGCGGCCGAGGCGCTGCCCGGCGTGCACGCCGTCATCACTTACCGCAACGTGCCGCGCGTCTTCTACGCCTCGGGCGGCCAGTCGTACCCCAACCCCCAGCCGTGGGACCAACTGAGCTTCGACACGAAGGTGCGCTACGTGGGCGACCGGGTGGCGGCCGTGGCGGCCGAGACGCCCGAGATCGCCCAGCGGGCGCTGGCGCTGATCGAGGTGGACTACGAGGTGCTGCCGGCGGTGTTCGACCCCGAGGCGGCCATGCAGCCGGGCGCGCCGATGGTGCACGACGAGCCTGACGCCATCGGCATCCTCGACGCGCGGCGCAACCTGGTGTGCCACATCGACGCGCTGGTGGGCGATATGGCCGAGGGGTTTGCCGCGGCCGATCACCTGTTCGCGCGCGAGTACCGCGTCCACCAGGTGCAGCAGACGCCCATCGAGCCGCACGTGGTGACGACCTGGTGGGACGGCGACGAACGCCTGAACGTGCTCACCGCCACCCAGGTGCCCTTCCACGTGCGCCGCATGCTGGCGCCGCTGGTCGGCCTGCCGGCCAGGCGCATCCGCGTCATCAAGCCGCGCATCGGCGGCGGCTTCGGCGTTAAGCAGGAAATGCTGATCGAGGACGTCTGTGCCCACCTGACCATCGCCACCGGCCGGCCGGTGAAGCTGGAGTACACGCGTGAGGAGGAGTTCCGCTCCAGCCGCAGCCGGCACCCGCAGATCATCCGCTACCGGGCGGGCGTGAAGAACGACGGCACGCTCACCGCGCTCGACATGCGCGTGATCGGCAACACTGGCGCCTACGGCACGCACGGCCTCACGGTGCAGACCTGCACCGGGCTGCGCGGCCTGAGCACCTACAACTGCCCCAGCCGGCGCTTCGACTGCGACGTGGTCTACACCAACCTGCCCGCGCCTGGCGCCTATCGCGGCTACGGCGCGCCCCAGGCGCACTTCGCCACCGAAAGCCTGATGGACGAGATCGCTGCCGAGTTGGGCCTAGACAATCTGGAGCTGCGGCGCCGCAACTGGGTGAAGATCGGCGACGCGCTGCCCATGGGCGGGCAATTGGGCGAGGGCGCTGGCGCGATCCCGACGGTGCTGTCGTCGGGCCTGGAGCAGTGCGTGGCGCAGGGCATGGCCGCCATCGGCTGGCACCGCAAGTTCGACCCGGCCTGGCGCGCGGCGCCGGGCCAGCCGCACAAGCGCCGCGGGCTGGGCGTGGCCATCTGCATGCACGGCACGGCCATCCCCGGCCTGGACATGGGCGCGGCCAGCGTCAAGCTCAACGACGACGGCAGCTTCAACCTGCTGGTGGGCGCCACCGACCTGGGCACCGGCTCGGACACGGTGCTGTCGCAGATCGCGGCCGAGGTGCTGGGCGTGCCGTCGGAAGACGTCCTGATCTACTCATCCGATACCGACCTGACGCCGTTCGACACGGGCGCCTACGCCTCGAGCACGACCTACATCTCCGGGACGGCGGTGAAGAAGGCCTGTGAGGAAGTGCGCGGCCAGATCTTCAAGGTGGCGGCCGAGATCCTGAAGCTCGACAGCACCGAGGGACTGCGGCTGGGCGGGCGGCAGGTGTGGGCGCCCGACGGCCAGTCGGTGAGCCTGGAGCGGGTGGCGCTGCACGCCACCCACGTCCACAACCAGCACCAGATCATGGCCTCGGCCTCGTACGTGTCGCCGGAGTGCCCGCCGCCCTTCGCGGCCCAGTTCGTGGAGGTGGAGGTCGACACCGAGACCGGCGTGATCGAAGTCAAGAAGATCGTGATGGCGGTTGACTGCGGCGTGGCCGTCAACCCGGCCACGGCCAGCGGCCAGGTGGAAGGCGGCATGCTCCAGGCGCTGGGCTACGGCCTGTGCGAGGAGATGGCCTACGACGACGAGGGCCGGCTGCTGACCACCCGCTTCGGCGATTACCGCATCTTCGCCGCGCACGAGATGCCGGAAGTGCAGGTGATCCTGGTGGAGACCGAGGAGCCCAGCGGCCCCTTCGGCGCCAAGGCCGTGGCCGAGATCCCGCTGGACGGCGCGGCGGCGGCCCTGGCCAACGCCCTGTACGACGCCACCGGCGTGCGCGTGCGGCAGATCCCGCTCACGCCTGAGCGCGTGTGGCAGGCATTGCGCGCGGCCGAGGCGCGGCGCAGCCCCGTCGAGGAAAGCGAGGCGGCATGACTGACCTGCTCACCGTCCGCCACTTCATCAACAACGAGTTCGTCGACGCGCACGAGGGCGGCACGTTCGAGAGCCTGAACCCGGCCAACAACCAGCCGATCGCGCGCGTGGCCTCCGGCAGCGCCGCCGACGTGGATGCGGCCGTGGCCGCCGCGCGGACGGCCTTCGACAGCGGGCCCTGGCCGCGCCTGCCGGCCGCCCAGCGGGCCAGGCACGTGCGCCGCATCGGCGAGCTGATCGAGAAGCACGCGGCCGAGCTGGTGCGGCTGGAGATCCTCGACAGCGGCGTGCCCATCAGCCAGATCAAGGACGGCACCATCCCGCGCTCGGCCTACAATTTCCACTTCTTCGCCGACCTGATCCCGCAGGTGGTGGGCGAGGCCTTCCCGGTGGAGGGACGCTTCTTGAACTACACCGTGCGCAAGCCGGTGGGCGTGGCCGGGCTGATCACGCCCTGGAACATCCCCTTCATGCAGGAGACCTGGAAGGTGGCCCCGGCGCTGGCCGGCGGCAACACGGTGATCCTCAAGCCGGCCGAGTGGGCGCCGCTGACGGCCCACAAGCTGGCCGAGATCATCCAGGAGGCCGACCTGCCGCCGGGGGTCTTCAACGTGGTGCACGGCTACGGCGAAACGGCGGGCGCGCCGCTGGTGGCGCACCCGGGGGTGCAGCTGATTTCGTTCACGGGCGAGACGACCACCGGGCAGGCGATCATGCGCAACGGCGCCGCCACGCTGAAGCGCTTTTCGATGGAGCTGGGCGGCAAGTCGCCGAACATCGTCTTCGCCGACGCCGACCTGGAGCGCGCGCTGGACGGCGCGCTGTTCCAGGTGTACTCGCTCAACGGCGAGCGCTGCACGGCCGGGTCGCGGCTGTTGGTGCAGGATAGCGTGTACGACGAGTTCGTGAGCCGGTTGGCGGCGCGCGTGCGCGCCATCCGGGTGGGCGACCCCAACGACCCGGCCACCGAGGTCGGGCCGCTGATCCACCCGGACCACTGGCAACGCGTGGCGGGCTACATGGACGTGGCGCGCGCCGAGGGCGCCAGCCTGCGCGTGGGCGGCGGCCGGCCGGCCGGCCTGCCGGACGGCAACTATTTCGAGCCGACGCTGATCACCGGGGCGCGCAACGACATGTGCATTGCCCAGGAAGAGATCTTCGGGCCGGTGCTGGTAGCCATGCCCTTCCACGGCGAGGCCGAGGCGCTGCGGCTGGCCAACGACGTGCGCTATGGACTGGCGGCGTACGTCTGGACGAGCGACCTAGGGCGCGGGCACCGGGTGGGCCAGGCGCTGGAAGCCGGCCTGGTCTGGATCAATTCGCAGAACGTGCGTGACCTGCGCACGCCGTTTGGCGGGGCCAAGCACAGCGGCATCGGCCGAGAGGGCGGCCTGTATAGCTTCGATTTCTATACTGAGCTGACCACCGTCCACGTGGCGCTCGGCGCGCATCCCATCCCACGCCTGGGCGCGGATCGCTGAGCGGTCCATTCGTTCGAAGGGGGTTGCGGATGGGCGCACGCCGGGGCCAAGACTACATTAACAAGCTGCGCGGCGAGCCGCGTAATATCAATCATCGCACCGAGAAGGCCGAGGACGTCACCGCCCACCCGGCCTTCCGGCTCGCAGCGAAACACATCTTGGCCCTGTAGGACCTGCATTGGGAGCAGCCAGACGTCGTTGTTGTTCGACTCGCCCAGCTCGGGCCAGAAGGAGACAGCCATGAGCTACAGCATCACCCGTTCGGCGCACGTCGAGCTTCGCGTGACCGACCTCGATCGGTCGCGCGAATTCTACGTTCAGCACCTGGGCCTGATCGAGATGCACCGCGAGCGCGACCGGTTGTACCTGGGCGCGCTGCAGGAGCGCGACCTGTACAGCCTGGTGCTGCGCAAGGCCGAGAGCGGCGGTGTGGGCCACATGGCCATGCGCCTCTCGAACCCAGACGACCTGCCGCGCCTGGCCGACCTGTACGAGGCGAACGGCCTGCCGATCCGCTGGCTCGAGCCGGACGAGGACTACGCCCAGGGCCGCGCGGTGCGCGCCCAGGACCCCAACGGCCTGCCGGTGGAGTTCTTCCACCGTATCGAGCAGCGCGAGTGGAAGCTGCAGAAGTTCGACGAGTACCGCGGCGCGCACATCATGAACCTGGACCACCTCAACTCGCAGGTGCCCGAGGTGCAGGCCAGCTACGATTGGTGGATGGGCAAGCTAGGCTTCTCCTGCTCGGAATTCACCGTGACCGACGATCCGCCGGACCGGCTGTGGGCGGCCTGGCTGCACCGCAAGCAGAACATCCACGACCTGTCGCTGATGACGGGCATCGGCCCGCGCCTGCACCACGTGGGCTACTGGGTGGCCGACACCAGCAGCGTGCTGCGCGCCTGCGACATCCTGGCGGCCGTGGGGTTGCGCGACTCCATCGAGCGCGGGCCGGGGCGCCACGGGCTGAGCAATGCCTTCTTCGTCTACCTGCGCGACCCCGACGGCAATCGGGTGGAGCTGTACACCGGCGACTACATGATCCCCGACCCCGACTTCAAGCCGATCCGCTGGAGCATCAACGACCCGCGCCGGCAGACGTTCTGGGGCCACATCGCGCCGCGCTCGTGGTTCGACGAGGCCATGCGGCTCGAGTCGCCGCTGACCGGCGAGTTGATTGAGACCCGCCAGCCGGTGCTGCAGGACCGGCCCGAGTTCGTGATCTAGAGGGCCCGATGAGCGCGGAAGAGCAGGCGCGCCAATTGGGCCTGGATTTCTCGGTCCCGGTGGATCCGCGGCCGTGGAAGCCCTGCCGGCGCGCGGGGGGGCTACTCTTCACGGCCGGGCAGACCAGCCGGATCACGGGCAAGCTGGGAGACGGTTTGAGCGTGGAGCAGGGCTACGCCGCCGCGCGCGAAGCCCTGGAGCGGGTGCTGCGCGCCGTGCGCACCGAGGCGGCCTCGCTCGACCTGGTGCGGCCGGTGAAGCTGCTCGGCTTTATCAACGCCGCGCCCGGCTTTACCGAGACGCCGGCGGTGCTGCACGGCGCGACCGATCTGCTGCACGCCGTCTTTGGCCCCGAGGCCGGCGCCCACGCGCGCTCGGCCATCGGGGTGGCCAGCCTGCCGCGCGGCGCGGCGGTGGAGATTGAGGCGGTCTTTGAGCTGTTGGAGCCGTGAAAAATGCCCTTTTCGGTTGAAGCCCTGCGCGGGTCGATTGTGCCCGTGGTCACCCCCTTTCGCGCCGGCCGGCTGGACGAAGCCGGCCTGGCGCGGCTGATCGACTGGCAGATTGCCAGCGGCTCACACGGCATCTCGGTCACCGGCACCACCGGCGAGCCCAGCGCCCTGGCGCGCGCCGAGCGCGAGCGCGTCATCCAGGTGGCAGTCGAGGCGGTGGCCGGGCGTGTGCCCTTCGTGGCCGGCACTGGCTCGAACAACCACGAAGAGGCGCTGCGCCTGACGCGCTTCGCCCAGAAGGCCGGCGCCGACGCCGTGCTGGTGGTGACGCCCTACTACAACCGCCCCAGCCAGGAAGGGCTGTACCAGCACTTCGCGACCGTGGCCGCGGCGGTGGACCTGCCCGTTATCCTCTACAACATCCCCGGCCGCGCCGCCGTCAACCTGGAGATCGACACGGTGGCGCGGCTGCGCGCGGCCCGGCCCAACATCGTGGGCTGCAAGGAGGCCAACAAGGACTTCGAGTTTATCAACCGGCTGCTGCACAAGCTGGGGCGCGACTTCCTGGTCTATTCGGGCATCGAGCTGCTGTGCTTCCCGGTGCTGGCCATCGGCGGGGCCGGCTATGTCAGCGCCACCGGCAACCTGCTGCCGCGCGAGGTGGCCCAGCTCTACAACCTGGCGGCGGCCGGCGAGTGGCAGGCGGCCCAGGATCTGCACTATCACCTGATGCCGCTCAACGACGCCATCTTTATCGAGATCAACCCGGTGCCGGTCAAGACCGCGCTGGGGCTGATGGGCAAAATCAGCCCCGAAGTGCGGCTGCCGCTGGCCCCGCTGGCCCCGGCTAGCCTGGAGCGCCTGAAGGCGGTGCTGGCCAGCTATGGGCTGATCGCGGCGGCCGGCAAGGAGCCGGCATGAAACTGGCGCGCTTTGAAGTCGAGGGGCAGGTCCACTCGGGCACGGTGCGGGCCGACGGCCGGCTGGAGACGGCCGCGGGTGCGACCTACGCGCCCGAGGCGGTGCGCTGGCTGCCGCCCGTCACCGGCACCAAGGCCATCGGCCTGGCGCTGAACTACCGCGAGCACGCGGCCGAGCTGTCGATGGAGGCGCCGCCTGACCCGGCGTTGTTCTTCAAGCCGCTCAGCGCGCTGATCGGCCACGGCGCGCCGGTGGTGGCCCCGCCGCGCATCGAGTACATGCACTACGAGGTCGAGCTGGTGGCCGTGATCGGGAAACGCTGCCGCCGCGTGCCGGCCGAGCGCGCGCTGGAGGTCGTGGCCGGCTACACCATCGGCAACGACGTCACAGTGCGCGACTTCGTGGCCAACTTCTACCGGCCGCCGGTGCGGGCCAAGGGCTACGACACCTTTGGGCCGCTGGGGCCATACGTGGTCACGCCCGACGAGCTGGACGACCCGGCCAACCTGGAGCTGCGCACCCACGTCAACGGCGAGCTGCGCCAGCGCGGCAACACCAGCCAGATGCAGCACCCGGTGCCCGAGCTGATCGCCTACATCACCAGCTTTATGACCCTCGAGCCCGGCGACACCATCTGGACCGGCACGCCGTCGGGCCTGTCGCACGTCTATCCCGGCGACGTGATGCGGCTGGAGATCGACGGGCTGGGCGCGCTGGAGAACCCGATCGTGGCCGACGAGGCGGGGGCATGAGCACGCCCGCGCCGGCGGCCGGCGCCCTCGACGCCCGGTTGTTCCGGCGGGTGGTGGGCCACTTCGCTACCGGCGTGACGGTGCTGGCCGCCCAGGTGGAGGCCGACGTGCGCGGCATGACGGCCAACGCCTTCATGTCGCTGTCGCTCGACCCGATGCTGGTGGTGGTGGGCCTGGCGCGCCAGACCCGCCTGGCCGAGCACCTGCAGGCGGCCGGGCGGGTCTGGCGCTGCTGGAAGCCGGTCTCGACGATGGACATTGACGCGCCGGCCGCGCCGCGCGCGAACCCGCGCCTGCCGGCGCTGGCGGCCGCGAAGCGCGTGGCGGGCGGGCCGGTTGGCTGAGCGGGCCTAGAGCACGGGCGGCGCGATGCAGCAGATCACCAACACCGGCGCGCTGCCGCCCGCCGCAAAATAGCGCAGGCTGGCGCCCCGATACGAGATCGTGTCGCCGGGGTCGAGCGTATGGGTCTCGGCGTCCAGCTGGATGATGAGCTGGCCTTCGAGCACCAGCATCCATTCTTCCGTCGGGCGGATGAGCTGCTCGGCCCTGACGCGCGAGCCGGGCTGGACGCGGATGAGGACCGACATGAAGGCCCGCAGCCCGGGGCCGGTGAGCAGGTCGTAGCTGGTGTTCCAGCCGCGCAGCCAAAAGGCGCTGCGCTCGGCGGCGCGGATGACGGGGCTGGCTTGCTCGGCGCCGTCGAGAAAGCGGAACATGGGCACATCGAGCGCCGCCGCGATGCGCTGCAGTGAGTTGATCGAGGGCGCGACCTTGTCGTTTTCGACCTGGCTCAAGAAACCGGCGCTCAGCCTGGTGCGCGCGCCTAACTCGCGCAGGCTGAGGCCAAGCTCTTTGCGACGCTGCCGGATACGTTGGCCGATCACGGTGGCGAGAATATGCTGTCGACCAGGGTGGAGTCCATAGAAAGCGTTGCTTAACGATGTTTAGGGTGCAAATACTACCTTACGCGTGAACGTGGGCGCTGTCAACCGTCCCGCTTCCAGGCGAGGATCGAGGCAGGTCAAAGGCCTGCCTCGCCCGGCAGCGCTCGTCCCCCCGCGCCCGGTTCTGCTGCACGATCTCGGCTTCGTCGGCCAGCGCTAGCACCCGCCGGCCACCACGATTCGGCCGTCCACGATGACGGGCTCCACGTCGCTGCCGCGGCCGGAGTAGACGAGCAGCGTGACGACGTCGTCCACCGGGGTCAGGTGCGGGCGGTCGAGATTGACCCTCTTTCCAAGGACGGATATTCTCAATCCAGATAACGGACAAATGTCACTAGCCGGGCCGGGCAGGCCGTCTCTATAGTCATAGGGTGCGGAAGAGAAAGGAGCCCCTATGGCTAAGATCGACACCCTGGTGCGGGATTTCCTGGCGCAGAAGAAGATCGCCGTCGTGGGCGTTTCCGACAAGCGCGACACCGGCTGCAACCTGGGTTACCGCAAGTTCAAGGCGGCCGGCTACACCGTCAGCGCGGTGAACCCGCGCCTCTCCATCTTTGAAGGCGACCCCTGCTATCCAGATTTGAAGGCCATTCCCCAGAAGCCCGAGGCCGTCTTCATCCTGGCCAGTCCCAAAGTCACCGACCAGATCGTCCAGCAGTGCGTCGAGCTGGGCATCAAGCACGTCTGGATGCACTGCGTCATGGGCACCAAACCCGGCCTGGCGAGCGGCATCAGCAGCGTTTCGCCCGAGGCGGTGCGCGTCTGCCGCGAGAACGGCATCGCCGTCATCCCCGGCACGTGCCCCAACCAGTACCTCAACCCCGATGCCGGCCACGCGCTGATGCGGGTGGTGACCCGCGCGCTCGGCTTCCAGAGCGTCAACTAGCGCCCGCCGGCGCCAGCCTCAGGGGTGAGGCTGGCGCCTGTTGTTGATTTGATTTAAGGAAGGCCCGGGATGAAGCGCTTCCTGGTGACTTACGCGACCTACGCGGGCTCCACCGTCGAGGTGGCCCAGGCTATCGGCGACGAGTTGGTCCAGCAGGGCCACGTGGCGGACGTCCGGCCGCTCGACGCGGTCAAAGACCTGGCGGGCTACGCCGGCGTGGTGGTCGGCGGCCCGATGATCATGGGCTGGCATCGCGCCGCCCTGGGGTTCCTCAAGCGGCACCGCCGCGCCCTGCGGCACACGCCCCTGGCCGTCTTCATCATGGCCATGAGCCTGACCCAGACCGGCGAAACCAGCGTGGACGGCGTGCCGGTGCAGGTGGATGCCAGCCTGCTCAAGCCGCCCGAGCGGCCCGGGCGCCTGAGCTTCCGTGAGCGCTACGCCCAGGTGTCCAACTACGTCCGGCCTATCCTGGGGGCCGTCCGCCCGGCCAAACCGGCCGGCCTCGCCATCTTCGGCGGCCGGTTGGAGTTCGGCCGCCTGACGTGGTGGGCCATGCTCTTCGTGCTGTTCATCGTCCAGGCGCGGGCCGGCGACCAGCGCAACTGGCCCCTCATCCGGGCCTGGGCGGCCGGCCTGCCGAAGGCCTTCGAGCGCCAGGCGGCGCCGGCCGAGCGCGTGCCCGCCTAGCCGCGTCGCGTGCTCTGCTGGCCGCGCCGCTCCGGATCGGCACATCCGCCTGGCTCGCCCTCTGGGCTGTTACCAGGCGCGCTATCGTGAGAGCGCTGGCCGCCAGTGCCCGGCGGCCCCTACTTGAACTGCCTCTCCGCTGCGCCTATACTGGTCCTCAGAATGACTGGCCTAACCATCCCCGTGCGCGTGGGCGGGGGGCTGGCGCACGACCTGGGCGCCGCCCGCCTGGCCGTCCTCCTGCCCGCGGGCGCCACGGTCGCCGACCTGCTGGCTGACCTGCGCCGGCAGCACCCGCGCGCCGCCCAGCGATTGGCCCTGGCCATCCCCGTCATTGCCGGGCAGACCGTCGCGGCCGATGCCCCGCTGGCCGCCGGGCAGGAAGTGGCCCTGCTGATGCCCGTTTCGGGCGGCAGTCCCTGGCCGCCCGCGCATCGATCCGTTCCCCCTTATCCCCCCCGGAGGTTGCCATGATTGCCGAGCCTGTGGAACGCACCCGACCCGCCGACGGCGCGCAGCGCGTCACCGCCCACCAAACCGTGTTCGTAGACCAGTTCACCAACGGCGTGCTCGATCCGGCCCAGCCCATGCTCGGCCCGGTGAAGGACGGCGGCCACATCGTGGCCAACACCGCGCCGGGCTGCTGGGGACCGATGATCACCCCCGCCATCCGCGGCGGGCACGAGGTGACGCGCCCGGTGGCCGTGGCCGGTGCCGAGGTCGGCGACGCCATCGCCATCCGCATCCAGGACATCACCGTCACCTCGTTGGCGACGGCCTCGGGAAACGACCAGGTGATGAGCGGCCGCTTCCTGGGCGACCCGTACGTGGCCGGCCGCTGCCCCAAGTGCGGCACCCTGTACCCGGCCACCCACCTGGAGGGCATCGGCCAGACCGCCGTGCGCTGCGACAACTGCGGCGAAGACGCCACGCCCTTTACGTTCACCAACGGCTACACCATCGCCTTCGACGGCAACCACACCCTGGGCGTCACCCTGCCGCAGGCCGCCGCCGAGGAGATCGCCCGCGACGCCCGCCACTACGCGGCCCTGCCCGAGCGCTCGGCGCAGAACCCCATCCTGGCCTTCGCGCCGCACGATCTGGTGGGGTTGGTGGCGCGCATGCGGCCCTTCATGGGCCAGCTCGGCACCACGCCCTCGCACCCCATCCCCGATTCGCACAATGCCGGCGACTTTGGCGCCTTCCTAGTGGGCGCGCCGCACGAGTATGCGCTGACCGCCGAGCAGCTCGCCGCGCACCGCACCGACGGGCACATGGACATCGACGCGGTGCGCGCCGGCGCCATCCTGATCTGCCCGGTGAAGACGCCCGGCGGCGGCGTCTATCTGGGCGACATGCACGCGCTGCAGGGCGACGGCGAGATCGCCGGCCATACCGCCGACGTCGCGGGCGCCGTCACCCTGCAGGTCCACGTGCTCAAGGGTTTGAAGATCGACGGCCCGCTGCTGTTCCCGGTGCTGGAAGACCTGCCCTTCCTGGCGCGGCCGCTTTCGGAGGCCGAGCGCGCCCGGGCGCTGCGCGTGGCCCGGCAATGGGGGTTGGACGAGCTGGAAGAGTCGGCGCCCATCTCGGTCGTCGGCACCGGGCCGGATCTGAATGCCGCCACCGACAACGGCCTGCAGCGCGCCGCCGACCTGCTGGGGATGAGCGTGCCCGAAGTCAAGAACCGCGCCACCCTCACCGGCGCCATCGAGATCGGCCGGAACCCGGGCGTGGTGCAGGTGACCTTCCGCGCGCCGCTCGACCGCCTGGAACGCGCCGGCCTACTGCCCCTCGCGCGCGAGCAGTACGGCGCCGGTTAGGCGCCGGATCAGGCGCGCCGCGATCCATCCGATCGGCGAACCAGCCGCCGCGCCGCTTTCTCGTAAAGCGGCGCGGCGGCTGCGTTGTTTCTGCTCTGACCTGCCAGGCCTGGCAGCGCTCCACCGGGCCAGGCGCTCGGGCAAGTTCCTGATGCGTATAAGGCGCGGATTCGGCGTCAACGGTGTCAACGGATGGGCAACGGATCAACGGATGGTCAACGGACCCCCACGGGGACCGTGGCCCTGCAAAGCCCGCACGCCCCCCTGGCACCGCCCGCTGCACCGCCCCCGCGGGGCACACCCGCCCTGGCGGGCTCCCTGGCACCGCCCGCCAGGGCAGGTGTGGCCAGGGTTGCAGGGGGGGGCAGGTGTTTCCCGGCCGCGGGCCCGGGGGCGCGCCGGCGGGGGCGGTATCAACGGATCAACGGATCAACCCCGGGGGGGGGGCGGTGTGGGGCATGCCGGACACGCGAGCGGATACCGCTGTGAAGGATTTGCTCGGCGTGGGGGCTGGGCCGGCTGCCCGCTGGCGTGGTCAGGCGGAGGCCGGCAACGGCGCTGCGGGCCGGCGCCTTTCAGCCGCTGGCCCGCAGCGCCTCCAGCAGCGCCGCCGCGTAGGCGTCGCTGGCGTCCGCGGCCTCGCAGCTCAGGCGCCGGCCGCCCAGGCTGAGGGCACAACGCCAGCCAGACGGCGTGGCCGTCAGCGCCAGGTCCGGCGCCGGCTCGGCCGGCAGCCGCGCCGTCAGCAGGTCGCGCAGCTGGCTCTCGGTCGGCATCCACAGCGCCTCGCCGGCCGCCACGTAGTCCAGCGCCCACTCGACCGCGCCCTCGAACGTCATCATCGCCTGGCCCTGGATGCGGGCCAGCGCGGCCGGCAGATCGGTGATGACGAACAGCCGCTCGTCGAGGCCGTGCTCGGGGAGGGCGAAGAAGTCGAGCTGCGCCGGCTGCCAGCTCAGCCCGGCGGCGCGCAGCGCCCTGGCGTTGGCGATTGAGATCATTGCTTATTGCGCCACCCGCACGCCCACTTCGTCGAGGTGTCGCAGCAGGTCGTCCGGGTCCTGGTAAACGCGGTAGGCGCCCGCGTCCTGCAGCTCGTCCAGCCCATAGCCGCCCGAGAGCAGCCCCACCCCCAACGCCCGCGCCCGCCGCGCGGCCAGCAGGTCCCACACGCTGTCGCCGACCACCACCGACTGGGTGATGTCGACCGCCAGCCGCTCGGCCGCGGCCAGGAACAGGTCGGGATCGGGCTTGGCATACTGCACCAGGTCGCGGGTCACGATGGGCGCCTGGGCGTCGATGCCCAATAGATCCAGCGTGGATTTTGCGCTTGCCAGCCGGCCGCTGGTGGCCACTGCCCACGGCACCCCGGCCTCGCTCAGATAGTCCAGGAGCGCGCGCGCTCCTGGCAGCGGCCGCACCTGCGGCGCCAGCCGGGCGTAGGCGGCGGCGTGCAGTTGCTGCAGCCGGGCCGCTTCGTCGGCCGTGACGGCGTGGCCGGTCTCGCGCAGCAGGGCGTTGACGAACAGCCCGCCGCTCATGCCGATCCGGCGGTGGATGCGCCACACCGACAGCTCGATGCCGGCCTCTTCCAGCGCCTCGCGCCAGGCCAGCACGTGCTGATAGACGCTGTCGACCAGCGTCCCATCCAGGTCGAACAGAAAGGCCGGTCCGCCGCGCGCTGGGGTGGGTCGGTCAGGGGGCATCGATAGACTCGCTCTCCGCCGGCCCACGGCAAGCCGGCCTCGCTCTGGGCGCTCCGCCGTTGGCGCGCTCTTGGCAACGGCCGCGGCCGCGGCGCCAGCCGGCCGTCAGCGCGTGGCCGGTTTCGCGCGGCAGCGCGTTGGCGAACAGCCCGCCGCGCATGCCGGCCCGGCGGTGGATGCGCCGCGCCGATCGCGCGCTGCCCGCGCCTTCCAGCGCCGCGCGCCAGGCCTCCGGCCGTTGCCGGCCGTGTGAGTTATCATATCACGCGGCCCTTCTCTTTGCCCGCCGGCCAATTGACAGGCCGCTGGGCCTGGCTACACTTCCTCCCAAGGGAAGGACCATGCCACGCGACATCACCGAAAACACCCTGTTCTACGGCGACAACCTGCCCATTCTCCGAGACTACATCGGGGATGAGACGGTGGACCTGATCTACCTGGACCCACTGTTCAATTCCAACCGGTCTTACAACGTGCTGTTTCGAGAGGAGACGGGAGAGGAGGCAGCGGCGCAGATCACGGCCTTTGAAGACACCTGGCACTGGAACCAGACCGCCGAGCAGACCTATCACCAGCTCGTCACGCTGGCGCCCGAGGGGATCAGCCGAATGGTGGCGGCGCTGCGCGAGTTCATCGGCCCGAACCAGATGATGGCCTACCTGGTGATGATGGCCGCCCGGTTGGTGGAACTGCGCCGGGTGTTGAAGCCTACTGGAAGCCTGTACCTGCATTGTGACCCGACGGCCAGCCACTATCTCAAGGTGGTGCTCGACACTATCTTTGGGTCAGAGAATTTTCGGAACGAGATTATCTGGCGGCGAGCCGACCCCAAGGGCCACGCCTTCACTCGGTACCCGTCAACGCACGATGTAATGCTGTTCTATGGCAATGGGGACAACCCTATTTGGCATGCGCAGTATCGAGGCTATGATGAGGATTATCTGGATAGCCACTATTCCAACGTTGAAG
Organism: Anaerolineales bacterium; assembly: GCA_020845955.1. GTDB lineage: Bacteria > Chloroflexota > Anaerolineae > Anaerolineales > UBA6663 > JADLEU01. The sequence goes on from JADLEU010000224.1 coordinate 54,833, forward strand.
AGGGCACCGGCCGACGCTACACACTGAGTGACTGCACCAACCCGAATAAGGATCGGCCAAACCTTACCTACGAATGGCAGGGGTTGACACGCGTTTGGCGATGGACGAAGGACAAGATGCAATCACTGCACGACGCGGGGAGGCTTGTTTACACGAAGTCGGGTATGCCACGCTACAAGCGGTACTTGGACGAGATGCAGGGGACGCCAGTAACGACAATTTGGGATGACATTCCGTTCATCAACTCGCAAGCGGCGGAGCGCCTCGGCTACCCAACTCAAAAGCCACTGGCCCTGTTGGAGCGCATCATCAACGCCAGCAGCAATCGCGGCGACGTGGTGCTGGACCCGTTCTGCGGCTGCGGGACGGCGATTGCGGCGGCGCAGAAACTGGGGCGGCGCTGGATTGGGATTGACATCACGCATCTGTCCATCGCCCTGCTGAAGTACCGCCTTGCCGCTATGTTCCCCGACGCGGCCTATCGCGTGGTTGGTGAGCCGGAGGACCTGCCATCCGCCGAGCAGTTGGCGCACGACGACCGCTACCAGTTCCAGTGGTGGGCGCTGTCGCTTATCAAGGCGCGGCCGTTGGGCGGGCAGGAGGGCAGTAAGCGCGGGAAGAAGGGTAGCGATCGGGGGATTGATGGTGTCATCACGTTCATGGACGACAACAGCGGCAAGCCGAAGCGCGCGCTGGCGCAGGTGAAATCAGGCGGGGTAAAGGTGGGCGACATTCGCGACCTGGTGGGCGCCCTCGACCGGGAGAAGGCAGCCATGGGCATCTTCTTGACGCTGGAACCACCCAGCAGACCGATGCTGACCGAAGCGGCCACGGCTGGAACCTATCAGCCCCCGGTGGGCCAGCGCAGTTACCCGAGGGTGCAAATCCTGACGGTGGCCGACCTGCTTCAAGGGGCGGAAGTCAAGCTGCCGCCCAACGTGAGCACGTTCAAGCAAGCGCAGCGCGAGGACGGCGGAGCGGTTCAAGGCAAATTCGGCCTATAGACCCCCGAGCGCTTGCCAGCCGCCCCTGGCGGCGCTGTGTGCCCAGCGGGGCAGCGGGTATTCGCGCCCGAACGGACCACGCTCTTACGCGCCGGCACGCCCGCCTCCCGGCCGCCTCCGCGCGCAGCGCCACGGCGCGCCCCACCAATGTGAACACGGCGAACAGCGCCGCGCTGATCCAGCCGTCCAGGCTGAAGCTGCCCGGCCCATACCCGCCTAGCAGCGCGCAGGCGGGGGCGGTGCAAGGCATGCCGGACACGCGAGCGGAGACCGCTTTAGCCCCCCGCCGATGTCCTACGGCGCCTTCCCTCGGTTTTCGGTACAATAGCCTTGGCGCGTGCTGCGCCCTCGGCCGTTATCGTCAAGGAGTTATCTGGCAAATGCGAAAGGGCTTGCTGAGCGGAATCGTCGTGATCGGGTTGTTGCCGGCCGTATGGGGCCGGGCCGCGCCGCTGCGGGCGCAGGCCGCCGCCCTCTTTACCGTCACCGTCTCCAGCGCCTACCTGCGGGCCGCCCCCGACCTGGCGGCCGCGCGCACCTACTCGGTCTTCCAGGGCGGCACCTACGCCGTCACCGGCCGCACCGCCGACAGCGCCTGGGTCAGCCTGGCCTATACCGCCGCCAACAAAGGCACCTGGATCCCGGTCAGCTATGGCGACGTGGCCGGCCGGCTGGCCGATGTGCCCGTGCTGGGCGCCGCGGCGGTCGCGCCCGCGCCCACCAGCCTGCCCGGCGCGCCGCGCGTGACGCCCACGCCCGGACCCACGCCGCTGGTCGACAGCCTGCCCGCCGCCGCCCCGGCCGGACCCGTCCGCCAGCAACTGACGCTCACCGTCAACAGCGCCTACGTGCGCGCCGCCCCCAGCTGGTCGGCCACGCGCCTGGCCTCGCTCTTCAGGCCGGCCGTGGTCGGCGTCACCGGGCGTGACCGCTATGGCAACTGGCTGCAGATCGCGTCCAGCCCGCCTGGCTGGGTGCCGGCGGGCGTCGGCTCGCTCTCGGGCCCGCTGATGGAATTGCCCGTGGCCGGCGCGCCGGCCATGCCCACGGCCGCTGTCCCCGCCGGCGAGCCGCCGGACGA
>JADLEU010000225.1 GCA_020845955.1 Anaerolineales bacterium
GCCCAGGCGGTGGCGCAGAGCCTGGGCCTGGCCGAGTGGTCGGTGAGCCTGAGCCACACCCACGAGCACGCCATGGCGCTGGTAGTGGCCATGGGCTAAACCTCCAGCCAGCAGAAAAAGTATGCGACCAGATCCCTCCGTCCACTATGAAACCATCGCCACGGCGTTTCAGGCCATCGACATTGCTGACCCACTCCGGACATCGGCTCCGCCCCAATGGTCGGTCGCGGATGTTCATTCCGCCATCATGGAAGACGCAGCAGATGGTGAAAACTGGTTTGCCTTGATTCGCGACGAGCAAAAGATCCTCGGCTACCTCGCCCTTGACGACATGGTTGACACGCCTGATGGCCCAAGCACCGGTCAGGCTGGACGATACTGCAACCCAATTACGCCCGATCAAATCGTTGCGGGAAATCTGCCGCTCCTGGACCTGATCCCGCTTTTCGAGCAGCACTTCTTCTTCTTTGTGCTGACTGGCAATGACTTGACACATGTGGTGTCTTTTCTCGACCTTGATCATTTACCGGTCAAGCTCTGTCTCTTTGCACTGATCACTGGCCTGGAGGCTGAATGTATACGCCTATTCACAGCTTGGCCTCCTGGTATTCAAGTACAACTTGACCGGCTATCCCCCAATCGATATCGGAAAGCGCTTGACCTATGCCGCGAACGATTTGGGAAGGAGGATATTCGGCCTGAGCAGGTGTTGCGGGCGACTCAATTCATCGACAAGACCATCATGTTGTTACGCGAGCCGACCGTGCTCACTGCCCTGCCCTTCGAGGGCAAACGCGAGGGCGAAAGGTTTTTCAACCAACTGCAGGGCCTAAGGAATCGGATCGCTCACAGCGATTCGATATTGGCTGAGTTGCCAACACCGCGAGAGTTCAATAGGCTGCTGAAGAGGCTTCGCGAGGTGACGAACACAGTCACACAACTCGCCAGCCATCCAATTCTCCCCGATGACGCGGGGCAGCCCTCGCCCTCATGACCTGACGCATCTCCTATGCCCACGCTTGAGCAGGCGCGCCAGTTCTACCAGGCGGCCGATCCGGTGCACGACTTCGACCACATCCAGCGGGTGCTGCGGCTGGCCGAGCGCATCGGCCCGGCCGAGGGCGCCGACATGGAAGTGCTGCGCGCCGCGGTGCTGCTGCACGACGCGGCCGGGGCCGCCGGCGGCGGCAGCGGGCGGGCCACGCACCAGGCGGCCTCGGCGGAAGTAGCACGGGCGGCGCTGGCCGCCGAGGGCTGGCCCGCGGACCGGATCGAGGCCGTGCTGCACTGCATCCGCGCGCACCGCTTTCGTGGCAGCGAGGCGCCGGCCAGCCTGGAGGCCAAGATCCTCTTCGACTGCGACAAACTGGACGTGCTCGGCGCGATCGGCGTTGCGCGGGCGGTGGCTTACGCGGCGCTGGCCGGCCAGCCGCTGACCGGCGCGCCATCCGAGAAGTTCAAGGCCACCGGCGAAAAGGAGCCGGGGGAACCGCACACCCCCTATCACGAGTTCCTGTTCAAGCTGAGCCGGATCAAGGATCGCCTGCACACGGCCAGCGCGCGGGCCCTGGCCGCCGAGCGCCATCGCTACCTGGCGGACTACTTCGAGCGGCTGGCCCGTGAAAGCGCCGGCGAGCTGTGAGTGCCCCAGGCGGCGAGCCCCACCCCGCGCGCCCGCGCGTCAACTGGCGCAAGATCGGGCTGTTCGCCCTGTCGCTGCTGCTCTTCATCCTGGCCTTGCAGCTGCTCAGGAGCGGTGCGCGCGCCCTGGTGCCGTTCGTGCGCGAGGGCCTGGCGGTGCAGAACGGCGCCAACGCGCTGGGGTTTGGCTGGCTGTTCGCCTACGTGGCGCTGTCGGGGTCGCCGGTAGCGGCCACCGCGCTGACGCTGTTTGATGCCGAGGCACTGGATGCGCTCGGCGCTTTCGCCATGATCACCGGCAGCCGCCTGGGAGCGGCGTTCATCGTGCTGGCCATCGGCTTTGTCTATACGCTGCGCGGCCACGAGCGCCAGGGCAGCCTGGCCATGGGGCTGCTGTCATTCGTCATCACGGCCGCGGTCCACGTTCCGGCCCTGGGGCTGGGCTATTGGATGCTGACCAGCGGCGCGTTCGACTGGCTGCAGCCGCCCGCGGGCCAGGCGCTGGTCTCGATCCTCGACGGGGTCTTCGGGCCGGTGGTGGCGTTCGCCGAGGCGCGCCTGCCGCACTGGGCTGTCTTTGTCATCGGGTTCGGCGTGCTGTGGTACAGCTTGAGCTTGATCGACCACGCCCTGCCCGACATGCGCCTCAAGCAAGGCGCCTTCAGCGGCATGGCCCGGCTGCTCTACCGGCCAATGGTGACCTTCGGGCTGGGGCTGGCGATCACGAGCGTGACCATGTCGGTCTCGGTGTCGCTGTCGATGCTGGTGCCGCTGTCGGTGCGCGGCTACATCCGGCGCGAGAACGTGATCCCGTACATCATGGGCGCCAACATCACCACCTTCGTGGACACGCTGGTGGCCGCGCTGCTGCTGAACAACCCACGGGCGTTCACGGTGGTGCTGGTGGAGATGCTCAGCGTGGCCCTGGTCTCGCTTGCCATCCTGCTGCTGGCCTACGCGCCTTACGAGCGGGCCGTGCTGCGCGCCGTGCAGTCCATCGGAAAGTCGCGGCGCAGCCTGGCGGTCTTCCTGGCGCTGATCGTGGCCGTGCCGGCAGCGCTGATGTTCGTCCGCTAGCAGGAGAGAGGCGTCATGCGCTTTTTGATCTTCGTCGAGGCGGGGGCGCTGGGCGAGTTCACGCTGCGGCTCGGCGCGCGCCTGTCGGCGGCGGCCGGGGCTGACGTGACGCTGCTGACCAGGACGGCGGAGGCGGCCGAGACGATCGCGGCGGCGCAGGCGCTGCTGGCCGCTCCAGCCGAGGTGCGGCGGCGGCCAGAGCCGCGGGCGGAGGCGCTGCTGGCCGAAAGCGCCGAAGGCGAGTACGACGTCATCGTGGCCGGGTCGCGCGGACGGCGCGGCTTGCGACGGCTGGCGCTGGGCTCGATGGCGGCTCAACTGGCGCGCGACGCCCGGGTGCCGGTGCTGCTCGTCAAAGGACCGCCGCGCCCGATCTCGGCAGGGGGCCGCGTGCTGGCCTGTACCAGCGGCGGGACCCGCGGCGAGCGCGCCATTCGCTGGGGTGGGCGCCTGGCGCGCTGGCTGGGCGCTGAACTGACGGTGCTGCACGTCATGTCGCAACTGGCGCTGTCGGCCGAGGCGCCGCTGGAGCAGTTGAACGAGACAGCGGAAGAAGCCATCATCCGGCAGACCCGCGAGGGCCAGCACCTGGCGAGCGCCCTGGAGCTGGCGCGTGCCCAGGACGGCGGGGCGGCCGTGGAGGTGCGGCCTAAGCTGCGGCACGGTTTGGTGCTGGACGAGATCGTGGCCGAAGCGCGCGAAGGCGATTATGAACTGGTGGTCATCGGCGGCCACCCCACGCCCGACGCGCCCGCCGGGTTGGGGCCGGTGCGGCCCACCTTGCTCGAGGACATGGCCGACCACGTGATCTCGGCGCTGCGGCGGCCCGTGTTCGTTGTGAGAGGCGAGGGCTGATCGGCCCTTAGCTTCGCCGATCTGGACCGCCAGCCAACTGGTCAAGCGCGTCGCCAGATCGGGGTTACTGAACATCCGCGTGCCATGGCCGGCGCTCTGGTAGTAGAAGGCCTCGCCGGCCGGCAACTCGCTTTCCATGGCCTGAGCGCTGGCATAGGCGGCGGGATCGTCCTGGCTGGCGATGAGGTAGACTGGGCGGTTGCCGAAGCAAGACTAGGACGGCAGCCGGGGAGCGGGTGTTCCCGCCCGCGTCTCAGACGGCGCGGGCGAGGACCAGCAGGCGCGGGGCGCCATCGGC